>JAULUH010000275.1:0-4670 GCA_032111745.1 Anaerolineae bacterium | reverse complement strand
CATCGGCGAGCCCGCCATGCCCGCCATCTTGAGGGCGCTGATCACACCTGACACCAGCCGGGTGCTGCGGGATGGCGTCCATCACGTCATCGTCGACAACAGCAGCCCCAAGGTGCGAGCCGAGTGCCAGGACCTGCTCAAGGCCCTCAAGGGGTCGCAGTCCGGCATCGCCTCCATGGAGGCCGCCCTGAAGCTCACCCGGGTCTTCGCGTAAGCGGACGCAGATATGTACAGGCTCTCCGAAGACCAAGTGCGAGAGACCGTGCACGCGGCGCGTGCCCAGGGCTTGACGCCCCTGTTGAGCCAGCGCGATCTTTCCGCACTGGGTCTCTACGAGGCCGACCTGGGCGGAACTGATCTGCGCGGTTCCGACCTCTCAGGCGCTAACCTGGGCAAGGCGAACCTGAGCCACGCTGACCTCTCCGACACCGAGCTCAACAGCGCCGACCTGGCCCTGGCCAACCTTGAGGGGGCCAACCTGAGCAATGCCGACCTTTTTCTGGCCAACCTGCGCGGGGCTAATCTCAAGGGTGCCATCCTGCGTGGGGCTCAGCTAAACGGCGCCAACCTGGCCGAAACCAACCTGGCCGACACCGATCTCTCTCTTGCCCAATACAGCCCATATACCCGCTGGCCTGCCGGCTTCGACCCCACCGGGGCCGGCGCCGTCGGCAACCTGTAGCGCAAATTGCTAGAGTGCATGAGGGCCGGCTGAAAACCGTCATTGCGAGAAGGCCGCCGATTGCGTAGCATCCTGAAAGGACGAAGCAATCTCCTGTCATCATCGCGGAGATTGCTTCGCCGCAGACGGCTCGCAACCCTGGCGCCGCCGGCCAGGGCAGGTGTGACGGGGCCAATCCATTCTGGATCGATTGAGGTGGCGAGGCTTTTGCCTCGTCATCTTTCCCTCTCGATATCCCCTCACCTCCCTCCCCCCTCGTTCCAATTCCCACAATCAACCTGTGCCGTTTGACACAAAGCCACAAGATCGGCATAATGCGTTCCGTTGATCGCCTGCCTCCTCCGGTTTCCTCCCAAAGGAGCGCTTTATGGATCCCATCTCTCTCTCGCGCCTGCAGTTTGCCCTCACCGCCAGCTTTCATTTCATCTACCCTCCCCTTTCCATGGGCCTGGGCCTGATCCTGGTGGTGTTCGGCCTCATCTACGTGCGCACTCGTAACCCCAAGTGGCGCCAGCTCTCCTTCTTCTGGGTCAAGATCTACGGCCTGGTCTTCGCCATCGGCGTGGCCACCGGCATCGTGCAGGAGTTCGAGTTCGGCACCAACTGGGCGGACTACTCGCGCTTCGTCGGCAATATCTTCGGCAGCCTGCTGGCCGCCGAAGGGATCTTCGCCTTCTTCTTGGAGGGCGGCTTCCTGGGCCTCATGCTGTTCGGCGGCAACCGCCTGGGCCCGCGCATGTGGCTGCTGGCAACCTTCATGGTGGCCTTCGGCGCTCATTTCAGCGCCCTCTGGATCATCATGGCCAACTCCTGGATGCAGACCCCCGCCGGCTACGAGATCCAGCAGACCGCCATCGGCCAACAGGCTTTCATGACCAGCTTCCTGGCCACTGTGTTCACCCCCTCGTTCATGCCGCGCATCCTCCACACCTGGGTCGCCTCCTGGATCACCGGCGCCGCCCTCGTCCTGAGCGTCAGCGCCTGGTACCTGCTGAAGAACCGCCACGTCGAAACCGCCACGGCCGCCTTCAAGACCGCCCTGCCCGTCTTCGTGGTGTTCGCCATCCTCCAGATCCCGGTGTTCGGCGCCGAGCACGCCGTGGAGGTCAGCCAGTACCAGCCGGTCAAGCTGGCCGCCATGGAGGGCCTGTGGGAGGACCAGTCCTGCGCCCCCATGACCCTGGTCGGCTGGGTTGACGTCCCGAACCAGGTAACCTACGGCATCAAGATCCCCTGCCTGCTCAGCTTCCTGGTCGCCGGCGATTTCAACGCCACCGTGCAGGGCCTCAACTCCTTCTCGCCCGACGTGTGGCCACCTATCAACCTCACCTTCCAGTCCTATCACCTCATGGTCGGCCTGGCCATGGCCTTTGCCGCCATCGGCGTGTTTGGGGCCCTGCTGGCCTTCTGGAAACAACGAATCTGGCAGAACCGCCCGGTGCTCTGGCTCTTCGTGCTCACCGTCTTCCTGGCCGAGCTGTCGACCCTGGCCGGCTGGTGGACCGCCGAGTTTGGCCGCCAGCCCTGGATCGTCTGGGAGCTGCTGGCCACGGCCGATGCCGTGTCGCCCAACCTGCAAGGGCTGGAGGTATTCCTGTCGGTGGGCATGTTCGTGGTGCTCTATGCCATCCTCTTCGTCCTGTTTATCTACCTGCTCAACGAGAAGATCCAGCACGGTCCCGAGCCCCTGGAGCAGGTCGAGGGGGCGCCTGTAACCTCGCTGCCCGATACCTTCCGGGACATCTTCGGCCGCCGGGCGCGTGCCTGATCCCATAGAGGAGGAGATCTCATCATGCTCAATATCATCTGGTTCATCCTCTTCGTCGTCATCATCGCCGGCTACCTGATCATGGATGGCTTCGACCTCGGCGTGGGCATCCTGCACATCTTTCAGCCCAAGACCGACGAGGAACGCCGGATATCCCTCAACAGCATCGGCCCGGTCTGGGATGGCAACGAGGTGTGGCTGGTGCTGGGTGGCGGCGTCCTGTTCGCCGCCTTTCCCCTGGTCTACGCCTCCCTGTTCTCTGGCTTCTACGCCGCCATGATGCTGGTGCTGCTGGTGCTGATCCTGCGCACCGTGGCCATCGAGTTCCGCAGCAAGCGGCCCTCGGCCCGCTGGCGCCAGTCCTGGGATGTGGTCTTCTTCCTCTCTTCCCTGGGCATCGCCCTGCTCCTGGGCGTGGCCTTCGGCAATATCATGGCCGGCGTTCCCCTGGATGCCCAGGGCAACATCGGCGCCAACCTGTTCGACCTGTTGTCACCCTATGCCCTGCTGGTGGGCCTGACCACCGTCTTCATGCTCGCCACCCATGGTGCCATCTACCTCAGCATGAAGACCGACGGCGCCCTGCTGGCCCGGGTCAAGCGCGCTGTGCCGCGGCTGATGATCGTCTTCTTCCTGTTGAACACGGTGCTGGTAGGGCTGACCCTCTTGCTCCACGAGCCCGTCGCCGATCGCTACCTGCAACAGCCCTGGCTGGCGATCTTTCCCGCCGCGGCCCTGGCGGCCGTGGTCGTGGCCTGGCTGATGGTGCGCCGCGGCCAGTACCTCACCGCCTTCATCTTCTCATCCATCATGATCGCCGGGCTGCTGTTCTCGGCCGCGGTCGGCCTCTATCCCAACCTGCTGCCCTCTACGATCGACCCGGCCTATAACCTGACTATCTTCAACGGCGCCTCGGCCGCCAACACCCTCACGGTCATGCTGATCTTCGCTCTCATCGGCATGCCCTTCGTGCTCCTGTACACGGCCGGCGTCTACTACATCTTCCGCGGCAAGGTCAAGCTCACCCCCGAGAGCTACTAACCCCCCCGGTTCGTAGTAGCGGCTTCAGCCGCTCCGGGAGCCCCCCCGGTTCGTAGTAGCGGCTTCAGCCGCTCCGGGGAGCGCATCATCACCGGCTAAAGCCTCGACTCCTCTCACCGGAAGGCGTTCCGCGCCGGCAACGTCTTCCTTAGCGCTCTGCGCGCCTCTGCGTTATAATACCTCCCCTCATGACCGCCACTCCCCCGGTCCAGCAGCGGCTCCTCAACCAAAGTCGCCCGGCCGCCCTCCTTCTCCGCCTGGCCATCGCCACCGGCTTCGTAGCCGGCGTGCTCTTCGCCCTCCAGGCCGTCCTCCTCAGTATCATCGTCGACCGCGTCTTCCTGCAGCGCCAGCCCCTGCCCGACGTGGCCCCGCTCTTCCTGCTGCTGCTGGCCATGCTCCTCGTCCGGGCCATCGCCATCTGGGCCGGCGACGTGCTGGCCCAGCGCTCGGCCAGCCTGATCAAAGACAGCCTGCGCCAGGACCTCTCCCAGCAGCTCCTGGCCCGCGGGCCGGCCTTTGCCAACGCCGAGCGCAGTGGGGAGCTGGTCCAGACCGCCGTCGGGGGCGTCGAGTCCCTGGACGACTACATCACCCAGTTCCTCCCCGCCCGCACCCTGGCCGCCCTGGTGCCGGCGTTCGTCTTCCTGCTGGTGCTGCTGCTCGATCCCCCCACCACCCTGGTGCTCCTCTTCGCCGGCCCCATGCTGCTGCTGATGCTGGCGCTCATCGGCGGCCGCGCCAGGGCCATCACCGAGCGCCGCTTCCTCGAGCTGAGCTGGATGAGCGCCTTCTTCCTCGACGTCCTCCAGGGCCTGCCTACCCTCAAGATGTTCGGCCGCAGCGAGGAGCAGGCCGCCAACATCGAGGAGATCAGCCAGCACTACGGCCGTACCACCATGGAGATCCTGGCGACGGCTTTCCAAACCTCCCTGGTCATGGAATGGGCCGCCACCGCCGCCACCGCCATGGTGGCCCTGGAGGTCAGCCTGCGCCTCATGAACGACGGCCTTCCCTTCAGTGAAGCCCTGGCCGTGCTCCTGCTCACCCCCGAGTTCTTCCTGCCGCTGCGGCAGATGGCCCTGCGTTTCCACGCCGGCACCGCCGGCAAGGCCACCGCCGAGCGCATTTTCGCCATCCTCGACGCGCCTGCGCTGGCGCCACCTACTCCAGATATCA
>JAULUH010000274.1:0-1827 GCA_032111745.1 Anaerolineae bacterium | reverse complement strand
CGCAACTGGTCCAGGTGGTGGACGGTGACACCATCGATGTGATGATCGCCGGAAAGCCGGAGGCTGTGCGCTACATTGGCATCGACACACCCGAGCGCGGCCAGCCAGGCTTCGGCGCCGCTGCCGAGGCCAACCTTGCCCTGCTCACTCCTCAGCTGGTCCTGGTGCCTGATGTGTCGGAACGGGATGACTTCGGGCGGCTGCTCCGCTACGTCTACAGCGTGGACGGCGCCTTCATCAACGCCGAGCTGGTGCGCCAGGGCTGGGCGCAGCCCGTAGAGTATTCGCCTGACACGAGGTACGCGGCTGAATTTCGCGCGCTCGCGCAGGAGGCTGCCGGCGCGGGCCGGGGCTTCTGGAGTGGCTCCGTGAGCGGGGGAACCATGCCCTACGCCATCGTAACCTCCCCGGTAGCCAATATCCGCCGCGGACCGGACACGAGCTTTGAGGTCAGCAGCCAGACCATTAAAGGGGCACCACTCACGGTGTTTGGCCGCAACCGAGCTTTCCCAGAGTGGTGCGGGCTGAGCTTCCGGCGGGGCCAGCCAGTGTGGAACAACTCCGAGCCTGACGCGGCAGTTTTGGTCGATAGCGGTGGCAATGTGGTAGCTCGATGGGAATAGCGGCACATGAACGCCTGAGAGATCTGTCCGTACCAGGAGATTGGGGAGGTGCCCAATCATCGAGCGCGCTCGTCACGCGGGCCAATTGGCGCAAACAGTGCGAGAATCGGGGTTGACAAAACATGCGTTCTGGTATATACTCTGGGTGTAAGTCATTCTAACCCACATGAGGCCCCATTTGTCCGACCAACCACCCATGCTTACCCGGCTCAATGTCCGCGTGCCAGCCGACCTGTACCGGCAGGTGCAGGAGCGGTGCAAGGCCGAAGGGGTGAGCATCTCGGCGGTGGTGCGGGCGGCGCTGCAGGACTATGTGCGGTACGGCATGGAAACGAGGATCCGGCGTGGACCGCCGGAGGAGGAACCCGAGGACTTCTTCTAACCGTTAAGCGAGACGGCCAGGTGCGCGAACACCTGACCGCCTCTAACCCAACCCCGCTGGGTCAACAGCGAGGCCAGGCTGAGCACGATTCTAACCCGCGCTCACCCTTTACGTCAAATCGCACCTCTTGTGCGAGAGGCGGCCTTCCCTGCTAACCGGCGGGACGGCCGCCTTTTTCATTCCAGGAGGTGCGTATGTCTCAAGAGTACCGCTGCGACATGAAGGTCGTCCCCGTCGAGCCCCGCTGGCCTGAGCGCCTGCAGCGGCTTGCTCGAGCCCTGCGCCGGCCGCCGCCCAAGCCGGCTCGGACCCCTGCCCGGAAGGAGGTGCGACCGTGCCCAAAACGGTAGCCCTTCCAGGTCAGGAGGTCATCGACGTCATCCCGCCGGGCCAGCTGGCCCATCTCGGCATCGCGACGGCGGTACCCGTCGTCAAGGTGAAGTGGTTCGACGAGCGCCAGACCTGTCGCCTGGTGCACGACTACCTGGAGGGGCGCATCCAGGGCACGTTCGGCGAGTACAGCCATTGCCGGGCCTATGCCGCGGGGATCTGCTCTGACACCGGCGGCGCCGGGCTCCTGTGCATGTTCCACGAGCCGGAGCGCGCGGCGATCTGGCAACGCGCGCGGCAGTGGGAGAGGGTTGCGCTGGAGGATGGTACCGTGGCGCTGCAAAGGTGCCGGTAACAAGGAAGCCCGCATAGGTGTGACACCTACACGGGCCCGGGTAGGGATCGCCGTCCACGCCGGCAAGCAATAGCGGCGATCCCTGCCTTCACTATAGCATACCTGGCGTACGCGCGCCAAGTGGCTAGGAAGGCTCA
>JAULUH010000273.1:4848-5257 GCA_032111745.1 Anaerolineae bacterium | reverse complement strand
GAAGCGCGAAGGGCGCGAAGGTTAGGGGGCGTTTGGACCACGAACGCACGAAGGGGCACGAAGGGCACGAAGCGCGAAGGGCGCGAAGGTTAGGGGGCGTTTGGAGTGCGGGCGTTTGGAGCACGAACGCACGAAGGTTCACGAAGAGCACGAAGCACGAAGGACGCGAAGGGGGTGTGCACGGTTAGGGGCACCCGGGGGGCAGGATGGCGGAGGAGACGATGAATGGGATGGTCTTGTCTAGCCGGGGGGGCGGCGTTTTCGTGTCACGCTGAACGGGTGTGGCGGGCAACGTGGCTGGCGCACGGGTGGCTCGCCGGCAGCCAATGCCCGTCGGCGCACGCAACGCCAGTGAAGCGTCTCGTCGTGCATGTGGAGATCCTGTGCTGGCGACTCGCACCGCATGGCT
>JAULUH010000273.1:0-4838 GCA_032111745.1 Anaerolineae bacterium | reverse complement strand
CGCGAAGGGCACGAAGGTTAGGGGGCGTCTGGACCACGAACGCACGAAGGTTCACGAAGAGCACGAAGCACGAAGGACGCGAAGGGGGCGGTCACGGCCAGGGGCACCAGGGGATAGTACGGCGGATGACAGGATAATGAATGGGATTGTCTTGTCTACCCCGGGCTGTTTGTTTTCGTGTCACGGTGAGCGGGTCTGGCGGACAACGTGGTCGGCGCATGCAGCGTGCGCCGGCAGCCAATGCCCGTCGGCGCACGCAACGCCAGTGAAGCGTCTCGTCGTGCATGTGGAGATCCTGTGCTGGCGACTCGCACCGCATGGCTAGCGGCGTACCGCATGCCGCTCAGAGCCTGCGCTGAGGCTGCCGCAGCGATGACAGGGGAGGGGAAGGGGCTCTCATGCCGCACAGAGCCTGCGGCTGAGGCTGCCGAAGCGATGGCAGGGGGGAGCGATCCAACCGTGTCTCTTCCCGTTTGCGGGTCGCGGGGATACCCTAGCCGGCCTGGGCCGGTACGACCTTGTTCGCTCCAAAGCGTTGCTGGCGGCGCTGGACGATGGCATCGACGTGCTGAGGCCAGTCGTATAGGACGTTTGGATCGATGTCCGCGCCGGTCGGCCAGACCAGCGTGCCCAGGTTGCGATCTACCGTGACCTGCCGGAACAGCCTGGGGTCACGAAGCTCGCCGAATAGCGGTCCGGATAGAATCGGTTTAAAGTCGATATCCTGTTCCGTGCCGTCGTCGAACCGCACGCGCAAGACATAGTCCCCTAGAATGACGAAGTCAGCTACGTCATGAAGTTGAGACTCAGGCATGGGTTTACTCATGACTATCACCTCTTACGCCAGGCCGTCGATGCGAGCCAGTGGAGCTTCCTGCGCTACCCGATCCCAGTTGGCAAGCAGTTCCTCTTGGTGCAGCTCCGCCCAGGCCAGGACCAAGTGTTGCTGGCGCCGGGGCATGGCACCGGCCAGCAAGGCCGGGGGATCGATCGTGAAGCTGGCACGGTAGTCACCGTAGCGCGCATGGAAATGCGGCTGCTGATGAGTGCCGGTTTCATTGTACATCGTGATGATGATACCCAAAAGCGGGAGATCTCTGGCATTTCTGGGTGGCTCCTCAGGAAGAGCAACAAGTGGCACGACACAGACTCTCTGGAATCCGGACAGCACTCCTATAGAGATTGTACACCCCAGGAGAAGAGCAAGACAAGAGAAGGCAGGGCTTCTCAAAAGACGCGCCTCCGGGCTGTGACCAGGCAGGCCGGAACACGGACACGCACCAGAACACGGACGAACCCGGACAGACACGGACTTCGGAGCCTACCGCAGACGACGCAGAGGGGAAAAAGGACCAGAGGAGCCGGAGCGGAACACGGACGCCGGAAGTGAAGTGGAGGGACTTTTGAGCAGCCCTGGAGAAGGTCCAATTCGTGGCAGGGCAATCGCATCTAGATCGATAGCACTTTTTCTCGAGGCGACCATGGGCACCATCGGTGGTCTGGACAAGGTAGTGGTCAAAATGAGAGAGGTGGTCTCGAAACCAGATGCGATTGCCCTGGGAACCATGCGCTCCTCGGCCGGGAACCGGGGCAACCAGCACACCGCCCGGATCGCGGCCACGGGCACCGGTGGTGGGCCCGATGGCGCGGCCGGCCCCTTCGCCGGCTGTCCCTTCACCCCGGACAATGTGGTGGCCATTGCCCCGGGTGGCGACACCACCTTCGACCTTACCGTGACGCCCGGCATGGGCGGAACGCAACTTTCGGTCACGCTGCAGTGGACTGAGCCCAGGGCCATCTTTCCCACGGCCGGCGCTGGCGGCTTCACCGATCTGAACCTGTACGTGATGGATGCCGCCCTGACTACTTGCCTGGGCAGCAGTGCCGGAGTCCAGGCCAATGGCGCTGGCGATACCATCGAACAGGTGTCCATCAATTTCGGCGCAGGCCCCAACGTGCCGGTCAAGCTCGTGGTGGACGTCCAGACGGTGCCCGCCGGCATTGCGACCCCCACCCTGGATCTGCGCTGGCGCGGCGGCGCGAACAACGTGGACAATCCAACCCGCGCAGGTAGCCTCAACCCGGATTCCAACTACACGGGCCTGGCCACCTCCTCGGCCGCAGTCGACATCCGAGGCAGCACCGACCCCAGCATCGTTCCCCTGGAGGCTTTCAGCAGCGGTGGGCCGGTCACCCTCTGGCTGACCACCGTTTGCCCGGGCGGAATCTATCCCTGTCCCGGCCTGGCCGTCGCCGGGCCAGCGGCCACCGTCACTGGTGCACCGACCTGGACTGCTGCCAACCGCGTTTCGGTCAGCGGCGTGGGTGGCTTCGGCACGGGCACCTGTCCTGCGGTCAACCAGGGCGACTGCCGGTTTGGCGGCACCTCTGCCGCCACGCCCCATGCCGCGTCCTGCGATGCCCTGGTGCGAGAGAGGCTGGGTGCCGGCGCGACGGTGGCGGGCATCAACGCGCGGCTGGCGGCCTCGGTCACCGATCGCGGCGCACCCGGCTTCGACAATGACTGGGGATTTGGCGTCCTCGACTGCTTGCGGGCCGCGTTCCAGACCGACCTGGAGCTGGCCAAGAGCGACTCCCCCGACCCGGTGGCCGCCGGGACCGAGCTGACCTACGAGCTGACGGTGACCAACAACGGGCCTGACGACTCGCCCGGCCTGGAGGTCACCGATGCGCTGCCGCCGGGAGTTGCCTTTGTCTCCAGCCCTGACGGCTGCACGGAGACGGCACCCGGCTCGGGGGTGGTTACCTGCAGCCTGGCTGCTCTGGCCAACGGCGCCAGCCAGACCTTCACCATCGTAACCCTGGTGGATGCCGACCTGGTCTTCAACGCCGGTGGACCCGTGACCATCACTAACAATGCCACCGTGGCTGGCATCGGCCTGGATCCCGATCCCAGCAACAACGATGCCAGCGAGGACACGCTGGTCGTGGCGGTGGCCGACCTGGAGATCCTGACCTTCGAGCTGGTGGATCCGCCGGCGGAGATCCTGGTGGGAGAGGATGTGGACATCACCCTCAGGAAGACCATCACCAACCGCGGCCCCTCGGCCCCCATGGACGTGGCCATCACCCAGACGGCCACCCCGCCGCCGGACTCGAGTGTCACGCCCATGGTAGCCACCTCTGAGGAACTGGCTGTCGGCCTGGACGAGGTGCGGGAGGTGATGGAGACCTTCACCATCAACTGCGGTGCCGCCAGCCAGCACACCTTCACCTTCGCCAACGAGATCCAGCCCCTGCATCCGGAGGATACCGATCCTGACCCATCGAACAACTTCGCTTCGGTGGACCTGGAGGTGGAGTGCGTGGTGCCCGTGGCGATCAACATCAAGCCGGGTAGCTACCCCAACTCGATCAATCCGCGCAACAATGGGGTGATCCCCGTGGCCGTGTTGACCACGATGGCCGGCGAGTATGGCACGCCCATCGACTTCGACGCCACCACCATCGACCCCCTGAGCGTGCGCTTTGGGCCGCGCGATGCGGTATGGACTGAGGCCGGGGGTGCCTTTGAGGCCCATGGCCGCGGCCACATCGAGGACTCCTATGAGTTGGACGAGATGACTCGGGATGGGGACATGGACATGGTCCTGCACTTCAGGACCCAGGAGACCGGCATCCAGGCCGGCGACGTCGAGGCCTGTGTCAAGGGCGATTGGATGGACCTGGGCGGCAACGTGCACAGCTTCTTCGGCTGCGACTCGGTGCGCACGGTCCCGCCCAAGTAGTGCACAAGGGCGAAAGTTCGCCCGCGGTTCGGAGTCGAGGCTTCAGCCGGGGCTCTAGCGAAGACCGGCTGAAGCCTCGACTCCAGTGAAAAGCCGGCTGAGGCCTCGACTCCGGCGTAGAATTCGGGTGGGGTGAGGGGGAAGCCAAACAGGCGAGGCTCATGCCTCGCCTGTTGGTCGTTGTGTAAATCCCTGGCTTGGGGTAGGGATCATGGGGGGCCCGGGCCCCAGGGGCGAGCGGGCCCTTGGTGTGGCTGGGCGGCAAGGCGATGGTTGGCCGCCCAGCCGTCTATGGTCGGGCTACTGGGGTGGCGGGGGCACCAGGCAGGCCACGGGGTCGCTGACATTGCCGGAGCCGTCCACGGCCAGGACCTCGGCATCGCCGGTACCCTTGATCTGCCACTCGACGGCATGGCCGCCGTTGCCGCTGCCATTGTTGCCACCCATGGGCTTGATGTCGGGCGTGCCGCCGGGGGCCTGCACGTACTTGATGTCGGTGCCGACCGGGAACGGGCCGAAGACGGTGCCGCTACCGGAGTCCCTCACGAAGATCTGCAGGGTGTCCGCGGGCCACACCACGTCCTCGCCCGAGATCATGTAGAAGCCGTCCTGGTTCTGGCCCTGGCCGCCCTGGCCGGGGGCCTTGGGCTCGTTGGCGCCAGGATTCACCGAGGGGATGCAGGCCGCGGTGGGCGGGGTGGTGTCCTGCCAGGTCTTTTCGGCGGTGTCACAACCGTAGACCACGGTGCCGTCGGCGTTGGTGAAGCAGGCCTGGATGGTGTCGGTGCCCAGGCTGGCGGGCTCCACGTCAGGCGTGTAGCTGAAGGAGGTCTCCCCGGCGGCATCGGTAGTGCCGGAGCCGGTGGGGCCGGCGTTGGGGCCGGCGACGACCTCGAACGCCACCCGGACGTCTGCCACGGGGCCGTAGTCCCCGGCGCTGACCGTGGCCACCACCTCATGGCTGAGGTCGAAGCCGAGCTCGTTGGTGCCGGTCTCGGGCTGCAGGTCGATGCCGGGCACGTGGATGGTCTTATCCTCGGTGATCAGGTCACCGGCGGCGTCCACCAGGTCCTCGCCGTTGACGGTGGC
>JAULUH010000272.1:0-2288 GCA_032111745.1 Anaerolineae bacterium | reverse complement strand
GCCTGGAGAGCGACCCCCTCTCCGTGCGCGCCTCTCCGCCCTACACGGGCCTGATCCATCCCACCATCCGCGCCGGCCGCTGGCTCGTGCCCGAGGACCAGAATGCCGTCGTCGTCAACACCATGCTCCTGGACCAGGAGCCGGACCTGGCCGTCGGCGATGACATCGTGCTCAACCTGGGTGGCGAGGAGACTACCTGGCGGATCGTCGGCGTCGCCGCCCGTACCCCGCCCATGCCCACCGTCTTCATGAACACCACCCCCCTGGCCCTCATCCGCGGCACCTTGGGCCGCACCACCAACATCATCGCCGTCACCGACCGCCACGACCCCGCGGCCCAGGCCGCGATGGCCGAGGCCCTGGAGCAGCACCTGGAGCGCTCCGGCATCCGCGTCGCCTCCACCCTCACCAGCAGCGCCGAGCGCGGCCAGATCATGTCGCAGCTCAACGTCCTGGTTGTCTTCCTGCTGATCATGGCGGTGCTGCTGGCTGTCGTGGGTGGCATCGGCCTCATGGGCACCATGAGCCTCAACGTCATGGAGCGCACCCGCGAGATCGGCGTCCTGCGCGCCATCGGCGCCTCCACACCCGCCATCCTGCGGATCGTCATCGTCGAGGGTCTCCTCATCGGCCTCATCAGCTGGCTGCTGGGCGCCGCCCTGGCCGTGCCCCTGGGCCAGGCGCTCAGCCAGATCGTCGGCGTCTCCATCCTGCAGATCGGCCTCAGCTACACCTTCTCCGTGCTGGCCCTCGGCCTCTGGCTCGCCATCGTCCTCATCCTCGCCACCCTCGCCAGCCTCTGGCCCGCCCGCAACGCCGCCCACTGCAGCGTCCGCCAGGCCCTGGCCTATGAGTAGTCCTTGCCCTGCCATGCTGAACGGGCCTGGTCGCCACCGTCGCTGGTGCACCCATCGCCGCTCTCGCCAGGCCGCCCATGCCAGCACCCAACGCCAGTGAAGCATCTCTCCGTCCACACCCGGACCCTCTCACCAGTCCATACCACGTCTCCACCAAACTCAGCAATTCCATTCGTCGTCGCATCCTGTGCTACAATAGCATCTGTATCTACCTCCCACTCCGCGCCCTTCGTGCTCCGCGCCTTCATGGCCCTTCGTGCCATCGTGGTCCAAACCACCTGCACGCCACCCAATCCATCCGGGAGAGGAGGCCCTCCATGACCCGCCCGCTGATCGCCCTGCTCATCCTCATCCTCGCGCTTGCCAGCTGCGTGGCGCCCACGCCCCCGGCTGCCCCGGAGATGGCTCCCACCGCCACCGCGGTTCCTTTGCCTACGTCACCGCCCTCGCCGGCGCCCACAGCCACCCCCGTCGCGGCCGCCGCGGCGCCCGCCTTCGAGGCCGCGCCCTGCCCCTTCCCCCCGCCCCCCGGCGAGACTGAGGGCGAGACCCTGCAGTGCGGCTTCGTCACCGTGCCCTCCGTGCGCAGTGACCCCGCCTCCCCGCCCATCCGCCTGGCCGTGGCCGTGCTCAAGGCCACCAACCCCGACACTGCGCAGCCCGACCCCGTCATCCTGCTCTCCGGCGGCCCCGGCGAGAAAACCGTGGAGAACGGCTTCAACGCCGCCCTAGTCCTGGCACCCTTCCGCGAGACGCGTGACGTCATCATCTTCGACCAGCGAGGCGTCGGCCTGTCCGAGCCAGCCCTGGAATGCCCCGAGTTCGTCGCAGCCTATTGGGACGTCCAGGACGAGGCCGACCCCGAGACCCGGCTCCGCACCGTGTACGATGCCCTCGACGCCTGCGGCGATCGCCTGGTGGCCGAGGGTCACAACCTCTCCGCCTACAACACCACCGAGAACGCCGCCGATGTCGACGCCATCCGCCAGGCCCTGGGCTACGACCAGCTCAACCTCTACGGCGGTTCCTACGGCTCCGCGCTGGCCCAGGCCATCATGCGCGACTACCCTGAGATCGTGCGCACCGCCATCGTCGGCGCCGTCCTCCCCGCCGAGAAGAGCTTCTTTGTCCACGTGCCCGTCACCTCCACCAACGCCATCCTGCGCCTGATCGACCTCTGCGCCGCGGACGCCGCCTGCAATGCCGCCTACCCCAACCTCAAGCAGACTCTCTTCGACACCGTCGAGCGCCTCAACGCCAACCCCGTGCCCATCCAGGTCACCAGCCCCCTCGACGGCCAGGCCTACGATATCCTGCTCACGGGCGACAAGGTGGTGGGCAACCTGGTCACCTTCCTCTACCTGACCGAAATCATCCCTGTCCTCCCCAAGGCCATCGTCGACGTCGCCAACGGCAACTACGACCTCATGA
>JAULUH010000271.1:0-8904 GCA_032111745.1 Anaerolineae bacterium | reverse complement strand
TGCTCTGAAGCCCTGCCGCTCCGTTTTTGCCCAGCAGCCAGGAAGTTGTTATCCCCTCACGATGCGTTATAATCACTCCGTGGGCTCCGCTTGGGTGCAAGCGCCGTCCCAGCTACCCTATCGGACCCGGCCCATAACCCTGCATGTCCACGACCCAACGCCAGATTGCCCGCGCTGCCGGGCTCATCTCCGTCCTCTTCGCCGCCAGCCGCCTGCTGGGCCTGCTGCGCGAGGTGGTGATCGGCGCCCAGTTTGGCACCGGCCCCGAGCTGGATGCCTACCTGGCGGCGTTTCGCCTGCCGGAGATGATCTTCTACCTGGTGGCCGGAGGGGCCCTGGGCTCCGCCTTCATCCCGACCTTCACCGCCAGCCTCGCCCGGGACACCAGCCAGCGGCACCTTGCCGGGTGGCGCCTGGCCAGCGCGGTCTCGAACCTGGTCCTGATCGTCACCTCGGTCCTGGCCATCCTGGCCATCATCCTGGCCGAGCCCCTGGTCAGCCTGGTGATCGCACCCGGTTTCGACCCCGAGCAGCAGGCCCTGACCGTGCAGCTGCTGCGCATCATGCTGCTGACGCCGGTGATCTTCGGCGTCAGCGGCATCGTGATGGGCATCCTCAACAGCTTTCAACACTTCCTCTCCCCTGCCCTGGCGCCCGTCTTCTACAACCTGTCCATCATCCTGGCAGCCTGGCTGCTGGCACCCCGTCTTGGCGTCTATGGCCTGGCCCTGGGTGTGGTTGCCGGCGCTGTCGCTCACCTGCTGGTGCAGATTCCCGCCCTGTTGCGCCGACGGCCTGTCTACACGCCTACCCTCGGCCTCGACAGCCCCGACGTGCGCGAGGTGGGACGCCTGATGGGGCCACGGGTCCTCGGCCTGGCCGCCGTGCAGATCAACTTTCTGATCAACGCCAACCTGGCCTCGCGCCTGGCCCCTGGCAGCCTCTCGGCCCTCAACTACGCGTGGCTCATGATGTTATTACCCCAGGGCATCGTCGCCCAGGGTATCGCTACCGCCGTGTTCCCGACCCTGTCCGCGCAGGCAGCCCGGGGACAGATCGACGCCCTGCGCAGCACCCTCAACGCCGCGCTGCGGGCCATCCTCTGGCTTACCCTGCCCGCGGCAGCCGGCCTGTTGATCCTGCGCCAGCCCTTCATCCAGCTCCTCCTTGAACGCGGCGAGTTCACCGCCGAGTCCACCGCACTGACCGCCTACGCGCTGGCCTTTTTCGCCTTCGGCCTGGTCGCGCACAGCCTGCTGGAGGTGATCACCCGGGCCTTCTACGCCTTGCACGACACGTGGACGCCGGTGAAGATCGGCATCGCCACCATGATCCTAAACGTCGTGCTTAGCCTGCTCTTGGTGCGCCCTTTAGCCCACGGCGGCTTGGCCCTGGCCAACACCCTGGCTACTACCCTGGAGACCGTGGTGCTCCTGTGGCTTATCCGGCCCCGGCTGCAGGGCATCGGCGGCCCCAGGCTGCGCAGCACCTTGCTACGCAGCCTGGTGGCCACCGCGGCCATGTCCGCCGTCCTCCTGGCGGCCCGCCAGCTGCTGGCCGGCCAATCCTCCTTCGTCCTTGCCGCCCTGTCCCTCCTCCTCGGGGTGGCCGTGTACGGCGGCGTCGCCTTTCTCCTGGGCCGCCAGGAGCTCCGGCCGCTCCTGCGGCGCCCCTAGCTCGGGACTGACCAGCCATCGCCAGGGCACCTGCCGCGCTTGCGCGTCGCCGATCACGTTGATCCGGGGCGTCGTGCGCACCCCGGCATCGGGCACGGCCGCGCCGGCCTCCAGCCAGAGCTCTGTGCCCAGGGTAAGATCGTGCCCGTCCAGGCCGCGGTCGATCGTCAGGGCCTGGCACAGCCTGGCCGGGCCATTGGCCAGTTCATGACGGGGGCGCCCGCCGCGCAAGCTTTGCATCACATCCACGCCCTCCCAAGGCTCCAGGCCCCGGATGAGTATCGCCGCCGGATATCCCTCGGCCTCGGTCACCACGTTCAGACAGTAGTGCATGCCGTAGATGAAATAGACGTAGGCCAGGCCACCGCGGCTATACATCGTCCGGTTACGCCCCGTGCGGCCGCGCGCGGCGTGGCTGGCCAGGTCTTCCTCCCCCACATAGGCCTCCACTTCGGTAATGCGGCCGCTCAGTCGCCGGCCGTGGAGCACCCGCACCAACCGCTGGCCCAACAGGGACCGGGCGACCGCCAGGGTCGGGCGCAGATAGAACGATCGCGGCAAGGGAGCCGCCTCAACGCTACCACCCACGGCGGGCAGGAAGAAATATACCTTGTCGCCATCGGCCAGTGTTCGGCTGGCCTCTTCGCCCGGCCTTACCGTGCGAGCGTTCACATACACGTTGTAGGGCACAGGGCGCCTGAACGCGTCGCCGCGATAGGCAGCTGCGAAGTCCGGGTGTTCGTCGTGCAGCCGGCGCAGCACCTCAGCCACTGTGACCGTGTCCTCAGGGAACTCCAGATAGAGCCGCTGCACGCCAACGGCCCTCCATAGTGGCTCGCCCAGCCGTACCATGATTCGCATCGCCAAAGTCTCTACCTCCAGCCACCGCAGGAACCTGTCCTGCTGGCGTTCATTGTAGCAGGAAGGCATCCAGGCTGTCAACGAGAACCTGGCGGCGGTGAACAAAAGTGCATCGCCTGCATGAAACCCTTAGGACCGGCCGTCAGTCGTCCCCACAACTCTGTGCACCGAAAGGACCCACCCATGACCCTGCCACTGTTGATCGCGTTGGCGGCCCTGCTGCTGTGGTCCCTGCTGCCTGACCCCGATCGAGATCGCGACGGGACCAAGCACAATATCCTGGACTGATTACCCTTCTCGCCCCTCCTTCGGGGGTCATGAATTGCGCAAGGGCACCGCGAAGCGTGGCCTGGCGTGGCAGCGACCGCCGCGCCAGGCCACGCTTCGCGGTGCCCTTGCGCGCATCGCAGCTCTTCGGAACCTGGCGCACTTCCGAATCGGTCGCTGCTATGCTATGATATCTAAACGCTGATCTAGCTAAGGATGACACCTATCCGTATGACCGATCTGTTGTTGATCCGCCATGCCACCAACGATTGGGTTGGCAGCGATCGCCTGGCCGGCTGGACTCCCGGCGTGCACCTGAACGCCAGGGGCCAGCAAGAGGCCCAGGCCCTGGCCGAGCGCCTGGCCGCCTGGCCCATCGAGGCGATCTACTCCAGCCCATTGGAACGAGCCATGGAGACTGCGGAGGCTGTCGCCATCCCGCACCAACTGCCGGTTCATCAGCTGGAGGACGTAGGCGAGAGCCGCTATGGCGACTGGACCGGGCAGTCCATCAAGGAGCTGGTTAAGACGCCCGAATGGATGCGCGTGCAGGTCAACCCCAGCGGTGCCCGCTTTCCTAACGGCGAGTCCCTGGGCGAGATGCAGGCCCGGGTCGTGGCCGCCCTGGATTACCTCCATACGCTGCATCCCAAGGGCGTGGTCGCCGTGTTTTCGCACGCCGATATCGTCAAAGCCGCGGTCGCCTACTACGCCGGCATTCACCTGGACCTGTTCCAGCGCCTGGTCGTCGATACGGCGTCGGTGTCCTGGATCCGCTTCACGTCCCATGGGCCGCGGCTCCTGCGCCTGAACGACACCGGCCGGCTCGAGCCACCCAAGCCCCATGAGGAACCACCGGCAGCGCCGGAGGAAGAACCGGCCCCGGTAGCATGACCGAGCACTGCTCCAACCCCATCAAAAGAGGCACAGGCATCGTATGGCATCTTACCTGTTTGATCTGAAACCGTGTAGCCGCATCACCATCGGCACGGTTGGCCCGGCCGGGCAGCGCACCTTTTATATCCAGGGTGTCCAGGGCCGCACGGTTGTCTCCCTGGTCATCGAAAAGCAGCACGCCCAGGCCCTGGCTACTGGCATCGACGAGCTGCTGGAGGAGATCGAGGAGAAGTATCCCACAGAAGATACCCCGGACAGTGGCAAACGGGAGATGTCCCTGCTGGACCCCGTCACCGCGCGCTTTCGCGTGGGCCGGCTGGGCCTGGGCTACGACGCCGAGGAAAACCTGGTGGTCATCTTCCTGCAGGAGATGATCGCCGAGGAAGAGGAAGGCCAGCGCGAGCCGGCCGTCGGCCGCTTCTGGGCCTCGCGCGAGCAGATGGCGGCCCTAAGCAAGCACGCCCGCAAGGTGGCGGCGTCAGGGCGCCCGATCTGCGCCCTATGTGGCAATCCCATCGATCCTGACGGGCATTTCTGCCCGCCCAGCAACGGACATAGCGCCACGACGATCCTGCAGTGAGCGATCATCCCGCCCGATTCCTGACCTTGAGCACCGCCCTCGACCTGTTGCGTACCGGCGAGCTGGAGGTACGTGGCCTGTTGCCGGGAAGCTCCAACTACACGTTCCTGGCCGACGTGCGCGGCCAGGATGAGGAGTGCCTGGCGGTCTATAAGCCGGTCCAGGGTGAAAGCCCGCTGTGGGATTTCCCCCACGGCACGCTCAGCAACCGCGAGGTTGCCGCCTTCCTGGTCAGCGAGGCCCTGGGCTGGCGGCTGGTGCCGCCTACTTTGCTGCGCATCGGCCCTTACGGCCGGGGTGCCGTGCAGTTGTTCATCAATGCTGATTTCCAACAGCACTACTTCACCTTTCGCGACGAGTCGGCGCTGCGCCTGGCCCTCCAGCGTATCGCGGCCTTCGACCTGATCATTAACAACGCCGACCGCAAGAGCGGCCACTGCCTGCTCGACAGCAGCCAACACGTGTGGGCCATCGATCACGGCGTGTGTTTCCACGTCCAGCCCAAGCTGCGCACAGTGATCTGGGATTTCGCCGGCGAGCCCCTGCCCACCAGCATGCTCGCCGAGCTCTCTGGCCTGCGCACGCAGCTGGATATCCGCTGCGACCTGTATGGCGAGCTGGACGGCATGCTCAGCGAGGACGAGATCCGCGCCCTGGCCCGTCGCACCGAGCGCCTGGTGGGTCTCGCCACCTTTCCGGCACCCGATCCCAGCCGGCGCTCCTATCCCTGGCCCCTGGTATGATGGCTGCCGACCACCTGCCCTTCATCACCGCCGTCTTGCCCGGCTGCGGTGGCCACATCAAGGCCGAGCCGGGGCATTTCGTCGTCGAGGAGGTGCCGCTCTATGCTGCGGCCGGCGAGGGCCCGCACCTCTATGTGTGCCTGACCCGCGAGGGCTGGACCACCCGCCAGGTCGTCGAGGCCCTGGCCCGCCTGCTGGACCTCCCGGCCCAGGACATCGGCTACGCCGGGCTGAAGGATCGCCACGCCCGCTGCACCCAGGTCTTTTCCCTGCCCGGGCTCGACCCGGCCGTGGTCCAGCGCATCGAGGACGCCCTGCCCTTCCAGGTGGTGTGGGTAAAGCACCATCGCAACAAGCTCAAGCCGGGACACCTGCTGGGTAATCGCTTTCGGATCACGGTTTCCGACCTCGACGTCCCGGCGGCCGAGGTGACGGCCCGGGCCGGACAGGTTGCTGCCGCGCTGGCCGAGCACGGCCTGCCCAACTTCTTCGGCCCCCAGCGCTTCGGCCACGAGGGCGCCAACGTGGCCCGGGGCCACGAGGTGTTGGCCGGCGGCTGGGTGCGGGACAAATGGCTGCGCCGCCTGGTGATCTCGGCCTACCAGTCCTACCTGTTCAACTGCTACCTGGAGCGGCGCCTGGCGGTGGGCTGGTTCGATCACCTGGTGGCTGGTGATGTCGCCAAGAAAACTGACACTGGCGGCATGTTCGACGTGCAAGATGCGGCGGCCGAGCAGCCCCGCTACGCCCGCGGCGAGATCACGTTCACCGGCCCCATGTACGGCACCAAGATGTGGGCCGCCAGTGCTACGGCCGGCGAGCTGGAAGCGTCGATCCTGGCCGAAACGGGGCTGACCCTGCAGAACTTCGCCCAGGCCCGCGTCGAGGGCACCAGGCGGCCCGGCCGGCTGTTGTTGCCGGCCATAGACTATGCGGTCGACGACCATGGATTGCATCTGGCCTTCTTCCTGCCCAAAGGATCCTATGCCACCGTGGTCATCCGCGAGTTTACCAAGCAGACTGATGGAACTGATGTGTTGGAGATGGTTCAGGAGGACTTATGAGCGAACGAAAACGCGCCCGGGATTTCGATCAGGAGCAGGGCACCACGGTGTTGCCGCTCTTCCCGTTGCGGCTGGTATTGTTCCCCGGACAGGTGCTGCCGCTGCACATCTTCGAGCCGCGCTACAGGCTGATGATCGACCGGTGCATTGAGGAGGAGACGCCCTTTGGCGTGGTGCTGATGCGGCAGGACACACCCGACTGGCGCCACTACCAGGGTGACATCACCCTGCCCCACGATGTTGGCACCACGGCCCACATCCGCCAGGTCGAGCGGTTGTCGGACGGCCGGTTCAACATCATCACCTTCGGCCTGCATCGTTTCAAGGTCCGCCGGCTGCGCTTCGATCAACCCTTCCTGCAGGCGGAAATTGAGGCATTTCCCCTGGTCCGAGATGCGACAGGCGAAACCGCCAGCAACGCCGAGCCCGTGCGCCGGATGCTGCAGGGCTACATGGACATTCTGGCCCAGGTGGCCGATGCGGAGGTCGACGTGGACGATATCCCGTCGGATCCCCACACCCTGGCCTACCTGACCGCCAGCGCCCTCCAGGTGCCCTGGGAGGACAAGCAAGAGCTGCTGTCTCAGCCCGGTCTGACCGCCTTGCTCCGCGCCGAGCGGGTGCTTCTAGCCCGCGAGCAGATGATGCTGCGCTTCATGCAGGAGACCCACGCCCGCATCGAGGAAATGGCCCTTGGCCCTACAGGGTACCTGCTGCCCAACTGAGCCGGCCAGCCCGCGAAAGCCGGTTCTCTTGTCAACGGGCCGTTTCCGGTGTACAATCGCAACGGGCGGGTCTGAACGCAGATCCCTTGAGCTGGCCAGTTACTGTGTGCAGGAGTGGTCGATGATGCCGAGGAGGCTGTCTTGATCCGGGTATTCGGGCTGCTAGACATTTCGGCCGTCCGGATGTTGCAGCGCAGCGGCGTCTGGCTCGACCTGTTCCACTTCCTGATCCACCAGCGTAGTGCGCTGAGTACGGCGCTCATCGCCCCGGTACCCTGGTGGGGGACCGGGCTGGCCAGCTATGTGTGGCAGACCGACCATGGGCTACAAGGGTTTGTGCAGATGCTGCGCCGGCCCAGCGGCCTGGAGGCCGACCTGCTCTTCCTGGCGCCGGGTCTGGAGGACAGCTCCGAAACTCCCGCGACGTGGGAGGCGTTATTAGCCTACTGCGGGCAGAGCGCCGGGGAACAGGGTGTGCGGAGGCTCTTTGGCACGCTGCCCCAGGGCAGCGCCGAGGTCGACCTGCTGGGAGCGCAGGGGTTTGGCATCTATACCAACGAGACCATCTTTCAGCTGCTGCAGGTTCCCCTGATCGTGCCATCTCATGCCGGCCAGATCCGTGCCCAGCAGGAGGAGGACGCCTGGTGGTTGCGCCGCCTGTATGGCCTCTACACTCCCTCGCCGGTTCAGAGCGCCGAAGGCCTGGGCGAAAGGGACGAGCCCACGGCCATGCCGATGGCGTGGTGGGAGCAGGGCCACCAACAGAGCTTCGTGCTGGAGCAGGGCGGCGAGATCCAGGGCGGCTTGCACGTGGTCAGTGGCCGCCGCGGCCATTGGCTGATCCTCCACGGCGACCCGGGCGATAGTCTGTGCATGGCTGCCCTGCTTAGTGAGGGCCTCAAGGCCATCGGCGGCACGCCCTGGCCCGCCTACTGCGCCGTCCGGGACTACCAGGGCGGCCTCACCGCCGTGTTGCAGGAGCAGGGCTTTGAGCCCTTGCTGCATCGCTCCCGGCTGGTCAAACACCTGGCCCAACGGGTCAAGGCCGCGGAGCCAGCTGTCGTGCCATCGCTGGCCGTCCGGAACTTCTCCTGACCGGCAGCTCGCCAGCCGTAAAATGGCTGGCGTCCAAAACGTGTCGATGAGGTGAGTCAGTTTTGTTACAGCAAAAGATTACCGACGATTTGGATGTCCTGTGGAGCGTATTCCCTCTAGAGATCCGAGATTCCCTGCACGCAGCCAATCGGGCCGACCAGCTCCTGGAGGTGGTCATGGACCTGGGGAGGCTGCCCGAGGCTCGCTTTGTCAACGACGAATTTACCCTCAGTGACAAGGAGATCACCGACGCCGACCTGGACTATGTGATCACCCGCATCGGGGCCTTCACGGGCGACAACCGGGCCGGGATCGAGCGCACCCTGCACCGGATCTCCTGTATTCGCAACCGGCAGGGCCGGGTGGTCGGCCTGACCTGCCGGGTGGGCCGCGCGGTTTACGGTGTCATCGATATCCTGGAGGATATCATCGAATCGGGCCAGAGCATCCTGTTATTGGGCCGGCCCGGGGTAGGCAAGACCACCCTGCTGCGCGAGGCGGCCCGGGTCCTGGCCGACCACAAGCGCGTGGTCATCGTCGACACCTCCAACGAGATCGGCGGCGATGGCGACATCCCCCATCCGGCCATCGGCCGTGCCCGCCGCATGCAGGTGGCCCGGCCAGACCTGCAACACGAGGTGATGATCGAGGCCGTGGAGAACCACATGCCTGAGGTGATCATCATCGACGAGATCGGCCGCGAGCTGGAGGCCGCCGCGGCCCGTACCATCGCCGAGCGGGGGGTGCAGCTCATCGGCACTGCCCATGGCCAGACCCTGGAGAACCTGCTGCTCAACCCCACCCTCAGCGACCTGGTGGGAGGCATCGAGAGCGTCACCCTCAGCGACGAGGAAGCCCGGCGCCGGGGCACCCAGAAGTCGGTGCTGGAGCGCAAGGCCCCCCCCACCTTCGATACCCTGATCGAGATCCAGGATCGCCAGCGCATGGCCGTGCACCACGACGTGGCGGCGGCGGTCGACAGCTTCCTGCGCGGCC
>JAULUH010000270.1:0-2017 GCA_032111745.1 Anaerolineae bacterium | reverse complement strand
CGGCTGGCCCGCCCTTCCCACACCGCCATTCATGCCCTTTCGTTCATCTTCACCGCGATTGGGCGTCGGCGGTGATGCCGGTTATGCCGGTCTCAACGCCTCCACGAACGCCGCGCTGGTGCCGGCGCGCACCTGCTCCAGGGTGGCGCCCGGCATCAGCTCCGTCAGGGTCAGCTTCCCCTCCACGTACTCGAACACGGCCAGGTCGGTGATCACCATTGCCACCACCCCCTGTGCGGTCAGCGGCAGGGTGCACTCGGGCACGATCTTCGGCCGGCCCTTGGAATCGGTGTGGGTCATGGTGATGATCAGCCGCCGCGCGCCGCTGGCCAGGTCCATGGCCCCACCCATGCCCAGCAGCGGCTGTCCAGGCACCGCCCAGTTCGCCAGGTTGCCCGCCTCGTCCACCTGCAACCCCCCCATGATAGCCACGTCCACATGTCCACCCCGGATCATGGCAAACGACGTGGCGCTGTCAAAGTAGGCGGCACCCGGCAACGCAGTCACCGGCTGCTTGCCGGCGTTGACCGGGTATTCCAACGCGCCGCCGGCCTCCGGTGCCGGGCCGACCCCCACCATGCCGTTCTCCGTGTGCAGGATGATGCCGTGCGCAGGGGTGATCAGGTCGGCCACCAACGTCGGAATGCCCACACCCAGGTTGACCACATCTCCCGGCTTTAGCTCCGCCAGGGCCCGGCGGGCCATGGCCAGCCGGGTCTCGTCGGCCTTCTTGCCACTGGCCTCCACCGAGGCTGAGCTGCCCAGGTCCTCCAGCGAGGTGTGGGCCTGCACCAGGTAGTCCACGTAGCAGCCAGGGGTGTGCACCTGGTCGGGCGGGATGGCCCCCTCGGGCACGATCTCCTCCACCTCGGCGATGACCAGGGTGGCCGCCGTGGCCATCAGGGGGTTAAAGTTGCGCTCGGTCATGCGGTAGACCAGGTTGCCGGCCGTGTCGGCCTGCCAGGCCCGCACGAAGGCCACGTCCGCGTGCAGGGCGGGCACGAAGACATAGGTCTGGCCGTCGAAGGTGCGGGTCTCCGCGTCCTCCGCCACCACCGTGCCGGCGCCCGTGGGGGTGTAGAAGCCGGCGATGCCCGCGCCCGCGGCTCGCATGGCCTCGGCCAGGGAGCCCTGGGGCATGAGCTGGATGTCGAGCTCGCCCGCCTGGTAGGCCTTGACGGCCTCGGGGTTGGAGGTGAAGAAGGAGCCGATGGCCTTCTTCAGCTGGCCGTTGCGCAGCAGGCGGCCGCCGCCGATGCCCGGCTCGCCCACGTTGTTGGAGATGATGGTCAGGCCGCCGATGCCCCGCTCGGCCAGGGCGTTCAGAAGGTGCACCGGGTTGCCGGTCATGCCGAAGCCGCCAGCCATCAGCACGGCGCCCTCCGGCACCAGCGCGGCGGCCTCCTCCAGGGTGATCTGCGGTTTGGGTTGCATGATGTTTACCTTGCCAGGGAGGCTGGCGGTTCAGGCCTGGGCGTACTGCCTCATCCAGTCCACCAGCTGCCGCGCCTTTTCCAGGCTGTCAGCCTCGGCGAAGATGCGCAGCAGGGGCTCGGTGCCGGAGAAGCGCAGCAGAACCCAGTTGTCGTTGTCCAGGTACAGCTTGGTGCCATCCATCTCCGAGGCTCTTAGCACCGGAAAGGGCACCTGGCCATTGGCAATAGCCGCGCTGACCCGCTGCGGCACCACGATGCGCATGTCCGCGGTGGCCGGCACGTCGTCCTCCACCGTATACAGGCGACCGGTGAGGCTCCAGACGAGCTCCTGCAGCTCGGAGATGTGCTTGCCGGTCCGGGCCAGCATCTCGATGATCAGGGCCGAGGCGAAGATACCGTCCTTGCCCAGGATGTGGCCGCGTATGGTCAGCCCGCCGCTGGACTCGCCGCCCAGCAGCGCGTTGTGTTCCACCATCGCGGATGCGATCCACTTGAAGCCCACGGGCGTCTCGATGCACTTCTCCCCCATGGCCGTGGCCAGGCGGTCCAGCAGGTGGGTGGTGGCCAGGTTGCGCACCACG
>JAULUH010000269.1:0-11267 GCA_032111745.1 Anaerolineae bacterium | reverse complement strand
GGAGGGGGCGCGCCGGGGGGTGCGGCCGGGGGCGCCGCGACGGCGGGCTGCGCTACGAGCGCCGCGGGAGGGGGTGCGCCGGGAGCTGCGGCCGGTAAGCCGGCTACATCGGCATCAGCCGGGGGCGCCGCCACGGCGGGCTGCGGCACGAGCGGCGCGGGTGGGGGTGCGCCGGGAGCTGCGGCCGGGAAGCCGGCTACATCGGCATCAGCCGGGGGCGCCGCCACGGCGGGCTGCGGCACGAGCGGCGCGGGTGGGGGTGCGCCAGGGGCTGCGGCCGGGGGCGCCGCGACGGCGGGCTGCGCTACGAGCGCCGCGGGAGGGGCGGCGCCGGCTTCAGCCGGGAGCGCCGCGACGGCGGGCTGCGGGCCGGGGTCCGGGGTGATCCCGGCCGGAGCTTCGCCGGCCGCTGGCGGAGGCTCGGGCACGGTTTCGAGCGGAACGGCCCAGGGTCCGGCCGGCGCCTGCAGCAGGGCCAGGGAAAAGGGCTGGGCGTAGCCGGCAGCGTAGTCGCCCGGCTGGACCAGGGGCGCGGGCAAGGCGCGAGAGAGACTCGCCAGGGACTCCTCAGGCGCCGGGCCGCCCGTGCCGGCGCGCAGGCCGTCGAGCGTGCCCACACCCGCCAGGGCCGGCATAGGCGCGTACCTTGCCGGTAGCCAGGGCTGCACGATGGGGGCAATGGCGAGAGCCTGCGTGGCCAGGGTGGCCAGGAAATCGCTCATCTTGCGATCAAATCCAGGTAGACTTTCCGCCGTTCGGAGCTCATGGCCAGGATGTCGGCCTCGCGCCAGGCGTACGTGCGGGCCAGCGTATCGACCTCCAGCACCAGGCGCCGGGCGTAGGCGTCGAGCTCCGTCCAGAAGTAGGAGACGATGTCAAAGAGAATTGACGAGCTCTGCCCGCAGTTGAAGCAGGAGAGCCGCAGGCGGGTCTCGGCGCCGGGATCGAGGTCGCCCATGGCCTCGGCCAGGGCCGGGATGACGGCATCGGGCAGGTCGCCGGCCGGGACTGCGGCGCCTGCCAGGTTGGCGGCCAGCACGCAGCGGTCGACCAGCAAGCGCCTGGCCGCGCCCACGTCCGGGAGGTCTGCGATGGCGGCCAGGTCCAGGCTGGTGGGCAGCCGGCACTGCAGGCTGTAGCCTGCGACATCTACCGCAAACTCGGCGCGTGCGGGCTCCGGCTGGCGGATGGCGGCCGCGGTGAACTGGAACTCCAGGGCTTCGCCGCAGTGCGGGCAGGTGGCCCGGCCGGCCAGCTCCGGCCCCAGCGTCACCTCGCGCAGGCTCAGCAGCCGGCCGTTGCGCTGGCCCACGCTCAGGCCGGCCAGCTGGTCCCAGCCCAGCTCGGGAAAGGCCAGGGCCAGCAGCAGCAGCCCGCGGTCGACGGGATGCCGGTTGCGGCCGGCCTCCCAGGCCCGCACCACGTCGGCAGCGCTCAGGCCTCGCATGGTTGACGAGGTGGCGTCAAAGAGCCGGGCTAGAAGCTGGGCTCGGTCGGCTCAGCCTGGCCTGGGTCGCGCTGCCACCCTTCGTGTTGCAGGGTCAGGGATTGGATCAGCACGGCATTGCCGCTGGCGTCCAGGTCAGCCATGGCCGTAAACTCCGAGACCCAGCAGCGCAGCACGTTGTAGGCCACCGCGGGCTGGCCGGCCTCGTTCAAGAGCGTGATGGTGATGTTCTTGCGAAACTGCTGCAACGACATCTCGTTGCCGACCGCGTTGCCCAGAGTCCAGACCTTGTTGGCCCAGACCTCGAACTCCGGGTCGTGGGTGACCCCCCGCTCCAGGGTGATTGGCCCGTACTCGGTCTGGCCCGGGGATTTGCGGGTGCTGCTGGGGTCGCCGCCCTCGCGGTGGCTGACCACCTGGGTGGTGCGGGTCAGGCCGCTGACCTTGCTGACGCCGGCGACGGCCTTGCCGTCCCAGCTGACGATGAACTTGAAATTCTTGTAGGGGTCGTAGCGATAGGAGGCGGTATGAAATTCGGTATTAGCCATGGTGGCTCCTTCAGGCAGGGTAAACGCAGGTCAATCGTCCCCGGGCCAGCACCCAAGGCACCTAGAGCTCGCGGCAGACCAGGATGTCCACGGTGACGTCTGCGGGCAAGTCGTTGGTGAACTGCAGCATCGTCCAATCCTCGGCCAGGCTGGCCAGCACGCCCTTGCCGGTGATCACCAGCGGTCCATCGAGGGAGATAGGAGACGGAGGGGGAGACGGGGTGGTGGCCAGAAACTCCCCGGTGGTGCCATCGGCCTGGCCAAATTCGACGGCCAGGGTCTGCCCTGAGTTCGCCTCGTCGGCGTAGGCACTGGCCGTGACGACCAGGAGCCGGGCCAATCCTGCTACCGGTTGCACATGCATGGCCAGAGTCGTCCCCGCCGGGATGGTTGCCCTGAGCTTGTCGTAGCCGCCGGGGGTGAGCGTTAAGGAGATGGGCAGGCTGGGCCCGCCGCTGACCTTGACCTGGGCTGTAAACGAAACTTGTTCGGACATCGCTGGTTGCCTTCTGCGCAGGATGCGCGGGGGTAGTATCGCCGCGAGGGCTGGCTAGGTGGCCAGCTGGCCGGCGATCTGCTGGATGTAGAGCACGACGAACTCGGCCGGCTTGAGCGGCGCAAAGCCCACGATCACGTTGACGATCCCGCGGTCGATGTCAGACTGGGCGGTGGTGGTGGAGTCGCAGCTGACAAAGTAGGCGTCCTTGGGCGACCCACCCTGGAACGCGCCCTGGCGGAACAGGTCGTGCATGAACACGCCGATGTTCAGCCGCAGCTGCGCCCATAGCGGCTCGTCGTTGGGCTCGAACACGGCCCATTGCGTGCCGCGGTAGAGGCTTTCCTCGATGAACAGGGCCAGGCGGCGCACCGGCAGGTACTTCCACTGCGAAGCCAGCTGGTCCGCGCCCACCGTGGTGCGCGCGCCCCAGATCACCGGACCCGCGCCCGGCCGCGTGCGCAGGCAGTTGATGCCCAGGGGGTTGAGCTCGCCGTTCTCGGGGTCGGTCAGCTTGACGTCGAAGTCGTAGACCCCCATCATGGTCGCCTCCAGCCCCGCCGGTGCCTTCCAGACCCCGCGCTGGCTATCGGTGCGGGCGATCACGCCGGCCACGGTGCCGCCAGGCGCGAACGACTCGACCTGGTTGCCCCGCAGGGGGTTAGCCTTCTTGATGCGCGGGAAGTAGATCGCGGCGTTGGGGTCGGGCGACAGCCCCTCGATGGGGAAGCCGCTCTTGGCCAGGTCCTTGGTCGTCCAGCCCGAGGGCGAGTCCACCAGGAGCATGGCTCGCCGCTCCTTGCAGAACGCCACCGCGGACTCCAGCACCGTCACGTCGACGTCCACGCCGTTCTTGTACGGCGGGATGACCAGCAGGTTGAAGATGTCGGCATCCTTGAGCGCGTAGATGCCCGTCTTCTCGTCTTCCTTGCCGAGGACTTCGGCGTCGCCTACGTCGAGGCCGCCGTCCTTGCCCGAATTGGCGTCGGCCGCGGTATGCGCTGCCTTGTTGACCGGGTCCCAGACGCTCTTGCTGGCATCGGTCACGGGGTCGCTGAGTTTGGGCCGGGCCAGCCCGGACGCGCTGCCCTTGACCCGCACCAGCTGCGACTCGTGCTGCAGGACCCTGTCGATGGCCCGTATGCCCTTGTCGGCCGTGACGTTGGCGAACTGTTCGGTGCGGCCGCTGCTGGCATCGTAGATGGTGAGGTTGAACAGGTCCTCCACGGTCACCCCGGCGGGCTGGGCCACGTGCTGCTGGAACATCGCATACGTGGGGTCCTTAGAATCAGTCGTCGTGACCGGATAGGTCACCAGCGCCATCAGGCTGTTGCCCCAACTGCCCGGGCTGCTGGCCTGCAGGGTGATCGGGTTCCCCGAGCTGGCCGGCAGCACCAGCGTCGCGGCCGCGGCATCGTCCTTGGCCACCCGCACGATCACCGCGTCGCTGCCGCCGTTGAGAAAGAAGTCGTTGACCGCATAGCCCAGCATGCTGTCCAGCCACAGGCCACCGAAGGCCTGCTGGAACTCGCCAAAGCTATGGATCAGCGTTGCCTTGTTCAGGTCGCCCCGCAGGGCGAGCCCGACAAAGGCCGTCGTCGAAGTGGGCACCGGCGCGATGGTGTGGACCGGGCTCTCCACCTCCTGGATGTAGACACCAGGATAACTGACAGGGGGGGCTACAGGCATACAACAGACTCCTTTCAGGGCATTGCAGTGCGCGAGTCATCGACAGGGCAGTGATCTGCGTCGATTCCAGCAACAAAAAGAGAGGTTGACCTCTCGTTGCGATCAGTGCAACCTCTCGTATCACCAAGGCAACCCGGGCCACCCGCCCAGCGCAGGCGCCCGCTCCGGCCAAATCACCCAAACTTAGCTCGGCGCCCCATCTTCATCGCGTGGCACCAATGTTGTTTGAACGGAAACTCGCAGAATTTGCGACATGATACTTGAGGAGGCCAGTAAACGCAAATGACTTTGACTCTCCACCACGCCACGGGCGTACTCGGGGCGTCGGCGTGGTCGCGTACGGGCAGGGACGGCGGTAGGTATGGAAGAGGTGGGCTCCCCTTCGTGATCTTCGTGCTTCGCGACCTTCGCGGCCCTTCGTGCGTTCGTGCTCCAAAAGCCCCGCGGCCCTTCGTGCGTTCGTGCTCCAGACGCCCGCCTCGCCCCTACACCGCGCCGGCGGCTTCCTCGGCCTTGCGCTTGGCGGCCTCGCGCTCGGCGGCCTGGCGCGCGGCGCGCTCCGCGCGATAGTCGTGCACCCGCGCCAGCCACTGCTCCACCAGGCTGTACGCCGTGGGCACCAGCAGGATGGTCAGCAACGTCGACGTGATCAGGCCGCAGATCACCACGATGGCCATGGGCTGGCGGAAGTCGCTGCCGGAGCCCAGGCCGATGGCCACAGGCAGCATGCCCAGGATCAACGCCAACGTGGTCATCAGGATCGGCCGCAGCCGAATGGGGCCGGCCACCATCAGCGCCGCGTCCGGCGCCATGCCGTGCTCGCGGCGCAGCTTGTTGGTCTTGTCCACCAGCAGGATCGAGTTCTTGGTCACCAGGCCCATCAGCAGGATCATGCCGATCATGGCCGTCATGTCCAGGGGGAGGCGAAAGATGGCCAGGCCCAGCAGGCCGCCGATGGCGGCCAGGGGCAGCGCCAGCATGATGATCAGCGGCTGGACGAAGGACCCGAACTGCGAGGCCAGCACCATGTACACGAAGACCACCGACAGCAGCATGGCTGTACCCATGGCGTCGAAACTCTCAGTCTGCAAAGCCAGCTCGCCGGTATAGGCCCACGACACTCCCGCCGGAAACTCCGTATCCTCCAGCACCGCCGTGACATCCTGCACCACGTCGTCCTGCACGCGGCCAAAGGTGTTGGCGCCGATGATCACCGCGGCCTGGCGATCGAGGCGGTTGATCTCGGTCGGGCCGCTGGCCTCCTCCAGGTAGGCGATCTGGCGCAAGGGCACGAAGCCAGCCTGGGTAGGCACCTGCAGGTCGAGGATCTGGTCCAGCTGCGCGCGGTCCTGCTCCTCCAGCTGCACCCGGATATCGGCCTCCGGGCCTTCCCCGCGGAAGGTAGCCACCTCATCCCCTTCCACCAGGGTGCGGATGGTGCTGCCGACCGTGGCGATGTTGATGCCCATGTCCGCGGCCCGGCGGCGGTCCACCACCAGCAACACTTCCGGCTTGCCGGGCCGGTAGGAGACGTCCACATCCACCAGGCCGGGCACCTCTTTGAGGCGTTCCGCCAGCCCGACGGCAAACCGGTTCAGCTCCTCGGGATCCCCGATGGTCTGCATCGTGACCTGCACGGGCATGCCCAGGATGCTGGCGCCGCCACCGCCCATGGACGTGAAGCTGCCCCCGCTGATGGCGAGGCCGGGCACGCCGGCAAGCTCGGATCTCGCCGCGGCGATGAAGTCCTCCACGCTGGCCCCCGGGGCCAGGTTGACCATGAAGGACGCGTTCTCCGGCGTGCCGGTGCCGCCGATGCTGGCGAGCACCGATTCGACGTCGTCGCGGGCCAGCAGGCGGGCCTCCAGATCGCGGGCTCTCTGGTCGGTCTCCGATAGGGCCGTGCCGGGGGGTAGCACCAACCCCATGGTCACCGAGCCCTGGTCCACCGCCGGCATGAACGCCTGGTTAAGGCCCCGGGCTACCCAGACGCTGGCTACCACGATGGCCGTGACCGCTGCGAACGTCACCAGCCGGTGCCGCAGGGTCCAGCCCAGGACCGACCGATAGATGAGATCCAGGCGGCCCAGGCCGGCGTGCGACGTCTCCAGGGCCAGGGCCTCCTCCTCGGTGTACTTGGCCTTCTGCTGCTTGAACAGGTAGGCTGACAGCATCGGCGCGAAGGTCAGGGCCTCCACCAGGGAGATCAATACCGCCACACTGACCACCACGCCGAAGGAGCTGAGGAACTTGCCGATCAGGCCGCCGACGAAGGCGATGGGCAGGAAGACCGACACGATGGTCAGCGACATGGCCACCACGGGCATGGCCACCTCCGCGGTGCCGTCGCTGGCGGCCTGCTTGGGGGTCTTGCCCATCTCCATGTGGCGGAAGATATTCTCCCGCACCACGATGGCGTCGTCGATGATCAGGCCCACGGACAGGGTCAGGGCCAGCAGCGAGACGATGTTCAGGGTCATGCCCAGCGCGGCCATGACGCCGAAGGTGCCCAGCAGGATGATAGGCAGGCCGGCCACGGTGACCAGGGTATTGCGCAGGTTGCGGAAGAAGAACAGCACCACCAGCGAGGCCATCAGCGCGCCGATCAGCAGCTCGCGCATGGCGTCGTTGAAGCTCTCCTCCACGAAGGTGGATTGGTCCTGCACGACGATCAGGTTGAGGTCCGGCCGCTCGTCCTGGATCGCCTCCAGCTCCCCGTGCACCCGCTCCGCCACCTGCACGGTGTTGGTGCCCGACTGCTTGCGGATGGCGACGATCACGGCCTCCTCGCCGTCGAGCCGGCTGTAGGCGTCCTGCTCCTTCCAGCCATCCTGGACCGTGGCGATGTCGCCCAGGCGTACCGCGCCCAGCGGGGTGGCGATCTGCAGGTCGGCGACGTCCGCCACGGTCTCGAAGTTGCCCGGCGTTCTGAGCAGCAGATTCTGGCCCTCCTGCTGCACGCTGCCGCCGGGGATGCTCCAGCTCTCCGCCACCACCGTGCCGATGACCTGCTGGGGAGCCACGCGGCGGGCCTTGAGGGCCTGGGCATCCAGCAGCACCTGGACCTCCCGCTCGCGGCCGCCGGTGACCACGGCGTCGGCCACGCCCTCCAGGCGCTGCAGGCGGGGCAGGAGCTCCTCCGTCACCGTGCGGCGGATGTTCTCCGAGCCGACAGCCCCCGCCTGCATGGCTACGGAAATATCCATGATCGGCAGCGACGAGGGATCGTAGGCCACCACCTGGGGCTCCAGGATATCCTCGGGCAGCTGGCTGCGCACGTTGGCGATCTTCTCGCGCACCTCCTGGATGGCCTGGTCGATGTCCTTATCCAGGTTGAAGCTGACGATCACCATGGAATAGTTCTCGCTGGAGCGCGACTGGACCTCCTCCACGCCCGGCGCGGTGACCATGGCTTCCTCGATCGGCCGCGTCAGCTGATCCTCCACCTCGCCCGGGCCCGCGCCGGGATAGACCGTGATCACCGCCATGGTCGGGAAGGACACGTCGGGGAAGAAGTCCAGGGGCATGGTGGCGTAGGCCAGCAGGCCCACCACCACCAGGGCCAGCATGACCATGGTGGCGAAGACCGGATTGCGGATCGAGACATCCCAGATCTTCATGCTTATTGCTCCAGCAACTGGACGGTGGCGAACATGCCGGGCTTGAGGTCGCCGGCATCCGCGCCCGTGGGCTGCACTGTCACCTGCACCGTACGGGTGGCGTGGTCGAAGGTGGGCGCGATCTCCCGGACCTCGCCGGTGAAAGTACGATCAGGGTAGGCATCCACCGTGATGCGCACCGGCTGTCCCACCTGGACCTCCTGCGAGCGAAACTCCTCCACCGGGATCAGGATCTTGACGTCGTGGGAGAAGATCACCGCCAGCGGCACGCCGGGGCCGGCCATGCCCCCCTCCACCGCGTCCAGCTGGTAGATGAAGCCATCGGCCGGAGCCTCGACCGTGGTCTTGTCCAGCTGCAGCTGGGCCAGGTAGACAGCCAGCTCGGCCTGCTTGACGCCGGCTTCGGCGGCCTTGACCTGGGCCGGCTCCGCGCCGCGCTCCAGGCGGGCCAGCTGGGCCTCGGCGGCGGCCAGCTGGGCGTAGGCCCCGCTGATGACGTCGGGGGTGGCGCCCTTTAATAACTTATCGTAGCCGGCCTGGGCCGCCTCCAGGCCCAGGGTGGCCTGCTGCAGCTGCAGGGCCTCCGGCATCATGGCGGAGAACGGGTTGCCGGCGATGCGGTCGTACTGGCCCTGGTAGACCTGCACCGCGGCCTCGGCCTGGCGCAGCTGGGCCAGTGCCATGCGCTCGTCTTCTTCAGTAGCCCCCTCCAGCGCCCGGTTGTACGCCGCGCGGGCCGCGGCCACGCCGGACCGGGCCGCCTCCAGGTCCGTGGCCTTGGGCTGCTGGGTCGCCAGCTCCAGCTGGGCTTCGGCCAGCTGGAGGGCGGCCAGGGCCTGGGCCTGTTGGGCCTCGGCCACCGTGCTGTCGATGCGCACCAGCAGGTCACCCTGCTGAACGTCGTCGCCCACGTGCACGGGCACCTCCATGATCTGCCCTGCCCCCTCGGCCACGACGGGCACGATGGTATCGGCCATGATCTCGCCGTTGTAGGTCAGGCTCAGCGTGTTGAGCCGGCGCTCGGTGGCGGGCTGGAGCTCGGTCGGGGGCGCAGGCGTGCTGACCACGACCGGCGTCGGCGAGGCCACGGCCGCCACCGCGGCCGCGGCGCCGCCCTCCCCGCCCACCTCCGTGGGGGCCGCGAATCGCTCCATCGCCGCGCATCCGCCCATCACCACGGCCAGGGCCACCGCCACCATACCCACGCCCCAGGCCGCAGGCTTTCTCTGAAGAGTCATCGTCCGCATAGTCGGATCCTTCTCAAAACGGTCATTGCCATATCCCCATACCGGGGCCGTTGAACGAGGCGTAGGGGCATGCCCGTTCGTTCATGATGGCGCGCTCCTCGTAACCGGTGATTGTCCTGCCATCTGGACTGCCGCCTTCCTCATCACCACCGCCGCCTTCACGGACCCCAGCTCGCCACCTGCTCGACCTGGTAGTTGTACCCCACCGGCACGTCGATGGGCAGGCGGCGCTGGTTGCTCCCGTCCGCGTCCATGGCCCAGAAGGCCCAGTCGCCGTCGCGATCGCTGAGGAACAGGATGGTGCGGCCGTCCGGGCTCCAGGTTGGAGCCACGTTCTGCGGCAACGGCGAGATCAGGGTGGTGGCCGGCCGCGTCAGGGCGACGACATTCGCGCCGTCGTCGGTGGCCGAGAAGATCTCCCAGTGGTCCTTCTCCTTGCTCTGGAACACGATCCGGTTGCCGCCCGGCTGCAGGGCCGGGTCCTGGTAGCGATACTCGCCGAGGAGGGCCTCCGTAGTAGCGCCGTCACCTTCCGCCGTATGCTGGATGCCGGCGGCGCCGCCATACACAATCCCCTGAGCGCCCCACTGCGGCGCGGTGGCGCTGGGCAGGGACGGGATGTCGACGAAACTCCCGCCCTGGGCGTCCACGCTGCTCAGCCCCCACTGGTCCGTCAACACCAGGGGCAGCACGAAGCTGTAGGGAGGCACGTCGGGCAGGCAGATGCCGTAGCCGGCATCCCGGCAGCGCTCCTGGCCTGACACGCGGCTGAACACGATGCGCTGGCCGTCCGGGCTCCAGCTGGGGGAGCGGATCATCTCCCCGCGGCTGAGGATGGGGCGCTCGCCGGTGCCGTCGGCATTGACGAGCAACAGCCGGTGCTGGCCCTCCTCGTCGCGCCAGAACGCCACCTGCGTCCCGTCGGGGCTGAGAGCCGGGTCCGCGCCGTGGGTGAGCGCCCGCGTGGCGCCCGTAGCGAAGTCGTGCAGATAGATCGTGCCCCCGCTGCTGTCCTGGAACACCAGCTTGCCGGTTAAGCCGTTGGCCTGGCGGGCCGTCGCGGCCGGGGCCGTGCTAGCGGCCTGGCTCGCCGGCTGGCCCGGCGCTGGGCTATTGGCCTGTTCCACCACGGCCAGGTCCGCAGGGTCGCCGCTGAGGTCCACATAGCTGGCGCTGACCCAGCCGCTGCCCGCGGCCAGCGCAGGCAGCTCGACCCGGATCCAGTCCCCGGCCGCGTTGCGGCCCGTGGCCGTGCGGGCCTGGCCGGGCGCCAGGCCGGCGATCACCGCAAAGCCGGCCCCGGGGCCGGCGCGCGCATTCAATCGGACATTCGTCGTGGTGACGGTGGCCGTCTGCCGCGCAGCCGCGGCGGATGGCGATGCGCCGGGCGTGGCCGCGGGGGCGGGGGCGGGGTTGGTGGAGGCCGTGACCGCGGGCGGGGAGGTGCCGGCCGGGGCCTGGAAATCGCTAAGGACGGGCAGGTACGCCAGGCCGAACAGGAGCACCCGCTCTACCGGCACCCAGCCGTGGGTGCCATCGGCGGTGGACACATGGACCCAGCGGCTGTCGGCCGTGCGGCCGCCGGCGGTCAGGGCCGTGCCGGCGGCGAGTTGCTGCGTCACTGCGCCCGAGTCGTCGTAGAAGGGAGCACCGCCGGAACGGACCACGGCCAGCCTGGTCTCGGCCGGTGTGGTGCCGCGCGCGGCTCCACTTGCCAGCGCGCTGCCGGTGGTGGCGAGGATCAGAGCCAGCAACAGCAGCGTCGTAAGGCCTTGCCAGGGGTAGATGGGCTTCGACAGCATGGTATGCTCCTCTGTGAGCACAATGCGAGCGCCGTCGCGGCAGTCGATCGTGGTAGAAGGTCATAGCGCCAGAAAGGGCGCGATGCCGGGCATTGTACCATAAGTTCAGCATCTACCCCAGAGTGTGTGATGAAATGCACCTGAACCTGAAACACTTATCAAGGCGGGGGAGGGTTGACGAGCACGGACTCCGGAGGGTGAACCGCAGAGTTCGCAAAGGGCGCAAAGGGGGGACCTTGGACCGCAGGGTCCAGAGGGGCGATGGTTAAGCTGGAGGAGTCATGAGCCGCCATGACGGGAAATCGAGCCTGTGCTTGTCGAGGTGGCAGTCAGTCACAGATTCTCGATACGCACCGGCTCCACGGGGGTAGCTAACTCGAACCCGAACACCTGCGCATAGAAGTATAGCTCGCTATCC
>JAULUH010000268.1:0-1832 GCA_032111745.1 Anaerolineae bacterium | reverse complement strand
GGCCTGGTCGACCTCGATCGACCTCGCTAGTGGAGCAGGGCTTTGCGCGAGAGATACCGCCTGCGTGAAGCAGGCCAGCAACACAATAAAGATGAGTGGACGCACGACTGGGAACTCCATGAACAGAGAGACGGTTGGGACTGAAAGGAACGGTTTAAAAATCACCACCACCGCTGATAGACGGGCCGCTGAGGATGGGGTGGGTAATCGAGGATCACGGCCCACTGGCCGCTGGAACGATGCAGCCTCAGGAACGACTCGTTGTCGTAGGCGTCGATCTTCCAGGGGGTGTTGTTGTCGCAGACGTACCAGGTCTTGGTCTGAGGGTCGTACCCCATCAGCGTCTGGACGTGAGCCCAGCCGGCGGAGATCGCGGCGCCTCTGCCGGTCGCCGCGGCCCACTGGATCCACTGCACGGTCTCGGAGCCGGTGACGCTGATCGCGCGGATCCCACGCTGGTCGCAGTAGCGCGCGACCCGCCCGGGTCCCGAGCCACCGCGCTCGCGTGGGCCATACTGGGAGTCCCACAGGAGCGTGGCCGCTGCCGGGACGTTCTGATCGATCCCCAGCATCCCGATCGAGCACTGCACGCAGCTCCCATCGGGATTGCGAAACCAAATCCGAACCTCCGACGGCAGATCGACCGCCAGGTTCACGCCAGGCGGCTCAGGGGGCGGCACTTCCTGTGCTAAACCGGCGGGCATGGCGCCCATGCTCATGCACAGTAGCGCGAGGATGCGTAGAGGATTCACGGTTGGGGTACTCACAAGTGGTAAAGGTCAGGGCAGGTAAGGGGACCAGCGGCGTTACACGAGCCAGTCGGTCTCCGGAGGCTCGGCATCTTTGGGCGTGGTGCGTGGCTCACGCACAAACCCCAGCGGCTGAAGCTCAAGCTGGGTCACATCGGCCGGCGGCTGCACAGCCGGGGGCTCGGCCGGTTCAGGGCAGCGGCACTCGGGGTAGCAGCGGCAGCCCAAGGTGCACTCACAGGGATCGGCTTCGCCGGGAGTCGCCTCAATCTGGGGGCAGACCCCGTCTTGGCATTCATCGTCGCTTTGCCCGGATCCATTACCGACGCAGCCTACGACCAGCAATGCCACAGCGATCACCAAGATCCCGCCAACAATCATCCAACGTTCCATCGATCAGGCTCCTAAGCCAAAGGAAAAACAAACACTCAGTCGACAACGTTCGGCGGCGCTAGCGCGTTAGCAGCCCACGCACCACCGTGGCACTTGCGCCGGCAGCGGCGACCGCCTTGCCCAGCAGCTTGTTGGTCCCCGCAACCGCGGTCGCCTGCTGGTCCTCTTCGTTCCAGTACAGCTTCGCGCCGTTAGCGATGACCTCAGCGGAAGCTTTGGCGAAATCGAAGACGCCGACGGTCGCCAGGCCACCCAGGGTGTTGGCCTTGATGTCCCGTTTGGTGACGCCGACCAGATCCTCGATGACGACGACGCTTCCGGCGGCGACATCGACCGTAGGGGTGTAATCAATGACGTCGCCGTCATGAACGAACTGTGCGGTGGGCATGGTGACTGCTTAACCTTGTGGTGAAACGAATCGAATCAACTCCGACAAAACCGAAGGCTCGACCTACGATCAGGCCTCGCCCTTAACGAGCACCGCACCGCGGGGGTCCTGCTTTTGGATCCCGACATCGAGGTAGGACCGGAAACCGATCCCCAGCTTGTTGGAGGGGAGGTCGACCCGTTCGATGACGGGGGTCCGCCGGCCGTTGAGAAAGACGATCTCGAAGGCGGCCAAGACGTTGGGGTTGGCGAAGAGGTACCAGGCCTTGGCGCTGGCACCGGAGTAAAACGTGTCCGAGAGGT
>JAULUH010000267.1:3168-3922 GCA_032111745.1 Anaerolineae bacterium | reverse complement strand
GGACGCGCCCGTCCCCGGCGGCAACTCCTTTGATGCCTGGGGGGCCTGCCAACGTCTCCTGGCCGCCGGGCTTCTGATCGCCGAGAACCAGGCCGAGCCCCGCTCGGAATGGCTGCTGCGGGTTCCGGCGCCCATCTGGGACGCCGTACAGGGACGGGCCCCCGGCCGGCTGGCCGCGCGCTTGACCTGGCAGCCCCGTCACACCTTCCCCGCCTTACCGGACCTCATCCTTCCCCCCGAGCTCCAGGCCCGGGTTGCCCACCTGCCGGAGCTGGTCCAGGGCGATCGCCTGCACGCCGTAGTGCTGCGGGGCATGGGCGGCACCGGCCGCCGCACCCTCATCGGCAGCGTGGCCCGGGAGCTGGGCCGTGACGTTCTGCTGTGGGAAGGGGACAAGCCCGAAGACGAAGGCTGGCGCCTCTTGGGCCCGCTGGCTACCGTGATGGGCAGCATTCCCGTCCTGCGCTGCGACCCCGGCCCTGGGGAGAGCCTGGAGCTGCCCACCCTGCCCGGCTACCAGGGGGTGGTGGGTATCACCCTGGGCCGCAGCGGTGGGCTGCGCGGGCCCCTGGTGGAGCGCTCCCTCAGCCTGGTCCTGCCCCCGCCCGACCGCCACGCCCGGCGCCGCTTCTGGCAGGGCACCGGCGTCTCCATCTCCAGTCATACCCTGGACGCCATCGCCGATCGCTTTCTGCTCACGGGCGGTCATATCCACCGCGCCGCTGGCCTGGCCGAGGCCCATGCCTGGCTCGTG
>JAULUH010000267.1:1193-3148 GCA_032111745.1 Anaerolineae bacterium | reverse complement strand
CGATGTGCATCAGGCCTCCCAGGCTCTCAACCGCCAGGTCCTCGAGACCCTGGCTACCCACCTGCAGCCGGCCGGGGGCTGGGGCGATCTGGTGGTCTCCGATGCCCTGGCTCGCGAGCTGCAGGCCCTGGAGGCCCGCTGCCGCAACCGCGAGGCTTTGCGGGAGCGCGCGGGCCCGGCTTTCGGCTCCACTCTTAACCGCGGGGTGCGCGCCATGTTGAGTGGCGCTAGCGGCACTGGCAAGACCCTGGCCGCCCGCGCCCTGGCCGCTGCCCTGCAGATGGATATCTACCGGGTGGACCTGGCAGCTGTGGTCAACAAGTACATCGGCGAGACCGAGCGCAATCTCAACCTGGTGCTCTCCCGGGCCGAGGAGTTGGACGTGGTGCTGCTGCTGGACGAGGGCGATGCCCTGATGGCCCGCCGCACCGACGTGCGCAACTCCAACGACCGCTATGCCAACCTGGAGACCAACTACCTGTTACAGCGCCTGGAGAACTACGAGGGCATCGTGCTCGTCACCACCAACGCCGGCCAGCGCATCGACGAGGCCTTCCTGCGCCGGCTGGACGTGATCATCGACTTCCCGGCGCCCGATGCCGCCGAGCGCTGGCTGATCTGGCAGGCCCACCTGCCCCGCAGCCACGCCGTCTCGCCCGCCTTTCTGGACGACGTGGCCAACCGCTGCGGCCTGACCGGCGGCCAGATTCGCAACGCTGCCCTGCAGGCCACCCTGCTGGCCGGCGACCACAGCCCCGTGGACGACTCCCACCTCGAGCTGGCCCTGCAGCGGGAGTACCGCAAGGCAGGTGCCGCCTTCCCCATGCGCGCCACCAGCACCAACGGCAGCCAGCTCAGCCGCGTGCGCCAGTTCGCCGCCGACCTGCAGTAGGGTCGTCTCTCCCCATTTGCCGTGTGTGACCAGCTGTGATGCACACCACGCATGCCAGGTCAGCTCAACCTAGGAGTGTCGGCCAGTCCCCGGACCCGTCTCCGAAGGCCGCGACAGGCACACGGCTGCCCGCCTGGAGCCAGGCCCGAGGCCATGAACCCTACCTGGCGTCGCCTATCCTCCCTTTGCCACTGTACCCCAAGCTCGTGGTTGGGCATCCTGACGACCCCCTCGAGCACGAGGCCGACAGCGTTGCCGATCAAGTCCTGCGGGCATCTGAGTCCCGGTCCTCAACCTGCGGACCTTCTTGCCACTGCGTCCACTGCCGCGAGCAGCAGGATCGGCTGCGCCGTTCCTCTGCCAGCGACCCGCCGGCTGCGACACCCTCTGTTGCTCCACCCATCGTCCATGATGTGCTCAAGGCACCCGGACAACCTCTCGCGCCCGGCCTGCGCGCCGCGATGGAAGGGCGTTTCGGGCAGGACTTCAGCGCCGTGCGCCTGCACACCGGCACCGAGGCCGCCCACTCCGCCACGGCAGTGTGTGCGCGCGCTTACACTGTAGGCAGCGATATCGTCTTCGGCGCCGGCCAGTACGCCCCGGCTACCGCCGCCGGCCAGCATCTGCTGGCCCATGAGTTGACCCATGTCCTGCAACAAAACGGTGCTCAGGCGGGAGCCCTCAGCCGTACCCCGGCAGGTCACGGCACCGGCACGATGCTGGCCCGGCAGGAAGAGGGCGGTGGCACCGCACGGGCCGAGTTCCTCCAGGCCGGCTGGGTCGATGTCAACGACCTGGGCATCGTCTACCAGCCCGGCCAGGAGCCGGATGGTGGCGCCCGCCTGCGCGAGTTCCCCGACAAGGACAGCCGCAAGCTCCGCTGGCTGCCCCAAAACACCAGGGTCTTCATCCTCAAGCACAATCCCGCCAAGAAATGGTACGCCGTGACCACAGTTGGTGAGGGCGGTGGCGAGTTCGGCTATGTCGCTGAGTGGCTGATCATGCGCAACCTGCCAGACCCCGATGCCGAGGTCCACAAGCTCCAGTCCGGGGAGACCCCCCT
>JAULUH010000267.1:0-1183 GCA_032111745.1 Anaerolineae bacterium | reverse complement strand
GCGAAGAAACACTATGCCAAGAAGGGCTTCGACGTCTGGGGCAAGGACGCTCGCTACGTGGTCAACGCCCTGGTCTGGGTCAACTCCCGGGCCAAGCACAACTTCCCTGGCGAGTCCGGCATCAAGAAGCCGGGGCTGGACTACGAATGGTGGACTGCCTCCACTACCGCTGGTGTCTATATCTGGCTGCCCGGCGCGAGCTTCCTGAATGCCATCTACGAGCAGGTAGCCGAGCACGGCGGAGGCACCGGCTCCCTGACCGCCGACCTGTGGCGCGGGATCAAGAAGGCCTATGAGTACGTGGCCTACGGCCTGGCCTTCGTGGGCGGGCTCGTCCATGGCTTTGTCAAGTCAATTTGGGACGCCGTGGCCGGCCTGGTCGAGACCATTGTCGACGTGCTGGTCAGCATCTTCACGGGCAACGTAGTTACCGATGCCAAGGAGCTGTGGGAGGCTATTAGCAAGCTCACCTGGAAGGACATCAAAGCTGCAGTGGGCGCCTGGTGGGAAAAGTGGGAGAAGAAACTCATGTCCAGCAGCCCCTGGGAGGCCGGCCATGCCCACGGCTACCTGACCGGCTACATCATGGCCGAGGCCGCCCAGCTGCTCCTCACCGCCGGCACCCTGGCCGCAGCCAAGTCCGCGCTGTGGAGCTCGCGCCTGGGCAAGGCCATCCAGGGCACGCGGGCCTACCAGAAATTCGCCAAAGGCATCGAAACCGTCGGCGCCACGGGCGCCAAGACCCGTAAGCTGGTTGAAGCTGCGGGCGAGGCCCTGCGCCACAGCAAGGCATTCACCTCGCTGAAGGTAGCACGCGAGTGGGCCGCGCAGGCCCTGAAGCTCACCGCGGAGTTCGTCAAGGACCTCACCCTGGACGGCATCAATCGCCTGCGCCAGTTGTCGGATGCCATGCTGCAGCGGCTGTCCAGGCTCAGCAACCGCGCCAAGCGTTGGCTGCTGGGTTGCGCTTCGGACTGCAAGATCGATCTTGACAAGATCAAGAAGACCCTCGCCAACCTGACCGACGAGGACATCGAGAAGTTCGTCTCCGAGATCGGTGAGAAGGCCGAGTCCCCGGCCGTGACCGGCGGTAAGAAGCCCATGATCGAAGACAAGCGAGTTCCCACCAAGAAACGCCGGCGCCTGGAGGCTGAGGATATCCCCCGCCGCAAGGACGAAAAAC
>JAULUH010000266.1:0-3278 GCA_032111745.1 Anaerolineae bacterium | reverse complement strand
GGGCAGCCAGACCGGGTGCCGGTGATCCCCCAGGCCCACGTCTGGGCCGAATACGCCTACGGCAGCAGCAGCCATGAGTGCATGCACGACGGCCAGCGCTACGCCGAGATCCAGATCGCGGCCTGGCAAGAGTTCGGCTGGGATGGCATCTTCGTGGCCACCGACAGCGTGGCCCTGGCCGACAGCCTCGGCCTGCCCGTGCTCGATACCGAGGTCGGCGTCGCCCCCAGCCCCGAGGGCATCCTAGAGACCCTGGCGGAGATAGAGAGCCTGGTGTGGGTCGACCCGCGCGAGACGCGGCTCGTCGAGTGGCTTAAGGCCACCGCCATCCTCTCCCGGGAGCTCGGCGACCGCGTGCTGATCTTCGGCCGCGCTGACACCGGCGCCTTCAGTCTGGCCGCCCAGCTGCGCGGCATGGCCAACTTCCTCCTGGACGTGGGCATGGGGCGTGAGCAGGAGCGCATCCACCGCCTGCTCGAGCTCTGCCACCAGTACATCCTGCGCTTCGCGGAGCTGCAGATCGCCGCCGGCGCCCATGTGGTCACCATCGGCGATGCCCTGGCCAGCGGCAGCCTGATCTCGCCTCGGACTTATGTGAAGTACGCCTTTCCCTACGAGCAGGCCCTGGCCACCGCCATCACGGCGCGCGGCGGCCTCCTGAGCATCCACATCTGCGGCGACATGAACCGGGCCCTGGGCCAGTGGGTGGAGACCGGCGCCCAGGTGCTGGAGTTTGACACCGCCACCGATTTCGCTGCCGCCGTGTCCGTCGCCCGGGGCAGAACCTGCCTCCTGGGCAACGTGGATACCTCCATCATGGCCCTGGACACCCCGGCCCGGGTGATGGAGGAATGCCGCTGGCGGCTGGAGCGGGTGAAGCCCCACGCGGGCTACATCCTCAGCACAGGCTGCGCGCTGTCGCCGGGCGTGCCCGCGGAAAACGTGCACGCCATGGTCGAGAGCGCGCGGCGCTACGGAGCATACGCATGACCACCGCAACCCCCCATCCAACCGGCGACACCGCCACCGCCATGAGCCCGCAGCGCCGGCGGGAGCTGCTGGCCATCTACCGCGACGGCCTGCTCCACGACACCCTGCCCTTCTGGATCGACCACTGCGTGGACCGGGAGCACGGCGGCTTCATGACCGCCCTGGACCGCGATGGCACGGTGATCGACACCGACAAGTCCATCTGGGTCCAGGGCCGCTTCAGCTGGCTGCTGGCCACCCTCTACAGCGAGGTCGAGCCGCGGCCGGAGTGGCTGGAGCTCTCCCGCCACGGCATCGACTTCCTGCGCCGCTACGGCTTCGACGCCGACGGCCGCATGTTCTTCCAGGTCACCCGCGAGGGCCGGCCCCTGCGCAAGCGCCGCTACATCTTCAGCGAGACCTTCGCCGTGGCCGCCCTGGCCGCCTACGCCCGGGCCGCCGGGGACGACGAAGCCCGCCAGCAGGCCGTGGACCTCTTCAAGCTCATCGAGCACTACCTGATGACCCCTGGGCTGCTGCCGCCCAAGGTCAACCCCGAGGTGCGCCCGGCCAAGGCCCTGGCCATCCCCATGATCATGATCGTCACCGCCCAAATCCTGCGCCAGGCCAGCGATGACCCCATCTGCCAGCGCTGGATCGACGGCAGCATCGCGGAGATCGAACGCGACTTCATGAAGCCGGAATTCGAGGCCGTGCTAGAGACCGTAGGGCCCAACGGCGAGTTCATCGACCACTTCGACGGCCGCACCCTCAACCCCGGCCACGCCATCGAGGCCGCCTGGTTCATCATGCAGGAGGCCCAGTATCGCCAGGGCGACCAGAGACTGCTGCAGCTGGGCACCACCATCCTGGACTGGATGTGGCGCCGCGGCTGGGACGAGCAGTATGGCGGCCTGTTCTACTTCCGCGACGTCAGGGGGCTGCCCGTCCAGGAGTACTGGCAGGACATGAAGTTCTGGTGGCCGCACAACGAGGCCATCATCGCCACCCTGCTGGCCCACCAGATGACGGGCGATCCCCGGTATGCGCGGTGGCACCAGATGGTCCACGACTGGTCCTACGCCCATTTTCCCGATCCCGAGTACGGCGACTGGTTCGGCTACCTGCACCGGGACGGGCGGGTCTCGGTGCCCCTCAAGGGCAACATGTGGAAGGGCCCCTTCCACCTGCCCCGCATGCAGCTGCGCTGCTGGCAAATCCTGGAACAGATGGAGAAGGAGGCCGCCGGATGAGGCCCCTCAGCAAAGTCGCGCCCGGCTGGTGGGACTACACCACCCTCGACCGCGCGCTCCTGGACGACGCCGCCCGGCTCAGCGCCGCAGACCTCTTGGGGCTCAGCCGGCCGGGCTTCACCGTGAAGTTCTACGACACCCGCGAGGAGTTCTACCTGGCCGAGGCCCTGGAGTACATCACGACCTGGCAACAGGCCACCGAGAGCGCGCCCGCCGGCATCTGCGGCCCCATCGGGCCGACCGAGCAGCTCCCCCTGGTCGCACAGCTGGTCAACGCCCTGGGCCTCTCCCTGCGCCACGCCCACTTCTGGGGCATGGACGAGTGGGTCGTGGACGACAAAGAGGTGTCCCCGGACTTCCCCCTCAGCTTCGCCCGCACCGACAGGGAGCTCTGCTTCGACCGCATCCGCCCCGAGCTGGCCATGCCCGCGGAGAACCTGCACTTCCCGGCCGTGGACTCTGCCGCCTACCAGGCGAGCTGGCAACACGCGCGCTGCGTGGTCATGCAGGGCGGCCAGGGCGAGGTCAAGCACTGGGCCTTCAACGACCCCCCGCGCCGCGAGGGCCGCTACACCGACCAGCCGCCACCCCCCGCCGAATACCGCCAGCTGGCCACCCGGGTGGTGGACCTCCATCCTATCACCCTGATCCAGAACGCCCGCACCTCGGGCGGGGGCGTGGTGCAGAACGTGCCGTCCCAGGCCGTCACCGTCGGGCCGGTGGAGACCTGGCAGGCCGAGAAGGTCTCCATCTGGCACGCCGGCAACCACGACAACCCCTTCGGCATCCGTCTGACCGCGCTCATGATCTCCAAGGGCATTGCCGACACGGCCGTGCCCATGTCCCTCCTGGCCGATCATCCCAACGTGCAGTTCAACTACCTGCGCAGCGGCATCGGCGAGTGTTCAGTCGAGATGCACTGATGCCCGGAACCATCCTCGCCATCGACCCCTACCTGCGCAGCCGAGATGCACTGGCTGCCAGCCCCGCTCCGGCCTCGGCGCCCACCCGAACAAGCGAGAGGCAACCATGAGCGGACGCGCCCTCGCCATCGAT
>JAULUH010000265.1:0-4521 GCA_032111745.1 Anaerolineae bacterium | reverse complement strand
TTGTCCATAGGCTGCTCCACACCCGCCAATGACTTCAAGAACCCTGTGGCGCTCTACGCCGCGGCCAGGGTCTCGGCCACGATGGCCTGGGCCTCCTGCTGGATCTGGCGCAAATGCTCCCGGCTCTTGAAGCTCTCGGCGTAGATCTTATAGACGTCCTCGGTCCCCGAGGGCCGCGCCGCGAACCAGCCATTGGCCGCCACTACCTTCAGGCCGCCAATGGCCGCGCCGTTGCCCGGCGCGTGGGTCAGCCTGGCCGTGATCGGCTCCCCGGCCAACTCGGTGGCCGTCACCATCTCCGGGGACAACGCGCCCAGCACCGCCTTCTCCTCGGGCGTGGCTGGCGCATCCATGCGCTCGTAGATGGGGCTGCCGAACTGCGCCTCGAGGGCCGCATAGTGCTCGCCGGGGTCCTTTCCTGTGGTGGCCGTGATCTCGGCCGCCAGCAGGTCCATGATGATGCCGTCCTTGTCCGTGGTCCACACCGTGCCGTCGAAGCGCAGGAACGAGGCCCCCGCGCTCTCCTCCCCGCCGAAGCCGTAGCTGCCGTCCACCAGGCCATCCACGAACCACTTGAACCCCACCGGTACCTCCGACAGCCGGCGCCCGAGACTGCCCGCCACGCGGTCGATCATCGAGCTCGACACCAGCGTCTTGCCGATGGCCGCCTCCGGCCGCCAGCCCGGCCGGTTCTGGAACAGGTACCAGATGGCCACCGACAGGTAGTGGTTGGGGTTCAGCAGCCCCGCGCTGCGCGTGACGATGCCGTGGCGGTCGTAGTCCGGGTCGTTGCCAAACGCGATGTCGAACTGGTCCTTGAGGCCGATCAGGCCCGCCATGGCATGCGGCGATGAGCAGTCCATGCGGATCTTGCCGTCCCGGTCCACGGTCATGAAGCTGAAGGTGGGGTCCACCGCCCGGTTCACCACCTCCAGGTTCAGCCCATAGCGCTCCGCAATGGGGTCCCAGAACGCTATCCCCGAGCCGCCCATGGGATCGACCCCGATCTTCAGCCCTGCCGCGGCCACCGCCTCCAGGTTGACCACGTTGCGAAGGTCGTCCACGTAGGGCGTCACGTAGTCGCGGGTGTGCACGTTGGGCGCCTGCAGCGCCCGGGCCAGCGGCAGCCGCTTGACCTCCTTCAGGCCACTCGCCAGGATGGCGTTGGCCCGTTCCTGCACCGTTCTGGTGATCCCGGTGCCGGCCGGCCCGCCGTCGGGCGGGTTATACTTGAAGCCGCCGTCCTCCGGCGGGTTGTGCGAGGGCGTGATCACCACGCCGTCGGCCTGCCCGGCCGTGCGCCCGCGGTTGTGGCAGAGGATGGCGTGAGAGATCACCGGCGTCGGCGTGTAGCCCATGCCCTCCTGCAGCACCGTCTCCACGCCGTTGGCCGCAAAGACCTCCACGGCACTGCTCAGCGCCGGCTCCGACAGGGCATGGGTATCCATGCCGACGAACAGCGGTCCCGTGATGCCCTCGGCCTGGCGATACTCGGCGATGGCCTGGCTGATGGCCAGGATGTGATCCTCGTTGAAGCTCTGGCTCAGGGACGTGCCGCGATGCCCCGAGGTCCCGAAGGCCACCCGGTGCAGGGGATTGGCCGGGTCCGGGCGGTAGGTGTAATAGGCCGATACCAGCCTCGGCACATTGACCAACAGCTCACGCGGCGCCGGCTGCCCGGCAAGGGGATGAAGGGCCATAGGTTCCTCCAGGAAGCTCGCAACTCAAGATGCACATCACAGGACCAGGTCCACTGGCCGCCCCCCATGGTACCACGACAGCCCCGTTTCACCAACATGCAGCAACCGCAAGACTGGTCCAGTTTTCCGAAACTGGACCAGTCTGGGATAGGCTCAACCCGGTGCCCGGGCCTATTGGCCAAGCATGTAGTCACCGAAATCTACCCTGGCCGGCAGGCTCCCGCGCACGATGACCGTCACCGCGTTCGGAGTCGTCGAGCCATAGCCGCTGCTGTCAACCTGCGTTACCACGTAACGGCCGGACGGCAGGCCAAGGAACTCATAACGGCCCTGCTCGTCGCTGCGCACCATGCGCTGTTGCGACTGGTCCGGTGCCCGCACCATCAGGCGTACATTCGGCAGGCCCGGCTCTCCCTCATCCCGCAGGCCGTTGCGGTTCTGGTCCACGAACACCGTCCCCCTTACCGACACCCGGCCGGCCTCCACAGGGGGCGCCGTCACAGCCGGCTCCGCTGTCGCCGTCAGAGTCTCCGTCGCCGTGATCGTCGCGGTCGCCGCCAGCGCCGGCGTCGGCGTGCCCAGTGTGGCCGTCACTGGCACGGTGGGCGTGATGGTGGCCGTGGCTACCGTCGCCGTTGGCGGTACAGCAGGCGTGATGGTCGCCGTGGTTGTCACCACGGCCAGGGTAGCTGTGACCGTCCTCGTGGGCACCCTTACGCCCCGTACCCCCTCCCCGTACACCTGGCCCAGCACCACCCGCATACCTTCCAAAAAGTCGTCGGAGCGCCGCGCGCTGGCGGCCACAACTCCTACCCGCTCCGTCAGGGTGTCCACGTTGGTCGTGACCGTCGTCAACTGCTCCTGCAGGGTGGTGGCGGCCGTCTGCAGGTCGCCGAGCTGCTCCTGTGCCTGCGTCAGCTCATCCCTAAGCACCGGCAACACCTGTACCTGCGCCTGCAGTCCCTCGATCGATGTGTTGGCGTTCGCCAGGCCCGTGCCCTGCGTGCTTACCTCTCCCGCCACCGCATCGAGCGTGGTGTCCAGGGAGGTCAGGTCCCCGCCCAACACCGCCAGATTCTCGTTCAGGGCCGTCAGGCCGCCGTTCAGCGCGCCCAGGTCGCTGCGGGCCGCCGACAGGCCATCTTCCAGGTTTTCCAGGTCTCCGGAGAGCTGCGCCTGCGACTGCTGCAGCCCGGTCACGCCCCCCTGCAGCGCCTCGATGTCATCCTGGGATGGCCAGCGCAGCGACCCGTTCAGCAGGAACAGCAGCAGCAAGGACAGGGCCGCGCCGAGCAGCGTCGCCGCCACCAGCGGCCAGAGCGACGTCCCCCCTCCACCCGCGGTGCCCCCGCCCTGGGGCGCGCCGGCCGCCGGCGGCGGCGGCGGTGGCGGCAAAGCCGCAGCCACCGCCGGCTCCTCTACGGCGGCCACCACCGCCGGCACGACGACTGGTACGGGCTCTGGCTCGCTCCGTGTCGCCTCCATCTCTGGCGCCACCTCGTCCGGGCGGCTGTAAACGCCCACCACCGGACCTTCCCCGTCGGCCACCGTCACCTGCTCGTCCACGGCCAGAACTTCCGGCGCTCTTGCTTCCGTAGTCGCCCCCTCGAAAAACAGGTCGACTCCCTTGCCGGTCCCTTTCTTCATCTGGTCATTAGCCTGGGGCTCGTCCATTCAAAACCTCCTTAGCGATCGCGCGGTAGGCCTTCGCACCTGGATGGCCCGGCGCGTACTCCAGAATCGGCATGCGAGCGAGGGCCGCTTCGGCAAAGCGAATGCTGGATGTGATGACCGTGTCGAAGACTCGCTCGCCGAACATCGCCTGTACCTCCTCCAGCACCTCGCGGGCGTGCACCGTGCGGCTGCTGTACATCGTAGGCAGGATGCCGGTGACCTCGAGGTCGGGATTCAGCTTGCGCTTGATCTTGGATAGCGTATCGAGCAACATACCCAGCCCGCGCAGGGCCAGGTACTCGCACTGCAAGGGGATCAAAATACCGTCGCCGGCCACCAGGGCATTGATCGTCAACAGGCCCAGGTTCGGCGGGCAGTCCACCAGGATATAGTCATAGCCGCTTTCCACCCGGGCCAGGATGCCCTGCAGGATAGACTCCCGGCCCAGGGCACTGAACAGCTCGATCTCTGCCGCCGCGAGGTTGATATCCGCCGGCAGCACGTCGATGCGCGGGCGCACCGTGCGGAGCGCGCCGGCCACCGGCAGCCGGTCGTCCAGCAGCAGGTCGTAGATCGTGCGATCCTGCTCTGTGGGCACGACGTCCCAGCTGGCCGTCAGCGCCGCCTGCGGATCGAGGTCCACCAGCAGCACCCGCTGCTCCAGCTCGGCCAGCCCTGCGCCGAGATTCACCGTCGTGGTGGTCTTGCCCACCCCTCCCTTTTGATTGCATACGGCAATGATCTGGCTCATAGGGCAACCTCAACGATGGCTCTTCGCAGCATAGGTCGATCGCAATGCAGGCCGGCCTATTATACATTGTCCCTCAAGCCCTTGGCAACTGGCACCCAGCTGCCCCGGAGGCTCACCGCCGAGGTACATAGAGCGCAAAGGGGAAAGTCGACCAGAGGAGTCCAGAGGAGACCTGCAGGTAGAGTCTCCGGTTCCTGTCTGGTCTCCTCCAGTCCAGGATTCGACTTGGCGTCCTGTGCGCCTTTGCGGTTCGCCTCCGTTTTCTGTGCCCGTCACCATACGCCCATGTTGGTGCCAGGGCGCAATAGTGTTACAATATTGCCGTGAGCACCTACCCGCCTATCCCCGGCCGGCTTCCAGCCTTTCGGGGCCTGCGCATCGCCGTCGTTGGCCCCT
>JAULUH010000264.1:0-4920 GCA_032111745.1 Anaerolineae bacterium | reverse complement strand
GGGACACTAGCGCGCGGAGGGCGCAGGGCTCATGCAACGAGCTCTGCGCCCTTCGCGCGGGCAGGGCCGGCTTACAGCCTTTCGAAGCGGGCCTGGAAGAAGCGCAGGTATTTGGGCTCGTAGACCATGCGCAGGCCCCGGGCCTGGCTGCGGGCATCGTACACGGCCTTGACGGCCTCGGCCACCACGTCCATGTGGGCCTGGGTATAGACGCGGCGGGGGATGGTCAGGCGGGTCAGCTCCAGCTTGGGATAGTAGTGGTCGCCGGTTTTGGCGTCGCGGCCGGCGCTGACGATGCCCCGCTCCATGGCTCGCACGCCCGAATCCAGGTAGAGCTCGGCGGCCAGGGTCTGGGCCGGGTAGCGGTCCTGGGGCAGGTGATCGTAGAAGGCCCGGGCATCGAGAAAGATGGCGTGGCCGCCGATCGGTTGCACCATGGGCACGCCCCACTGGGTCATCAGCTCGCCCAGGTAGCGCACCTGGCCGATGCGCGAGCGCACGTGGTCGTCCTGCACGGATTCGGCGATGCCGATGGCCATGGCCTCCATGTCGCGGCCGGCCAGGCCGCCATAGGTGTGCAGGCCCTCGTAGACCACGACCATGTTGCGCAGCTCCTCGAACAGGTCCCAGTCGTCGACGGCCAGCCAGCCGCCGATGTTGACCAGGCTGTCCTTCTTGGCGCTGATCCAGGCCCCATCGGTGTAGCTGCAGAACTCCTTGAGGATGGCGGCGATGGACATCCCGGCATAGCCCGGCTCGCGTTCCTGGATGAAGAAGGCGTTCTCGACCATGCGGGTGGCGTCCAGGTAGATCTTGATGCCGTGGCGGTCACACAGGGCACGCAACGCCCTGACGTTGGCCATGCTGACGGGCTGGCCGCCGGCCATGTTGACGGTGCCGGCCAGGCTGACGTAGGCGATCTGGCCGGCACCGTCGCGCGCGATCAGCGCCTCGAGCTTGGCCAGGTCCACGTTGCCCTTGAAGGGGTCGAGGTTGGTGGGGTCGTGGGCTTCGTCGACGATGACGTCGACGAAGATACCGCCGGCCAGTTCCTGGTGCAGGCGGGTGGTAGTGAAGTACATGTTGCCGGGCACGAACTGGCCGGGCCGGATGGTGGTGCGGCTGAGCAGGTGCTCGGCCCCGCGGCCCTGGTGGGTGGGAACCAGGTACTTGTAGCCATAGGCGGCCTGGACAGCCTCCTCCAGGTGGTAGAAGTTGCGGCTGCCCGCGTAGGCCTCGTCGCCCAGCATCATTCCAGCCCACTGGCGGTCGCTCATGGCGCTGGTGCCGCTATCGGTCAGGAGGTCGATGTAGACGTCCTCCGAGCGCAGCAGGAAGGTGTTGAAGCCGGCCTCGATCAGGGCCTCCTCGCGCTCCTGGCGGCTGATCATGTGCAGCGGCTCGACCATCTTGATCTTCCAGGGCTCGGCCCATGAGCGCCGCCCGAACTGCTGGCCCATGGTCTGGGGGGTAGGATCGGTCATGAGATGCTCCTTGTCTGGCTTGACGGCATCATGGTGCCGTTGCTCTCCGGCACCTGGCGCGGGTAGGTCACACCAGTACCTCTGTGACCTGCCCGCGCAGGCAGTGGTCGCTGGCCATGCTGGCGCCGTAAGCGCCGGCCGGCAGCAGGGCCAGCAGGTCGCCTTCGGCCAGGGCAGGCAGGGGGTAGTCCTGCACCCAGACGTCGTAGGCCTCGTTGATGTGGCCGGCCACGGTGCAGCGGTGGACGGGCTCGGCCAGGGGGTGAAGCAGGGGCACGGCCTCGATGGGGATGCCGTAGAGCGCGGGGCAGGGGTTGAGGGCATAGCCGGCATCCACCCCGATCCAGCGCACACCCCGGCGCTCCTCCACAGTGTTGACCTCCACCAGCAGCAGGCCGGCGGGCGCGGCGACGAAGGTGCCGGGCTCGCAGGCCACGGTCACCCCTAACGGGGCCAGGTGCCGGGCGATGAGCCGTTGCCAGGTGGCCAGGGAAAGGGGCCGGTCGCTGGCGCGAAAGCGACCGCCGAGGCCGCCGCCGACGTTGACCGAACGCAGGCCGGGAACTTGCCGGGCCACCGCGGCCAGGCGCATGAAGGCCTGCTCCAGTTGGCCGGCGGCATCCTCCTGCAGGCCCCAGCCGACGTGCATGTGGGCGCTGTCCACCTCCAGGCCGGCGGCCCGGGCCGCCTGGAGGGCCTGCGGGCACTCCTCGGGCTCGAAGCCGAACTTGGCGTTGCCGTAGACGGTCTTACGGTTGTCGCCGTAGCCGGCGGTAGTGCCGGGATTGAAGCGCAGACCGGCCCGGGTGCCAGCCGGAACCAGCGGTCCGTAGCGCCGCAGGGCGGAGAAGCTATCCAGGGTGCAGTAGATGCCCCGGGCGGCTACGTGGGCCAGGTCCCGGCTGGAGAGCATGCCGGCGTTGAAGGAGATCAGCTCGGGCGGGAATCCGGCGGCCAGGGCCGCCTCCACCTCGCGCGGGGAGCAGGTATCCACGCCGGCCCCTGGCACGTCCCGCACGGCCTGGAGCGCCCCGGGAAAGCGGTTGGCCTTCATGGCGTAGAAGACGGCGTAGTGCTCAGTGGCACCGGCCAGGGTATCGAGTAGCCGGCGCAGCTGCCGTTGGATCGTGGCGCGACTGTAGACGTAGAGGGGGGTGCCGTACTGCCGGGCCAACCCGGTCAGGGGCACACCATCCAGGACCAGATGCTCGGGGCTGGCCGCCAGGCTCTCGTGCTGCCACCAGGGGAGGCTGCCGCCGGGCGTGGGGCCGGCATTCGCAGGAAAGAGCGGCAACGGGCCAGCGCTGGCGGGGACTGAGTTGGGGAGGGGTTCTTGATGCACGACGCACCGTGGCTGCGGCCTGGTGCAGCAGCGCTTCCGGTCAGCGAGAGAGGCCGAGGGGGCTGGTAGCCAGCTCGAGAGCCCACAGGTAGGCATAGGCCTGGCCGGCGTCCTCCCCGCACATCTCGGCGCTGGGGCGTAGCCGCAGGCACACCTCGGGGCGGTCCGGCTGGCCGTATAGCTGGCAGCGGTTGTCGGGGGTCAGCTGCACGCAGCGCACCCCGGCAGGCTTGCCGTCGGGCATGCCCGGGATGGGGGAGGAGATTGAGAGGGCGATGCAGCAGGCACCGCAGCCCACGCGGCAGTCCATGATGGCTCTCCAGGGGAGCAAGAAATCGTGCGCCGGCGTGACGACCGGCGCACGAGGCTATTATAGCCCGGAGGGTGTGGCCGTGGCAAGTATGGAGGTGCTCGCGTTCATTTGAAGCCCAGGCCGCGCTCCTTGAGACTGACGAAGCGCTGGCGGCCGATGATCAGGTGGTCCAGCACGTCGATCTGTAGGAGGGCGCCGGCCTCGACGATGAGGCGGGTGACCTGGACGTCCTCGGGCGACGGCGTGGGGTCCCCGGACGGGTGGTTATGGACTACAATGAGGGCAGCGCAGTTGGCCCGGATGGCCTCCCGGAACACCTCGCCGACGCGCACGGAGGCGGTGTTGAGGGAGCCGATGTAGACGGTATGAGTTCTGAGCACCCGGTTGCGGGTGTCCAGCAGCACGGTGCGCAGGTGTTCCTGGGCCAACAGGGACATCTCGGCCATCAGCAGGTTGGCGGCATCGGCGGGCGAGCGCACCTGTGGGCGGTCGTGCGGTGCCGCCACCAGCAGCCGGCGGCCGAGCTCCAGGGCGGCCTTAAGCTGGGTGGCCTTGGCCTCGCCCAGCCCCCGGGCCTGGCAGAGCTCGTCGACAGTAGCCTGGGCCAGTCCGGGCAGCCCCTCGAAGCTGGCCAATAGCCGCTCGGCCAGGTGGACGGCGCTCTCGCCGCCGGTGCCGACGCGCAGCACGATGGCCAGGAGCTCCGCGGTGCTCAAGGCACCGGCGCCGTAATGTACCAACCGCTCGCGCGGCCGCTCGGCCTGCGGCAGGTCGCGGATCATGGGCCGGTACTCCACGATGTCTCGATCCATAGTCGATGTCCCCCTGTGTTTCCCCCTAGAAGTGATGGTGGCACGCAGCAGGCAGTGAGTGCTGCGCTGGCGGCGGCTTATGGTCCCCCAGGAACCAGTGTGCTGAGGCTGGGACTGCGGGTGTCGGCGTAGATCAGGGGCAGGAAGACCGGAACCTGGTTGGGCGACACATCCCAGATCATGACCTCGGCGAGCGGCCCCTGCATGCCCCAGCGCTGGGCCGTGTTGAAGTCGACCTCGGCCACCATGCCGCGGGCCCACAGGCCGGCGAAGTTGGGCTCGGCGGCGTAGTCAACGACCAGGAAGGGTCCCTCGGCGCGCTCGCCTGGGCGCTGCAGCCAGACCTTGCGGCCGAGGTCGCCGGCCCGCATCATGGCCACGTAGCCGATACAGGTGGGCGGGTCGCAGACGGGCACCTGGTTCTGGCGCAGCCTGAACTCGTAGACCCACTCCATGAGGCCATCGGCGTAGTAGGTGACCTGGCCGCGCGCGGGGAGCTCGGTGGCCTCTTGCCAGGGAGGGTTGCCGGGCTGCAGCACGGGGCTGAGGAGCAGGCTAAGGGTGAGGATCAGGGCGAGCACGCGATGTCCTTTGGTAGTGGAAGACGGATCGTTGGGCCAAGCGGTGGCATAGGTCTCCCGATGGGGCAAGCATGCCAGAAGTGCGGGGAAATGTCAAGCGGGGTGAACAGGGACCCACGGATACCGGAGAGTGAACCGCAGAGACGCAAAGGACGCAAAGGGGAGACAGGACCAGAGAAGTCCAGAGGGGAACCGGAGAGTGAACCGCAGAGACGCAAAGGACGCAAAGGGGAAACAGGACCAGAGAAGTCCAGAGGGGAACCGGAGAGTGAACCGCAGAGCTCGCAGTGGGCGCAGGGGCGACTTCGGATAAGCGGCTACGGAGGTTGGTTCGCGGGCCGGATTGGCTTACCGTGAGATAGAGGGTATAGTATCGTTGTGGTTGCGA
>JAULUH010000263.1:0-4722 GCA_032111745.1 Anaerolineae bacterium | reverse complement strand
CCGCGCCCGGTTGGCCACCGTGCCTGCGATCGCCTTGTCCGCCAGTATGGTAGCCGCGCCGGCCAGCAGCGTGATGGACTGCAACAGGTTGTAGGCCAGCACCGGCAGCATCACGTTGAGCTCGAAGTTGCCCGACGCGCCCGCGGTTGTCACCGTCACGTCGTTACCGACCACCTGGGCACACACCATGGTCACCGCCTCGGGGATCACCGGGTTGATCTTCCCCGGCATGATGCTGGAGCCCGGCTGCAGCTCCGGCAGCACGATCTCCCCCAATCCCGCAATGGGGCCGGAGTTCATCCAGCGCAGGTCGTTGGCGATCTTCATCAGCGATACCGCCACCGCCTTAAGCTGTCCGCTCATCTCCACGGCCGCATCCATGGAGGCCTGGGCCGCGAAGTGGTTGCCAGCCTCCCGGAAAGGCAGTTCCGTGATCTCACCAAGGCGCTGCGCCACCCCCTCCGCGAAGCCGGGCAGGGCGTTGATGCCCGTGCCCACAGCCGTACCGCCCAGGGCCAGCTCGGCCAGCCGCGGCAGGCTGGCCTCGATGCGGTCGATGCCGGCGGCAATCTGTGCGGCGTAGCCGCCGAACTCCTGGCCCAGCCGCACCGGCATGGCGTCCATCAGGTGGGTGCGGCCCGTTTTCAGGACGTCGTCGAACTCCTCGGCCTTGGCCTCCAGCGCCGCCTGCAAGTGGCGCAGCGCCGGTAGCAGCGCATCGTGGATCTCCAGGTAGGCCGCCACGTGCACCGCCGTGGGGATGACGTCGTTGGAGCTTTGACCCATGTTCACGTGATCGTTGGGGTGCACCGGCTTTTTGGAGCCTACCTCGCCGCCCATGATCTGGATGGCCCGGTTGCTGATCACCTCGTTGGCGTTCATGTTGGTCGAGGTGCCGGAGCCGGTCTGGAAGATGTCGATGGGAAAGTGGCGGTCCAGCTGGCCATCGGCCACCTCCTGCGCAGCCTGCACGATGGTGCCGGCCAGGGCCGGGTCCAGGTGGCCCAGCTTCCGGTTCACCTCGGCCGCGGCCAGCTTGATCAGGCCGAGTGCCCGGATGAAGCTGCGCGGGAACGGGATGCCGCTGACCGGGAAGTTCTCCACCGCGCGCATGGTCTGCGCGCCGTACAGTGCGTCGGCCGGGACCGCTACCGGTCCCATGGAGTCCTTTTCGGTGCGATAGGTCTGTGTCATCAGTTGTTCCTCATCTCTGGCGTAGGTTGGACGCAAAAGGCCTCTGCTGGACGGCAGAGGCCCCTTGGATGCAATGGTAGTGGCGGGCGCAACGCCAGTCAAACGCCGCCGCACCCGGCCCAACTACATGTTGAGGGCTTCGTAGCCCGGGCCCTTGCTGAAGAAATCGGCGTTCAGCTTGGTCGCCTTGGGGTAGTCCGCCGGCACATCCTCCTCGGGGAAGATAGCCTCGACCGGGCACTCCGGCACGCAGGCCCCACAGTCGATGCAGGTGTCCGGATCGATGTAGTACCAGGGCCACTCTGCCTCGGGCTGGCCGGGCACGATGCACTCCACCGGGCACACCTCTACGCATGCCCCATCGCGAATGCATAGGTCAACGATAACGTGCGTCATCTATCAAGGTCCTCCTGGCTGAGGTCATTGGAAACAAGTTGGTCGATGTGGCTGAGTCGACCTTTGGTTACGCGTGACGGGTCAGCCTACCAGCCCTGGGGCCGCAGCCCGCCCGATCAAACGCCAAAATTGTACATTGGGTCACAGCAAATGTCAAAAACCTGAACGCTAGCGCATCCGGGCACAAATGCCGTTCAGCTCTCGGCGATTGCCGCCAGGCCGGCGGGGTCGAGCACGGTGATGCGCTTGCGGCCGATGTCGATCAACCCCTGGCCCTTTAGATCGTTCAATACCTGGGTGGCGGTCTCGCGATAGGTGCCTACCGTCTCCGCCAGGTCCTGGTGGGTGAGACCGGTCACCTCCATGGTGCCGCGCTCCTCGGCCAGCCGCAAGAGCAGCGAGGCCAGGCGGGCCGGGATGCCCTTGAAGGCCATGGTCTCTAGCCGCTCCTCGGCGTCCCGCAGGCGCCGCCCGGTTATATCCAGTACCCGCAGCGCGATCTGGGGCTTGTTCAGGATCAGCCGCTCCAGGTCCTTGCGGCTCATGACACAGATCAAGCAGTCCTCCGCAGCCTCGGCGAAGGTGTTGTGCATCTGCTGGCCCAGCAGGGCCATCTCGCCGAACAGCGTGCCCGGACCCAAGGAGGCAATCACCAGCTTTTTGCCCTCGGGCGAGATCCGATACAGCTGGACGCGCCCCTGCTTAAGGATGAACAAGACCTCTCCCGTCTCCTCGGGCCGGTAGAAGACCTTGCCCTTCCTGACGGTGCTCATGGTGGTGATGCGGTCCAGCTCCTCCACCTCTTTCGGGGAGAGGTCCTGAAACAGCTCGATGTCGGAAAGGTAACCGATTTTATTCTTGGGGGTCACTGTGTCTGTGATACTCACAGCTATCCCTTCCTTTCGATGCGCAAAGCGCTCTTTGACAGTGGCTTCATTCTATCCCATAATAGCGACACCGTCAATCCGCTTCATGCTTGCCGCTTTCCCACCCCATTTCCGATCTATGCGTATTGGCATCGATATCGGCGGCACCTTCACCGATTTCGTCGTGTTCGACGAGCGCAGCGGTGCCTTTCAGACCTACAAATGCCTCTCCACGCCTCTTGACCCGGCCCAGGCCGTGCTGGATGGCCTGGCCTCCCTCGCTGGCCACGGGCTATTGGATGGCGGTGACCATACAGCGAACATAGAGATCGTGCATGGATCTACCGTGGCCACCAACGCCCTGCTGGAGCGCAAGGGCGCGCGGACTGCCCTGGTCACCACCGCAGGCTTTGCCGACGTGCTCGCCATCGGGCGCCAGGCTCGTAACACCCTCTATGATCTCTTTGCCGGCCGCCCTGAGCCACTGGTTCCGGATGGCCTCCGGCTGGAGGTGGCGGAGCGCATCGATCGTCACGGCGCGGTCCTGCAGCGGCTCGATCCAGCCGGCCTGCCACTGGTGATCGAGCACCTGCGGTCACTTCAGGCCGAGTCTGTAGCCGTCTGCCTGCTGTTCTCCTTTGCCAATCCCGGCCACGAGCAGCAACTGGCAGAGGCCTTGCGGCAGGCTGGCTTCCTGGTCTCCGCCTCCTGGGAGATCCTGCCTGAATTCCGCGAGTACGAGCGGACCAGCACCACGGTCATCAACGCCTATGTCGCACCCGTCCTCGATCGCTACCTGGGCCGCCTGCAGGCCGAGCTGGCCGGCATGGACTTGCGCATTATGCAGTCCAACGGCGGTAGCATCAGCGCGCAGGAGGCCCGGCGGCATGCCGTGCGCTCGATCCTGTCCGGACCAGCCGGCGGTGCTGTGGGCGCCTATCACGTGGCGGCCGCGGCTGGCTTGACCCAGGTGATCACCTTCGATATGGGCGGCACCTCCACCGACGTGTCCCTGTGCGATGGTGGCATCCGGCTGACCAGCGAGGCCGAGATCGGCGGCCTGCCGGTGCGGGTACCGGTGATCGACATCCACACGGTAGGCGCCGGCGGTGGCTCCATCGCCGCCGTGGATGCCGGCGGCGCGCTGCGCGTCGGTCCCCAAAGCGCTGGCGCCGACCCCGGCCCTGCCTGCTACGGCGCCGGGGGAAAGCTGCCTACGGTCACCGACGCCAACCTGGTGCTGGGCCGGCTGGCCGCCAGCCATTTCCTCGGCGGCCGTATGGAGCTTGACCCCACGGCCGCCGAGCGCGTTCTGGCGGAGCTGGCCGCGCGGGCCGGCCTGGTGGCTCCTCCCGGGCTCTCTCCGGCCCAGGCTGCGGCCCTGGGCGTGGTGCGCATCGCCAACGCTCACATGGAGCGCGCCCTGCGCGTGATCTCGGTGGAGCGCGGCCATGACCCTGCGGACTTCGCTCTCGTCACCTTTGGCGGCGCCGGTGGCCTGCATGCCTGTGACCTGGCCCGCGGCCTGGGGATACGGAGCGTTGTCGTACCTGCCGGGGCGTCGACCCTGTCAGCGTTCGGCATGCTGGTGGCCGATGTCGTCAAGGACTACGTGCAGACGGTGATGCTGCCGGGCACCACGGCCTATGACTCCCTACATGAGGCCATGCAGCCGATGATAGCCCGGGCGGAGCGAGAGATGGCCGCCGATGGCCTGGCTTCGCATCAGGTGACGCTATTCCCAGAAGTGGATCTGCGCTACACAGGCCAATCCTATGAGCTGACCGTGCCCCTGGCGCTGGATTTCGTGGCTGCGTTTCACGCTGCCCACGGGCAGGTCTACGGCCACAGCGAGCCTCTGGCTCCAGTGGAGATCGTCAACCTCCGGCTGCGGGCTGTGGGCGCTGTACCCCGACCGGCACTGCCTGTGGCCAGTCCGGGGCATCCAGATCCATCCTCCGCCTTGCTGAGTCACACTCCCGTGGTGCTCGCCGATGGCGTAGCCGATGTCCCTCTCTACGACGGAGCCGGCCTGCAACCCGGCCACAGAGTATCCGGCCCGGCCGTACTGGTCTATCCGGACACGACGGTATTCCTGGAGCGGTACGATCGAGCTACCGTCGATCGTCACCTCAACCTGGTCGCCCACATCGCATCATGATCACCGGACCTGGCCGCCGCGCCACCATCCTGAATTGGTGCCCGAGGTACTGGCTATGACCGATCCTATCCGTCTCGAGGTGTTCAAACATCTCTTCGCCTCGGT
>JAULUH010000262.1:0-6419 GCA_032111745.1 Anaerolineae bacterium | reverse complement strand
CTCCCTTCGTGTCCTTCGTGCTTCGTGCTCTTCGCGGCCCTTCGCGCGTTCGTGTTCCAAACCCCTGCGCGCCATCGTGCTCCAACCCCCTCGCCACCCGCAGCCATCTCTGCCTCTCGACTTCTGGGTAGCCCGCGCCCGCGCTTGACACCGGGGGTTGTCCAGCGCGATAATTCCCCTTGCCCTGTCATCCGCTCGCGGGGGATTGTGCGCAGGGGGCGTCACAGGCCGTGAGACGGGCCGCCCCTTGCGCGCCGCCGGCCCGGTCCCGCGCCGGATGTCCTTGCCGCTACTGTGACTGGGCCTGGCTGTGCTGGGGGCCTCGCCGGCCTCCCTGGGACTTCGCGCAAAGGGGGCACTACCATGCTGCTGGTCCTTCTGGCCGTCGCCTGGGCCATCGGCCTGGCCGCGGCGCGGGGAGCCTGGGACCTGGGTCTCTGGGGCTGCCACGGGCCCGGCCCGTGGACCTGGGCCGGCCTGCTCGTCCTGCCCGTCGCCGGCCTGGGCCTGGGACACAGGTGGCCGCGCTGGCGGCGGCCGGCCGGCCTCCTGCTCTGCCTGCTGCTGGGCGCCGCGCGCTACCAGCTCCACCCCGCCACCCCCTGCTTCGCACCCCGCGACCTGGCCTTCTACAACGGCACCGTCGACGCCCCCGCCTGGGCCACCGTCACCGGCACCGTCGTGCGGCCCCCCGAGCCGGCGGCCGGCCGGCAGCGCCTGCGCCTGCGGGTGGATAGCCTGGCCTTCGCCCGGGGCGAAGCCCCCCGGCCCGTGCGCGGCGATGCCTTGCTAAGCGCCGACCGCCATCCCGCGCTGCACTACGGCGACCGCATCACCGTGCGCGGCCGGCTGGAGGCCCCCCCCGTCTTTGCGGACTTCGACTACCGGGCCTACCTGGCCGGCCAGGGGGTCAGCAGCATGATCCGGGTGCCCGAGGTGACCCTGTTAGCCCGGGGCCAGGGCACCCCCTTCTGGCAAGCGCTCTACGGGCTGCGCAGCCGGGGCCAGGCCGTGATAGCGCAAATGCTGCCAGAGCCGGAGGCGGCCCTCCTTACCGGCATCCTCCTGGGGGTGGAGTCGGGCATCGATCAGGAGCTGGACGAGCAATTCAACCGCACAGGCGTCAGCCATATCATTGTCATATCGGGCAGTAACGTGGCGATCATCGCAGGGGTGCTGATTGCTCTCTTCGTCCGGGTAATCGGCCGGCGGCGGGCATTTGTCCCTGTGGTGTTGGGCATCGTGCTCTACACTCTTCTGGTTGGTGCAGATAGCGCGGTGACGCGGGCTGCCATCATGGGCATCTTCTACGCCTGGGCCACCTACCTGGGCCGCCAGAGCACAGCCGTCGTCTCTCTGTGCGCCTCCGTCATGGTGATGACTGCAGTTAACCCCTTGACTCTTTGGGACGTGGGCTTCCAGTTCAGTTTTGCCGCTACCTTGGGCCTGAACCTTTTCTCACAGCGGTTCACGACATGGTTCGCACGATATGCCGCTCGGTTGCTGCCTGCCTCTTCCGGGCCGCGGCACTCGACGCTGGCAATCGTGGGGGACACGGTCGTCATCACCCTGGCGGCCCAGGTGCTGGTGCTGCCCCTGATTGCGTACCGCTTCGGCCGGTGGTCCCTGGTGTCCCCCCTTGCCAACCTGCTAGTGCTTCCCGTGCAGCCGGCCATCATGGTGTGGGGTGGCCTGGCAGTCATGGCCGGGCTGGTCGCCGAGCTGCTCGCCTCGGTCCGGCTGGCCGGCGCGGCCATGCCCCTCTGGTGGGTGGCCCGGGGACTGGCGCTGGTGCCCTTCGCAGCCCTGCACTGGACGGTTGCCGTGGTTCAAACCCTGGCACCGCTGCCCTTCGCCTCCCGGCAGGTCGCAGTCGGTCCCGCAGCCCTGGTAACTTACTTTGCCGGGATCGCTGGCCTCCTGGCTTCCGCCCGCCCTACCCTGCCGCTGCTCGGTTCTCTCATGAATCGCCTGCGCACGGCACTTACCTCATCTGCTGCGGTCACGGGGACTGGCGCACTTCTCCTACTGTCCTGCTATCTGTTGCCGGCAGTGCTGAACTCTCAGCCCGACGGCCGGCTCCATGTGCACTTCCTCGACGTTGATCGCGGGGAGGCCATCCTGATCGTTACCCCCAACGGCCAGCAGGTGCTGGTGGATGGAGGGTATGACCCGGAGGCGCTGGCCTATGCCCTCAGCCGGCACATGCCCTTCTACGACCGGCAGATCGAGCTGGTGGTGCTCACCCATCCCGGCGACGAGCGCGTGCGGGGGCTGGCGGTGCTGCCGGAGCGGTACCACATTCAGCGGGTACTCCAGGCACCCTTCCCCTACCCCTCCGCCGCCTATGAGTCCTGGCTGGCCGCGCTGCAGGAAGCCGGCGTTCCCATCACGCCCGCCGAAGCCGGCCTGCGAATCCACCTCGGCTACGGCATCGCCCTGGACGTCCTGCACCCCGCCCCGCAGCCCGCGCTCTCCACCGACGGCCAGCCCGACCCCCCCGCCAACTCCCTGGTCCTGCGCCTCGCCTACGGCGCCACCAGCTTCCTCCTCCTCGGCGACGCGCCCCGCACCGTGCAGGAGCACCTCCTTGCCGCCGGCCTCCTCGGGCCGGCCACCCTCGTCAAGCTCCCCGCCGGCGGCGCCCGCGCCGCCTTCAGCCACGATCTGCTAACAGCCACTCGGCCTCACCACGCCGTCGTCTTCGCCCAACGCGACGAGCGCTACCGCCACCTCTCCCCCGCCGTCGCCGCAGCCTGGACCGCCATCACCGGCCCCCAACACTTCCACCGCACCGACCTCGCCGGCACCCTCTCCTGCGCCTCCGACGGCGCCCGCGTCCTCTGCACCCCCTGACACCCCCCCACCTCGCGCCAAAACCCCGCTTTCGTCGTTCAACCAATCATGCTGGCCCCCGCCAAGCCACCCAAACCCGGGCCAGCTCAGCCCCACCCCCGGGCAAGGAGATCCCATGGCCCAAACCACCCCCAATCAACCCGTCGACACCCGCCCATACCGCACCTCCTGGCGCCTTACCTTCCGCTTCGACGGCGAGCGCATCGACCTGGTGCGCCAGGAGCGCCTGCAAAAGATCGCCCCCGGCACCACCCCCGCCGCCCCCATCCCTGGCAAGAACAGCGGCACCTGGCTCGCCCTGGTCGATCCCGCGGGCCAGGTCCTGTTTCACCGCCTGCTCCACGATCCGCTGCGCACCCGCGCCGAGCACCATTCCCCCGACGGCCGCATCGAGCTGCACCTCCGTGACCCCCAGCCCGGCGAGTTCACCGCCCTCCTCCCCGACATCCCCGCCGCAGCCGAGGTCCGCCTCTACGCCAGCCCAACCGGGCACGAGCGCATGCATGAGCCCGCCCGCGAGATCGGCCGCTACCCCCTGCGCCCGCCCGGCCGCGACGACGATCCATCGTCCAGGCCGCCAGGCGGCCCGCCCCAGGAGCCACCCGCCCCGCCCCGCCCCGATAAGCAGTCCCCGGCACCCCGCGACGACCAGGAGGCCCTATGAGCGCCAGCGACGGCTATGTAGGCTCGACCCTCAAGATCGTTGACCACGGCCCCGACGCCGCGCGCTGGAACCTGGTCATCGTCGGCGATGGCTACCGCGCCGGCGAGATCGCCCAGTATCACACCGACGTGCAGAACTTCCTCGATCGCATCTACCACACGCCCCCCTTCGACGACCTGTGGTGCGGTATCAACGTGCACCGCATCGATGTCGTCTCCACCGCTAGCGGCGCCGACGATCCCACCGCCTGCGCCGGCGGCAGCGGCGCCACCCCCCACACCTACTTCGACGCCACCTTCTGCAGCCCCTGGAACGGCACCCTGCTCGACCGCCTCCTCACCGTCGACAGCGGCCTGGCCCAGTCGGTGGCCGCCGCCCGCGTGCCGGACGTCGATCAGGTCCTCTGTATCGTCAACGCCAGCAAATACGGCGGCTCCGGCGGCGCCGTCGCCACCTGCTCCACCCACCCCCAGGCCGCCGAGATCGCTATCCACGAGATCGGCCACTCGGCCTTCGACCTGGCTGACGAATACGAGAACGGCGGCACCGCCTCCGGCGCCGAGCCCGCGGAGCCCAATGTCACCTTCGACCCCAACCGGGCCACCAACAAGTGGCGCGACCTGGTCGCCGCCACCACCCCCATGCCCTCCTCCTGCTACGGCGACTGCGCCGCCGGCTGCACGCCACCAGCCGCGCCACCCCCCGCCGGGGCTGTCGGCGCCTACGAGGGTGCCTATTACGTGCATTGCGGCGCCTATCGCCCCCTGCCCAACTGCTACATGCGCGACTATAGCCCGTTCTGCCCGGTCTGCGCGCGCGTCATCCGCCAGGTGCTGGCACCCTTCCTGCCCGCCGAGTCCGTCACCCTGCTCACGCCCAGCATCACCTTCGCCGATATCCCCGAGGGCATCGGCGCCACCGGCGTCACCACCCACCGGGCCATCCTCTTCGAGGTGACCACCTGCCGCCGGCTTCACTTCACCATCATCTCCGGGCCCACAGGCGGCTTTGGCATCCCCTTCGGCCTCACCGCGGAGGCCCGGTCCGGCCAGTACACCCCCACCGGCGTCGCCCGCCTCTGGCTCTCCTACACCTCCACCACCGCCGGCGCCACCTCCAGCGGCAGCGTCACGGTGCGGCTCGACGAGACCGGCCAGACCTGGGTGGTCAACGTCGACGCCAACACCGTCCTCAGGCCCAAGGCCGCGGTCTCCCTGGTGCTGGATCGCTCCGGCAGCATGGCCGAGGATGCCGGCGACGGCCTGACCAAGGTGCAGAAGCTGCGGGAGGCCGCCCGCATCTTCGTCGAGGCCATGCTCCCCGGCGATGGTATCGGGCTCGTGCGCTTCGACGACACCGCGCAGCGCGTGCTGGACGTCGTGGACGTCGGCCCCCTCGTCACCGGCGCAGGGCGCCTCGACGCCATCAACCGCATCGACAGCAATTCCTTCGATCCGGCCGGCGCTACCTCCATCGGCGCCGGAGTCGTGCAGGGGCGGGACCAGCTCAATGCCGCCACCGCCACACCCCCCTACAGCGTCCGGGCCATGGTGGTGCTCTCCGACGGCGTCGAGAACACCGCGCCCATGCTCTCCGCCGTCACCGCCAGCATCAACGCCAACACCTTCGCCATTGGGCTTGGGCTGCCCTACAACATCAGCGTCGCCGCCCTCGACGCCCTCACCCAGGGCACCGGAGGGTACCTCCTGATCACCGGCGCCCTCACCACCGACCAGCGCACGCGGCTAACCAAGTACTTCCTCCAGGCGCTGGCCGGCATCACCAACGCCAGCGTCATCGCCGATCCCCAGGGCGTTCTGAGCCCGGGCGCTGAGCATCGCATCCCCTTCCAGGTCACCGAGGCCGACTATGGCCTCGACGCGTTCGTGCTGTCGCCTGTGCCCCAGGCCCTCGACTACCAGCTCGAGACCCCGGGCGGCCAGCGCATCGACATGAGCTCCTACGCTGGCCTCGGCACCACAGAGGCGGTCTTCCGCCATGGCGTTGCCCTCTACCGGGTGGCTCTGCCCGCGTTGCCCGCCGACCAGGCCGGCTCGCACCGCGGCACCTGGCACGCCGTCCTCCAGCTGGGCCGCCGCTACCGGGGCACCGCCGCCCATGTCGAGGCCACCATCGGCCAGGGCCCCCTGATCCCCTACGATTTCCTGGCCCACTGCTATAGCAACCTGGTGTTCCGGGCCCACGCCGTGCAGGCGGGCTACCTGCCAGGCGCCGAGGTGCGCGTCTTCGCCACCCTCAAGGAGTACGACGTGCCCGTGGCCGGCAGCCGGGCCGCGGTCTGGGCCGAGGTGCGGCGCCCGGACCGCGGCGTGTTCGACGTCGCCCTGTCAGCTCAGGACGACCTCTATGCCGGCGCCTTTAACTCCTCCCTTCCCGGCGTCTACACCATCCGCGTGCGCAGCCAGGGAGAGACGCTCTATGGCAGCCCGTTCCACCGCGAGCAAACCGTCACCGCAGTGGCGATTCCCGGCGGCGCCCGCCCACCCGCCGAGACCCCGCGCGATCCCCTCGCCGAGCTCCTCTGCTGCCTGTTCCCCGCTGGCCGTGTCCCCGACCAGATGCGAAAACACCTGGACGCGCTCGGCGTCGACAGCGCTCACCTGGCGCAATGCCTGCGACGCCTGTGCGCCGGGAACGATGCCGCCCGGCTTGAACGCCGGCCGGCCGGCCGCGCCCCCGCCGCCATCGCCGAGCTGAGCCCGGACATGGTCCGTGCCTTGCGCGCTCTGCTGCAGCAATATGGCGAGGGCGGATGAGCTCAACTTGAGCCGTCGCCAACCCCGCGTCACGGTGTCAGCGTCGCAGCCCCCGTGGTGTGATGATGCGAGACGCCCGGCTGGCTCTGGAAGCATACCAGCCGGGCGTCTGCATTTCCTAC
>JAULUH010000261.1:367-3981 GCA_032111745.1 Anaerolineae bacterium | reverse complement strand
ATACCATACAGGGTAGCGGCAAACGCGCCGATGACCAGGGCGCGCCGATGCGCTCCAGCGTGAGCAGGATGTCAAGGAAGAGCGTCAAGTCCGGCCTGTCGTCGTTCGACACGCTCGATCTCCTCCAGGACCTTCAGGTTGATCTCCTGCGGCGACAGGCCGGGATAGCGCCGGCGCAGCCGGCTGCGCATGGCGCTGACCACCCACTCGCGCGCGGCCAGCATGGCCTGCAGCCGCTCCCCCGGCGACATCCGCCCACGCAGGCGCATGAAGGCGTGGTCGATGGGATCGAAAGGATCGTCGTTTGTGTCCATCGTCACGCCCATCATGCAACACAGCCACAGCCATGTCAACGCCGCGTGTTCAAAGACTGGTCCAGTCTTTCTGCCCGCCGCGCCTGTGCCAGCGTGCTAGCGCGGCGGGTTGCCGGGAACGTCCCTAGCAGGTACAATTCAGAGTGCGGCTATGAATCGAAGTAGGCCCATGACAACTGTGCAACGCCTTACTCACGATGAACTGAGCGAGCGCTTGTGTACCTCCGAGCGGAGGTACGGATACTCCACCATCGAGTTCTTCCGGCGCTATCGCGCCGGTTCCCTGGGCGATGACGACGACCTGATGATGTGGGCCGGCTTGCTCCACCTCTACCTGTGGAAGACGCTGGTCGAATACGAATCAGGCCTGGCATTCTAACCCCTGCTGCCCCTAAGCATCATCTCATGATCGATCCCGACAGCCACCACCTCCTGCAGGCCGAGATCACCCGGCGCATCGCCGAGGACCGCGCCGTGCTGGACCAGCTGCGCACGGAGATCCGCGAGCTGCGGGGGCAGGTGCGGCCGATCCAGCCGCGGCGGACGACGTCGGTCTCCCTGGTCGGCACCGACGGCGGCAACACCCGCATCCAGTTCGATCCCTTCCTGGTGCAGCTGGTGCGGGTGGTGGATTCCCACAACAACGAGTATTGCCTGGAGGCGATCACCCCCACCACCAGGGTCTCCGCGCTCGGCGCGGCCCAGTTCAACGCCGACGGCACCCCGGCCACGGCCCTGGGCCGGATGATGGCCTACCTGGGCGTGCGCGAGCTGCCGGCCCTCAGCCAGATGATCCGCTCCAACGACGACGGCCGCCCCACCAGCCCCTCCTGGGTGAAGGCCTACCGGGAGCTGGTGGAATGGGCCATCCTCTTCGCCATCGTGCGCGACAAGGAGTTCGCCAGCGATACCCTGCTGGTGGTCGACGGCCTCTTGCGCAGCAAGGTCTTTGCCGGCGACCTGTTCCGGCGCTACCTGGCCGGCATCGCCGAGGCCATCGAGCGCCACCAGCAGCAGTCCCGCCGCCACATCACCCTGGTGGGCCTGGCCAAGCACAGCAAGGTGCTGTCGCGCTACCGCCTGGCCATGGCGTTGGAGGGCATCCTCACCACGCCTTACCCGGCCTATGTGGAGATCCCGCGGCCCATCGAGAGCAAGGCCTATATCTGGTCGGAGTACGCCCGCGGGGACGACGTCGCCGTGCCCGGCCGCGAGCTCAACAAATTCGTCGGCGGCAAGATGTTCTTCGTCAAGTTCGGCAGCCACGCCCTGGACCCCATCTGGCCGGTCGACATCTTCCTGCCCCAGCGCGGGGAGGCGCGGGCCATCCTCGGCCACCTGCTGGCCGACGCCGAGAACGGCTTCCCGGTGCCCTTCTATCCCCTCTGCCTGCAGCGCGCGCACGAGAACGCCGCCCTGGTGGACTTCGACTTCGACCTGCTGCAGGACCAGATCGTGGACGGCATCCGGGCGCTGCTGGGCGCCGAGGCCCCTGCGCTGGACACCCTGCAGCTGCAGGATGAGGACCCGGCCCGCGGCCGCTACGCCTGAGAGGACGCCCCATGCCCGGCCTGCAACTCTTCCCCCCGGATGCCATCGTCGGCGTGTTTCGCGGCTTCAGCCACGGCGGCCTGGAGTTCCACGCCGACCTGGTGCTGCCCTACCGCAACGAGTTCCAGAACATCCCCATGCACGGCCAGCTGCTGCTGGTGCGCCTGGAGACCGCGGAGGAGGCGGTGCTCGGCCGCATCACCTCCCTGTCGTCGGCGGGCAAGCTGTCCAGCGGCGCCGGTGAGGAGTTCAGCCTGCGCGCCTTGCGCGAGCACCGGCCCATCCCCGAGGACCTGCGGGAGCAGTACCTGAAGTACAACATCGACATCCGCGTGCTGGGCGTGGTGCGCCAGGGGCGGAACGAGCGCCTGACCTTCGTGGCCTCCCATCGCCGCCTGCCCCACGTGGGCAGCCCCGTGGCCTTCCTGTCGGCCGAGGTACTGCGGGAGCTGGGCGGCCACAACGACGGCGGCGCCGCCATCGGCCACCTGGCCTTCGGCGAGTACGTCTACGCTGCGGGCAGCCCGCAGGTGCAGATGGAGGAGTGGATCCAGCTCAAGGAGCCCGAGGTGCTGGTGAAGTTCCCCATCGAGAGCCTGGTCTCGCGGCGCACCTTCGTGTTCGCGCGGGCCGGCTTCGGCAAGTCCAACCTGAATAAGCTGCTGTTCAGCCGGCTGTACGCGGGCACCCCCACGGTGGCCAAGCGGGGCGGCCGGCAGGTGCCGGTGGGCACGGTGCTCTTCGACCCCGACGGCGAGTACTTCTGGCCCGACGACCGCGGCCGGCCGGGCCTGTGCGACGTGCCGGAGCTGGAGGACCGGCTGGTGGTGTTCACCGGCCGGCGCAGCAAGAGCCCGTTCTACCAGTCGTTCGTGGCCGGGGGCGTGCGGCTGGATATCCGGCGCCTGCGGCCGGGGGACGTGGTGGCCATCGCGCTGAGCCCGGAGGTGCAGGACCAGCAGAACGTCCGCAAGCTGCGCGGCCTCGGCCCGGCGGCCTGGATGAAGCTGGTGGACCTGGTGGACGAGCACGGCTACCAGGTGGACGACCATGACATCCAGGCCCTGCTGGGCCTGCGCGCGGACGAGGGCGCGCAGGTCAACGCCGCGCGGGCCAACATGGTGACCATCGTGCGCATGCTGCACGACCGCAGCAGCCAGTTCATGGACCGGCTGTTCCGGGCCCTGCGCCAGGGCAAGCTGTGCGTGGTGGACGTGTCGCAGATGCGCGGGTCGCAGTCATTGGTGCTCTCCGGCCTCATCCTGCGCCAGATCTTCGACTGGAACCAGCAGGAGTTCACCAAGGCCGAGCCGCAGACCATCCCCGCCATCGCCGTGGTGGAGGAGGCCCAGGCCGTGTTGAACGAGCGGGCGGCGGGGGCCGAGCCTTACATCGCCTGGGTGAAGGAGGGGCGCAAGTATGACCTGGGCGCGGTGTTGATCACGCAGCAGCCGGGCAGCATCCCGGCCGAGATCCTGAGCCAGGGCGACAACTGGTTCATCTTCCACCTGCTGTCGGCGACTGACCTCGGCAGCGTGCACAAGGCCAACGCGCACTTCAGCGAGGACATCCTGAGCACGCTGCTCAACGAGCCCATCCCCGGGCACGGGGTGTTCTGGGGCTCGGCCAACGCCCGGCCGTACCCGCTATCGATTCGGGTGCTGTCCTTCGAGCAGATGTACCCGACGCTGGACCCGACGTACAGCCGCCCCGCGGCCGCCACCTTCGCCCGGGCCCTGGCGCAGGAAT
>JAULUH010000261.1:0-357 GCA_032111745.1 Anaerolineae bacterium | reverse complement strand
CCGGACGATGGCCCGGCTGGAGGGGGATGGCATGCCGTGGGGCGGGCTGAACGAGGCCATCAGGCAGGTGTTGCCCGAGAGCCTGGCGGACCGGGCGGGGTTTGCCTACCAGGCGGTGCCCATCGTGCTGAATGAGATCTTCGGGTCCCAGGAGGGGGGGTGGCACACGTTCAAGCATCCGCAGACGGGGAAGACGTGGGTGAAGGCTGGCAGAGCGGAGTCGAGGCCCTAGCCGGGCGGGGGAGGGGGGCGTTTGGAGCACGGAGGCGCGAAGGGCGGGGGCGTTTGGACCACGAAGGCGCGAAGGGGCGCGAAGGCACGAAGCACGAAGGGCGCGAAGGAAGAAGGGTGCGGAGC
>JAULUH010000260.1:0-5521 GCA_032111745.1 Anaerolineae bacterium | reverse complement strand
TTCAGCATCACGGATTTCGCACGGCTGACCCGAGCGCTGGGGCTGGATATCATCCACGAGACCTACCTGGCCCACGGCCGGCAGGTGCACATCATCAAGGTCAAGAACCTGCTGGCGACAACGGCGGTGTTCGTGCTGCAGAGGCACAGGTAGACGGGAGGGCGAAACGCGATCCCATTAACTGTTTTTCCCGGAGAAACGGTTAATGGTACATGGGAGATGGGGGTGTGGAGCGGCCTGGGAACGGGCGTTGGGGAGCACGGACGCCGGAGGAGTACACGGACGAACACGGACGGACACGGACGCCGGAGAGGGAACCGCAGAGGCGCAGAGTGCGCAAAGGAAGACATTAGGCCGGAGGAGCCCAGGGCGGAACCGGAGGGGAACCGCGGAGCTCGCAGAGAATGCAGAGAGAGTTCTTGGATCAGAGGAGCCGGAGGAGGCTGTGGGGGTGAAGGTTACAGGGGAGGGTCGTTGAGAGGCGGTAGGGAGGGGGGCGCGGGTGTTGGGCCGCGGGGGTGGCCCAGGGCGGCGAGCAGCAGAGGGAGGCCGAAGGTGAGGAGCACGCCGAGGACGTGGGCCAGGGCCATGCTTTCGCCCAGCAGGGCGAGGCGCAGCCTCCCATAGATGACTACGGAAAGCTGGGTGGTGAGGAGGAACCAGAGGCTGGCGCGCAGGCGGAAGTCGAGCCGGCCGGGGAGGGGCGCGTGAGCAGATGAGTCCAGGTGGGGATGCAACAAGGCCCAGGGGAAGGGCCAGGCCGCATACCAGATGCGGAACTGCAGGGCCAGGGCCAGGTAGGCGGCCAGGATGTCCACGGCGGCGGCCAGGGACGAGCCTCCCCGCCAGGTGCGCCATAGGACGGCCAGGAACACGGCCATCAGCCCCAGCCCGCTGGCCACCAGCACTGGCTGTAGCGGCACGGTGACCCCGAGGGCCTCGCCGGCCAGGATCAGCATGGCCAGGGGGCTATAGCCTCCGCCGCCGGTGGCCTCGCGCAGCAGGCGCAGAACCAGGTCTACGGGCGAGCCGAAGGGGAGGAAGGCGGCCAGGGCGACCGCCAGCAGGCCGGCGGCGACTATCGCCAGCAGGCGCAGCCGGTGGCGCGCATCCGGCAGGTTGCGCAGAACCGCCGCCAATACGAAGGGGAGGGGCAAGAGGCCGCTGGCCTTGGTCAGCGCGGCCAGGCCCATGACGATAAGTCCCACGGCCGGCCGGTCCCGCTGCACGATCCACAGCCCCAGCACCCACCAGAGAATCATCAGGCTATCGTTGTGGCCATCGGCGGCGAAGATCAGCAGCAGGGCGGGGTTCCAGGCCCAGAGCAGGGTGCGGCTGGCCCGTACCCGGGCATCGCCGCGCGAGCGGCTCCAGAGCAGCCAGAGCACGATGGCGCTTAACATAAAGCAAGCCACGGCCAGCAGTTTGAACAGGAGCAGGTTGAGCAGAAGGTCTTCGCCGGATACGCGCGCCACGGCGGCGGACGGCACCTGCCAGGCCGGCCCGTAGGGCGAGGTGTCGCTGCCCCATTCGCCGGCGAAGCGCTCGGCGGAGCGGTCCGGGGAGTCCTCCAGGGGCACTACGTAAGGATTGAGGCCGTGGAAGGCCAACATGCGGCCCCAGAGCACGTAGCGGTAGATGTCGGTGGCGTTGAAGGGGTAGGTGGGGATAAGCAGGGCGCTGAAGGCCAGGGCCGGCAGGAGGATAGCGGGGAGGGTGGGCGGGTGGGGCCGGGCGGCTACCCAGCGGTAGGCCAGCCAGTAGAGGGTAAAGAGGGCCAGCAGCAGCAGCACGTAGCCCAGGGTGCCCCAGGGCCAGGGGGTGAAGGTGTTGATGTCGGCCACGGTTCCGGCGCGGGCCGCGGGGGCCAGCGGCATGCGCGAGAGGAGGATGGCGTAGCCGGCGAAGCTCAATCCGGCCAGGAGCCAGTAGATGAGGGGGGAATGGTGGCGGAGGAGGCGGTCAAGCATGGGGATGGGGCAGGATTGGGCACAGACCGGAACACGGACGAACACGGACTAACACGGACGGACACGGACGCCGGGGCGGGAACCGCAGAGCCGCAAAGTTCGCCAAGAGGAATGGGGGCCGGAGGAGTGCGGAGCGGAACACGGACGGACACGGACGCCGGGGCGGGAACCGCAGAGCCGCAATGAGCGCAGAGGGGAAGCGGGTCGAGTGGGGCTTATTCGGCGACGATGATGTCGCCGAGGAGTATGCTGTCGCGGCCATCGGGGAGTCTCAGGCGGGGAAGGCCAGGTTGGGCGCTGTCGTAGAGGCCGACCTCCAGGCGGTAGGTGCCGGAGGGCAGGGTGGGGGGCAGGGGGAGCTCGTAGCGGTCCTCGACGATCTCTCCGGCGACCCACGACGTGGTCGGCTTCTCTCCCTGCAGCGGCACGTGGTCGTCCTGGGCTACCAGCTGGCCCTGGGCATCCAGCAGGTGCACGAAGCCGGTGTAGGAGGTGTTTATGGGGGCCAGGGCCCGCCAAACCACGGTAACCGGCACGGCCGTTCCGGCGGGCACGGCAGCGGTGGGGGCGGTCAGACCCAGCAGCTCGACGGCCTCCCCGAAGCGCTCCTGCGCGGGGTAGGCTGGAGGCGAGCTGGGCTCGAACAGCCGGCTGCTCGGCCGGACCACCACGGGCATCGCCCAGGCCGCAGCTGTGGCCGCGGTCATGGCTGTCGAGGGCCCAGTCGTCGCCGTTGGGGGCTTCTGGGGCTGAGCGGCCGGGGTAGTGGTCGTTGGGGACTCGGCGGTGGTAGCTGGGGTTGCCGCGGGCTGAGGGGCTGCAGGTGCGGACGCCGGAGGCTCGGCGGTTGTAGGAGCCGGCTGCAGCCCGATGCGCAGGACCCACGAACCCGGGGCGGCGTCCTGGGGCACGGGGACGGCGAGGCGGGTGCGGACGAGGGCACCGGTGGGCCACTGCGTGGTAGGGAAGCCTGCGCCGCCGGGGGGGTGGGTGCCGGAGCTGGCTACCCGGCCCGCAGGGTCGACCCATTGCCAGAACATGACATAATCTTGAGATGGTTGTTGGTTGGCCAGCCACCTGGCTGCCAGGGCCACGGTGTCTCCGGGCTCGACCTCGGCCTGGCCGGGCTGCAGGTCCTGCAGGGTGAGCCCGGGCGCTACCTGCAGGCCGGCAACGATGGCTGGTGGCTCGCCCTCCGGCGTAGGGGGCACCAGGGCCTGCACCGCTACCGGGTCGAGCCAGGCCCATGGCCCCTGGGCAGCGCCCGCGGCATCCAGGACGGGGAGGGACTCCCCTGTGGCGTCGTCGTAGACCTCGAGGCGCAAGCGGTACTCCCCGGGCGGGGTGCCGGGCTCGGGGGAGAGGGCCAGTTCGCTGTGTATTATGGTGCCGGCGGGCCAGCGGAAGGTGGGATACTCGTAAGCCGCCAGGCGACGGTCCTCCAGCGCCGGGCCTACTTCGCCGCCGGCTGCGTCGAAGAGGGTGGCGCTCAGCTTGAGGTCGGCGGTGAGCGGCGCCAGGGCCCGCCAGAACAGGTGCAGGGGGCAGGCAGGCTCGCCCGCCTCACAGGGGAGCTGGCTATAACCTAGCAGCTCCACTTCATTGTCGAAGTTGGCGCTGAGCGGGACCTCGGCGGCCGGCGGGGAGGAGAATGTGCCGTTCGGGCCAGCCGCCACGGGCTGCGGGAAGCGGTAGTGGCGGGGGGTGCCGAGGCCCCAGAAGGATCCCGCCACCGGCTGCTCCGCGCCGGCGGCAGACAGCAGGAAGGGCACGGCGCCGGTGGGATCGACCACTTCGTCCTGCCATTGCAGCAACCAGACCCCCTGCCGGCCGGCCAGCCCAGCGCCGAGCTCCGTGCCCACGCCGAGGTCCAGTACGGTGGTGACGTCGAGGGTGGGGGTGTCGGGCAGCCGCAGGGGTTCCACAGCGGGCGCGTAGTAGCGCCAGGCCGGGTAGGCGTGCCCGCTGACCAGGGCTACAGCCTCGTCCGTGGCGAGCTGCGAGCGCACCAGGGAGACGGTGCCCCGCCAGTCGTCCTTGGTGAAGGCGGGGTCGGTGAACCAGTTGAGATCGGCGTAGACCGCCACGGCCAGCACCAGCGCCAGCCCGGCCAGCCCGGCGGCCCGCCACAGAGTCCGCCACGGGCGAGCGCGGCCCCCGGGCAGGATGCTCGGGGCCAGCAGCACGGCCAGGCCACCGGCGAGCAACAGCACCAGGGCCGGCGAGGCCAGCATCAGGTAGCGCGGGTTGAACTTGGGGTTGCGGTAGGACAGGGCCAGGATGGAGACCACGGGGACGAGCAGGTAGAGCAGGACGAAGAGGAACGAGAGGAACGATGAGGGCCGCGGATCGGAAGGCTCCAGAGTAGAAGGCTGGGATGTGGAAGGCCGCCAAGCAGATGGCTGCAGAGCGGAAGGGTGCGAAGCAGATGGCTGCGGCGTGGAAGGCTGCGAGGTAAAACGCTGCGAACCAGACAGCTGCGAAGTAGGAAGCTGCGGACCAGGTGGCTGCGAAGTAGGCGGCTGGGGATCAAAGGGTGGTTCCGGAGCCGACGTGCGGACCTTAGGCGGCCGGCTGCGCATGGCCTGCCAGAGCAAGAGGACGGCGGAGGCAATGGCCAGGGCCAGGACGGCCCAGGCCAGGGGGGTGGCCTGGGCTTCGAGGACGGTCTCGCCGGTGGTGAAGCTGATGGCGACGTGGCGGAGGGCCTCGTCCAGCTTCAGGGTGCCGCGCCAGTAGCTGGCGTCCTCGCCGAAGCGGCGCACGGCGTTGGGCAGCCAGGGCAGGTAGGCCAGGAACACGCCGGCAGCGACCAGCAGCCCCTCGCCCAGCAGGCGGCCACGACCCGGCCCGCGGCCCACGGCCAGGGCCAGGAGGAAGAAGAGGGCAAAGGCCAGCAACAGGAACAGGGCGAAGTAGTGGGTGTAGAGCATGGCCACGGCCGCCCCGGCGAACGCCAACCACCACAGGGTACGGCCCCCCTGCCCCGCAGAACCGCCACCGGCATCTGGGCCCGGCACGCTCTTACCAGCATCCGACCCCAGCAAGTCGCCATACACACCCGACTCTGGCAGGCTGCCGGCCGCAGGGCCGGGCACGTTACCGGCAGTAGAGCCGGGCGAGTTGCTGTGGGAAACCATGCCCGGCATGGTGGCGCTGGCATCCCCCAGCCCCAGCGCCCGCAGCAGGGCGTAGCCCGCCAGCATGCCCAGGGCCATGAGCATGGTGTACATGCGGGCCTCCTGGCTGTAGTAGAGCCAGAGGGGATGCACGGTGCCCACGAGCACGGCCAGCAGGCCGGCGCGCCAGCCGAACAGGCGGCGGCCGAGGGCGCAGGCCAGGGGCACGGCCAGCAGGCCGAAGGCGGCGGAGGGGAAGCGCAGAGCCCATTCGCCGGTGCCGGCCAGCCGGGTCCAGGCGGCCAGCACGGCATAGTAGAGGGGAGGCTGGATGTCGTCGGCGGTCCAGCGGGCCAGCTCCGGCAGGCCCTGCTGCACGACCTGGGCGGTGACGGCCTCGTCGTACCAGAGGGACTGGCTGTCGAGCCGGAC
>JAULUH010000259.1:0-14599 GCA_032111745.1 Anaerolineae bacterium | reverse complement strand
CGTGGCGTGGCGGCGGCCGCCACACCACGCCGTTCATGCCCTGTCGAGGCTTTAGCCGGTCGGTAAAAGCCCCGACTCCGTAATGGCCCTCCGGCGCCCGGCGGCAGCCCACGCCCATCACGCCGGCTCAGGGATCCGCAAATCGCTAATCGTCCCCAGCTCCAACAACAGCCCATACATGTCGTAGTACCACCACATCCGCGTGATCTTGCCCTGCTCGATCTCGTAGATCGTAGTGCCCGGCAGGATGACCTTCTTGCCCGTGGGCGGGATGTCCAGCATCTCCGCCTCATGCGTGCCCGTCATCGTCCAGCGAATCACCACCTTGTTGTCCTGCGCGATCAAGTCCTCCCCATGGACATGGAAATCCGGAAAACTGGTGTGCAGCTCCCTGACCCACTCCCGGAAATCGTCGCGGGTGTTCACCGTGATCATGGCCGGATCGAAGTTCTCGAAGTCCTCGGCCACCATCTCGTCGATCAGCCACGCCTTGCCGTGGTTCCACACCTCTTGCACAAAGTTCTGTGTAAAGGCTACGCACGCTTTGGTATCCATGGTTTGCTTCCTTTCTGGAGGGCCCCGTCTTATTGCCCTCCGCTACCCCTGGCCATAAGCTGCCGCCGATCCCGTCAGGAAAACACCCGGGCAGCTCACACCCCGTGTGTCTTCCCTACTCCCAGTATAGCACAGATTCGCGCCCCCGGCGCAGGCAATTTCTCAGTACCCGGCCAAATCCTGCGCCGCCCGGTAGATCTTCTCCGCATCCGGGCGATAGACATCCTCCAGCGGTGGGCTGAAGGGCACCGGCGTGTCCAGCCCCCCCAGCCGCTTCACCGGCCCGTCCAGCCACTCGAAGGCCTGGTCCGCAATCAGCGCCGCCACCTCCGCGCCCACCCCCGCCAGCTGGTTCGCCGAGTGCACCACCAGCACCTTCCCCGTCTTGCGCGCCGTGGCGAGGATCGCCTCCTCGTCCAGCGGCTTCAGCGTGCGCAAATCCAGCACCTCGGCCTCCACGCCCTCCGCCGCCAGCCTTCCCGCCGCCGCCAGCGCCTCCCGCACCTGGGTCCCATAGGTGATGATCGACAGGTCGTCCCCCTCCCGCACCAGCTTGGCCTGGCCGATGGGCACCACGTGCTCCCCCGGCGGCACATACCCCTTCGACGACCGGTACAGCGGCTTGCTCTCGAAATAGATCACCGGATTGTTGTCCCGGATCGCCGCCACCAGCAACCCCTTGGCATCGGCCGGCGTCCCCGGCGCCACCACCTTCAGCCCCGGCGTGTGCACGAACCAGGCCTCCGGGTTCTGGCTATGAAAGGGCCCGGACCGGATGCCGCCGTCGCTCGGCGCCCGGATCACCCACGGCACCGCGCCCCCCCACCTGTAATGCGCCGTCGCCGCAAACTGCACGACGCTGTCGAAGGCCGAGCTGATGAAGTCCGCGAACTGCATCTCCACCACCGGCCGCAGCCCCATCAGCGCCATGCCCGTCGCCATGCCCGTGAACCCCAGCTCGGCGATCGGCGTGTTGATCACCCGCCGCGGCCCGAACTCGGCCTCGAACCCCTTGGTCACCTTGAACGCGCCGCCGAAGTCGCCGCCGATATCCTCGCCCATCAGCAGCACCTCCGGATCGCGGCGCATCTCCTCCCGCAGCGCCTCGGCAATCGCCGCGATATACGTCATCACCCGCCCCTCCCCGGGCTCGGGGGCATCCGTGAAGCCAAAGTTATCGGCAGGTGGCATGGTCGTATCCTACCAGGCTCCAGAAGGGAACCGCAGAGGCGCCGAGTGCGCAGCATACACGCCCTCCTCTACCATCGCCGGATCCGGCCACGGGCTGGCCTCAGCAAACGCGATGGCGTCCTCCACCTCTTCCTCGCAGGCCCGGCCAATGGCATCCAGCACCGCCTCCGTGGCCACCCCCTCGCCCACCAGCCGTGCCCCGTATAGGATGACCGGGTCCCGCGCCGCCCACGCCGCCAGCAGCTCCGCCGGCACGTACTCCGCGCCGTCGTGGATGGCGTGGCCCAGCATGCGCATCGTCTTGGCCTCGATCAGCGTCGGCCCATCGCCCTGCCGCGCCCTATCCACCGCCTCCCTCGCCACGGCATACACCGCCTCCACGTCGTTGCCATCCACGATCACGCCGGGCATGCCGTAGACCGCAGCCCGGTCCGCAATGTCGACCACCTTCATCTGCTGGGACAGGGGCGTGGAGTAGGCGTACTGGTTATTCTCCACGATCACCACCAGCGGCGCCTGGTACACCGCAGCCATGTTCAGCGTCTCGTGGAACAGGCCCGCGCTGCTGGCCCCGTCACCCGTGAAGGTCATCGCCACTCGCGGCTCGCCCCGGTAGACGAAGCTCATGGCCGCGCCCAGGGCCACCGGCAGCGAATGCGGCAGGTGGCTGATGAAGCCGACGATGTTGTGGCGCAGGTCGCCGATGCCGTGCAGGTTGGCATCCCGGCCGCGAGTGACCCCCGTCTCCCGGCCCAACAGGTTGGCGAAGATGCGCTGCGGGGTCAGCCCGCGCAGCAAGTACGCACCCAGGTCCCGGTGCATCGGCGCCACCACGTCCTCCGGCGCCAGCGCATAGGCCGCGCCCACGCTGGTGGCCTCGTGCCCGCGCTGGCTGAACGTGCCGCCCACGCCGCGCCCCTGTTTCCAGTACGCGATCATGCGCTCGTCAAAGGTGCGGGTGAGCCGCATCCAGGTATACAGCTGGAGCTTATCCTCGGCCGTCAACATAGCTTCCTCATAGGCAAATCGCTGCCACTCCAATGCGCTCGTGATTATAGCCCGTCCCTGCGCCTGGTGCAAGGATCCGAGCGGCGGTGGAATTCTGAAGTTAACCCCCGTAGAGCCATGATCGCCACGCCTGCGCCGGTGTGGCGATCATGCTACCCTTCCAGTCCCCCCCCTGGCTCCCCGCTTTCCCCTCCGGACTCCTCCGGTCCAGGGGTTGGCTTTGCGCTCTCTGCGCCTCTGCGGTTCCCCTCCGGTTCCTGTGTTCGTCCCTGTTCGTCCTCCCTCACGCAATCCCGTCGATTTGCCGCGCCAGCTCCATGTCCTGCTCCGTCAACCCCCCGGCCGAATGCGTAGACAGGCTCAGCGTGACCTCTCGGTACTGAATCGTGATGTCCGGATGATGGTCCGCCCGCTCCGCCAGGTGGCCTACCGCACAGGCGAAGGCCAGCGCCGCCGGAAAACTGGGCAGGGCATAAGTGCGGGTGATCTCGTCGCCCGCCCTGCTCCATCCATTCAAGCCCACCAGGGCCTTCTCGATCGCGCTCTCGCTCAATAGGGTGCTCATGCGTCTCTCCTCAAGAGATAGTGGGTGGTACTGAATCTGGTTGGCCACGGTCTGCGTAGAGACGCAAAATCTTGCGTCTCTACGCGCCAACCAATCTCACGTACCCAAGAAGCATAGTCGCTCTCACCCCCCAGAGTCACACAACCGCAGCCCTCTGTCTGTAGACTCCGCTGCAATCCCTCGCCAGCGCCGCCCTTGGGGAGGCCAGGCGCCCCGCGAGCTGTTGCCGCCCGGCCTCAGCTGAGCCGTACGCGGCGCCACACGGCCGCGGCACCTACCGTCGCCACCGCCAGGACCCCGGCCAGCAACGGGCTGCCCGCCGGGCTGGCCCGCAGTGAGTGCACCCGCACCGCGTTCGGCCCACCCACACGCACCGCCACGTCGTCGATGCCGATCTCATCCCGGCTGCCGGCACTGGAGGCGTCGGTTCCCGACCACTTCAGATAAAGCGCTGCGCCGTCGGCCAGCGCCAGCCCGCCGATCGTCACGGACCGCGTCACGCTCGTCCACACCGGGACGGCCTCGGCCGTCTCCGGGCTCGTGAAGTCCACCTCCGGCAGCGCGGCGTAGGCCACGTCATCCCCGCTGTGCGACAGCTTCAGCGCCGTGGCGCGGCCCTGGTCGTTGCGATACCAGATCGTATACGATACGTGGACCTCGCTGACCACCGCCCCCGTGCTGTTATGCACCCGTAGCGTCAGCTCGCCGGGCGTGAAGTCGGCGTCCGTGGACTGGACGCCCAGCACCCGGTTCCCGGCGCCCGTGTCGAAGGCGTACACCCCGCCCGTGCTCACGCTGCCACCCGACGTGCCACGCGCGAAGTCCCCGGTGGCATGGGTGCCGCCGAAGGTGCCATTCCCGTCCGATAGGCCGCTTACCCGCCAGGAGTCAGAGTCCAGCTGCCCGGCCGCCGGCTCCGGCGTGAAGCCGCTGCCGGCGAAGTCCTGGAAATCAAAAGGCGTGCCGCTCGCCACCGCCGCCGCCACCGGCCCCAGCAGCATTACGATCAGCACCAGGCCAACTGTCATGCATTTCATGGGCTACCTCCCCTTGCCCGCGCTCAAAGTGATCTGATAGTTGAAAGCTACCCCCAAACCCGTCATGCGGCCTCAAGATCAGTCTGCCAATTCCCCTCACCTCCCTTCTGCGCCGAAGAATCCGCCCAGGCCTCCCCAAAGGCTTCGTCCCAATTCTACACCACAGCCCCCCAAAACGCCAAACCAATCTCTGCCTCCCCAGGACTCCTCAGAAGTCCCCCCTATTCCCTTCCGCCGTCTGTGTTCCACTCTGTTCTGGCTCCTCCGGTCCTCTTTCTCCTTTGCGCTCTCTGCGTCCTCTGCGGTTAGTCTCTGGAGTCCGTGCGCGCCTTCGCCGCTGCGCCACCACCCCCACCACCGCCAACCCCGCCAACCCCGCCACCGCCACCCGCCAGTCCACCACGCTCGCCCGCACCTCGATCGGCCCATACGTGTTCACCGCCCCACCGAGCTCCACCTCCTGCAGCTGATAATAATACGTCTCCCCCGCCCGCGCCGTGCGATCCACGTAGCTATAGCTGCCCCCGGACAGCGGGTCCGCCGCGGGCGGGATCAGCTCGTCGTTCACCCGCACGTCGAATGGCCCCCCCGGCGTCTCCCCCCGGTAGATGTCAAAGCCCGCCGTATTCATCTCCACCTCGGTGGTCCACGCCACCCGTACGGGCACCGTGCACCCGGCTACTAGCGCGGTCAGCATGAGGGCCAGCACGGCCAGCATCCGGCGCATACGCAGCCAACCCGCCCCTTTAGTCCCCACCGGCCATCGGCACGCCCTCGACCACGGGCACCTCCTCCACCTCCGGCTGCCGCCTGCTCCAGGCCAGGGTCGTCAAAAAGCCAATGCCCATCACTACGGCCCCACTCAAGTAGGGCAGGAACAGGTTGCGATCCAGCGCCAGCCCGGCCCAAATCGGCCCCGCAATCCGCCCCAGGCTCATGAACGCGTTGTTCATGCCCATCGCCGCACCCTGCGCCCGCCCCGCCCGCTGCGAGATCATGGACGACACCGTCGGCCGCAGCAGCGCGTTGCCCACCATGAACACGCACGTCGCCAGCAGCACCCCGATGAACGTCTCCGGCACCAGCATCACCAAAAAGCCCACCGCGCTCAACAACAGCGAGCCCAGGATCACCGGGATGTCCCCCCAGCGCCGGGTCAGCGGCCCGGTCAGCCCACCCTGCACCACCGTCGAGGTCAGGCCGATGGCGGTCAGAATCGTCCCCACCTGCGCCGTGTTGTACCCATAGCGCTCCAGCGCATACAGCCCGAACACGGCCTCGAAGTTGGTCAGCCCAAAGTTGAACAGGAAGGCCAGGAAGAACAGGTACCCCATCGGGCCGGTCAAGGCATCCATCAGCTGGCGGGGGCTCAGCGCCCGCAAGGGCGCCGCCCGCGCCGCCCGCCGCTCCTTGGGCAGGGACTCGGGCAGCACCAGGAGGATCACCACCGCCAGCACCGCCGACAGGCCCGCCGCCACGAAAAACGGCAGCGCCAGGCTACGCGCCGCCAGCCAGCCACCTATCCCCGGCCCCAACACCATCCCCAGCCCCATCGCCGCGCCGATGGCTCCCATGCCCGCGCTGCGATCCCGGTCCGAGGTGCTGTCGCCGATGTAGGCCATGGCCGCCGGCAGCGTCGCCGACGACAGCACCCCTGCCAGCGCCCGCGAGGCATACACCATCCACAGCTCCGTCGATAGGCCCAGCAATAACATCGAGATCGCGTTGCCCGCCACCCCCACCACCAGCAGCGGCTTGCGCCCATACCGGTCGGACAACTGGCCCCAGATCGGCGCAAAGATCAGCTGCATCAGCGAGAAGATCGCCATGATGAAGCCCAGGTCGCGGCCGGTCGCCCCCATCTCCGTCACATAGAAGGGCAGGATGGGGATGATCAGCCCAAACCCCAGCATCACGATCACCAGGGTGGCGAACAGCAGGATCATGTTGCGGCGATTAGAGATCATGAGTTCGTGTGCTCCGAAACGGCAGGTCCCCCAATTCTAGCACCAATCCCGCGGCCCGGCCAATTCGGCCGGAAAGTGGCTTCAGGGCTTGCCCACAGCCCCTCCTGGTACCTTCTAGTGTCCGTGTTCCGTTCTGGACTCCTCCGGTCCCAAGTCCCCTCTGCGTCCTCTGCGCCTCTGCGGTTCCCTCTCCGCTCTGCGGTTCCCTCTCCACTCTGCGGTTCCCTCTCCACTCTGCGGTTCCCTCTCCGCTGTCCGTCTCCCTCTACACCTCCTCGCCATGCTCCGGCAGCCGCACCATCACCGTCTGGATCGCCAGCCCCGCTACCGTCTCCACTTCAAAGCCGATGCCGTCCATCTCGACGGTGTCGCCGGGCTGCGCCACCCGGCCCAGCAACGACATCACCAACCCGCCCACGCTGTCCACCTCGGGGTGCTCCAGCGCCAGGTCGTAGAACTGGTTCAGCTCTTCCACCAGCAGGTCCCCCCGTACCCGGATCACGCCCTCCCCCACCACCTCCACCGGCGGCAACTCCTGGTCGAACTCGTCGAGGATCTCCCCCACCACCTCCTCGATGATGTCCTCCAGGGTCACCAGGCCCGCCGTCCCGCCGTATTCGTCCACCACGATGGCCATCTGGTTGCGCTCCCGGCGGAAGCGGGCCAGCATCTGGTCCAGCGGCAGAGACTCCGGCACGAACAGCACCGGCCGCAGCAAGGGCCGTATGGCAAACGGCTCCTCGCCCCCGCGGGCCTGCTGCCGGGCCACGGTCTTGGCGTGCAACACCCCGGCGATGTCGTCCAGCCCGCCCTCGAACACCGGGTAGCGGGAGTGCCGCCCCTCGCACACCGCCGCCACCACCTCCTGCTCGCTGGCCGTCGCCGGCAGCCCCTTGATGTGGCGCCGCGGCGTCATCACCTGGCTCACCGTGCGCGCCCGCAGGTCGAAGATGTTCTCGATGAACAGCCTCTCCGAGGGCTCGATCAACCCCCCCTCGGTGCTCTCCTCCACCAGGTACTCCAGCTCATCCGGCGAGAACAGGCGCGCCTGCGACCCCACCGGGGGGATGCCCATCAGGCGCACGATGGCATTGCCGATGCCGTTCAATAGCACTACCACCGGGCTGATGATCTTCTGCAGTACCCGCATCGGCCCCGCCACCCGTACCGCCGTGTCCTCCGCATACTGGATCGCCAGCGATTTGGGCACCATCTCCCCCAGCACCACGTGCAAATAGGTCAGGATGCCGATGGCCAGGATCGTCGCCAGGGTGTGCGCCAGCGGCTCCGCCAACTGCCCAAAGCGCTCCAACGGGTGCACCAGCCAGTCGGCCACCACGTGCTCGCCGTACATACCCAGCCCCAGGCTTGCTACCGTGATCCCCAGTTGGGCCGTCGATAGATACAGGTTTTGCTGCCGCGGGCTTCCCAAAACGTCCAGCACCAGCCGCGCCGCCCGCGAGCCACCCGCCGCAGCCTGCGCCATCCGGGTCCTGGGCACGGCCACGAGGGCGAACTCCGCGGCCACGAACAGCCCGTTCAGCAGGATCAGCACGGCGATGATCGTCACCGGCACCAGGTATTCGCTCATGCCGTGGCCTCTCGCAGCCGCTCCACCTGGTCGGGGGTCGCCACCAGGCTGATCGCCGACACCCCCTTGCCGTCCACCCGCTCCACCCGCAGCGCCACGTCGCCGATGGTCACGATCTCGCCCACCTCCGGCACGTGCTCCAGCTCGTTCAGCACCAGGCCCCCAATCGTGTCGGCCTGGTCGCTGGGCAGATCGAGCCCCATCAGCTCGTTCAGGTCCTCCACCAGCCAGTCCCAGCGCACCGCCACCCGGTTGCCGGGCAGGCCGCGGAACAGCGGCACCTCCTGGTCGAACTCGTCTTGCAGCTCCCCGAAAATCTCCTCCACCAGGTCCTCCAGGGTCACCAGCCCCGCCGTACCCCCGTATTCGTCCAACACGATCGCCACGTGATAGCGATTGCGCTGCAGCTGCCGGAAGGCCTCGTCCGCCATCAACGTCTCCGGCACGAAGAACGGCGGGCTCATCACCTGGCGCACGTCACACACGAACTCGGGGGACAGGGGTGGCCCAACCCCCGGCAGCTGCCCCCCGGCCCGCTGCAGGCACAACAGGTCCTTCAGATGCACCACGCCCACGATGTTGTCGATGCTCTCCTCGTACAGCGGCAGCCGCGAGAACGGCGAATTGGCCAGCAGCGTAAACAGCTCATCGCACGACTGCCTGGCCGGGGCCGCCAGCATGCGGGTGCGCGGCACCATCAGCTGCCGGATCGGCGTTTCGCCCATCCATAGCGTGTTCTCGATCAGCTTCCGCTCCTGCCGGTCCAACAGCCCGCCCACCCCGCTCTCCTCCACCAGGATCGCGATCTCCTCCGGCGAGTGCAAGTGCGCGTGCTCCCGCACCGGCTCCACCCCCATCAGCTTTAAGAGCAGCTGCCCGCTGCCGTTGAAGAGCCAGATCAGCGGCCGGAACAGGATCATCGACCACCGCATCGGCACCGCCGTCAGCAAGGCCAGCTGCTCAGGATACTGCACCCCGATGTTCTTCGGCACTAGCTCCCCCAACACTACCTGAAAGCCCGTCAACACCAGCAGCACCACCGTGCCTGCCAGCGACGCCGCCGCTACCGGCGCCAGGCCGCCCAGGTTGGTCAACAGCGGCGCCACCAACCCGCTCAGGTTGGCCTGGGCATAGAAGCCCAACACCAGGCTCGATAGCGTGATCCCCAACTGGCAGGCGGCAATGTACGTGTCCAGCTTGCGCGGGTCCTCCACGATGGGCAGCATCGTCTTCGCCAGCCGGTTGCCCTCCTCGACCATCTGGGCCAGGCGCGCCCGCCGCGAGCTCAGGGTGGCAAACTCGGCGGCGACGTAGAGCGCGTTGGTCAAGAGGAGCGCAGTAATGACCGCGATCACGAGCAACAAGGACAGGCTCCCAGAGATCCAGATATGATGCTTCCCAGGGGTCGAATGGCCCGGCCAGGCGTGACCGCCAGCACCCTATGGGGACGGATTAAACTGTGGGACATCTCTACCCCTAGTATAAGCGAAAGTGGCGGCCGGGGGCAAGTAAGGGGGGTCCCTATCACAGGGCTTCTCAGAAGTCCTTGTGAGTGTCATGCTGAGGTCCGCCGCAGCATCCCCCGTCGCATGCCGAGACCCTTCGCTGGTGATCCGGCGTTGTGCAAGTTGCGTGCAAGACCCGCTCAGGGTGACAGGCGTGCCGTGCTTGCGACTGCAAAGAAACACGCGTTGCTTGACGCAGGAATGATCCTGGGTTATGGCGCGGTCCGTCCGGGCTGCCACTGCACCCCCCTACCCAGACCTCCATCCCCGGGTGGGGGCGTACCCTCCGTGGCCGCCCCGGTCCAGCCCTCCTCAAGTCTTTCCATCGACAAGCCGCCTGCTCGCCCCTCCAGCCATGGCAACATCCCTTGTCGCCCTCCTCCTCATGCCAGCAATCGTCGACAAACCCGTGCCAGCTCATCGTAGCTCGACTTCTGAAAGGCCCTGGCCTCTATTGGGGCTACTGGCTACCTGTCCAAGAACTTCGCCAGCACCAGGCAGCAAGACGGCCTGGCAGGACGGCCACCGGGCGCTGGGCCCTCCCGACTGCGCCTGCAATCCCTCATTGTCCTGCCAGATAGGCGTCTACCCCTGCACAGGGTCCTCATCCCTCGGACGCTGGCGGCTCTTCGTCCTTGCCCTGCCACGGCCAGCGCCCTTCCATCTCCACAATCAGCGACCAGCCCAAGATGATCCGGATCAAGACGAGCAGGCCCAGCGCTGCGACGCTTTGCACCGTCGGCTCCAGCACCACTGTCCTCACGACGTCCGCTGCCACCAGGATCTCCAGCCCCAATAGCAGGGCTCGCGCCAGGGTCGTGCGGTACGCGTCGAAGCGCTCCTTCTCCAGCGCACGCGCTGCCACCACGTGCCTGAGATAGCGCACCATGCCGAGCAGCACCGCGCTGACGACGATGGCAACGGCCAGCAATTCGAGGATCAATACCGCAATTTCGACGATCTCAAAGATCGCCTGCTCAAGTGCGCCAGACATGAACGGTTCCCGCTCCTGCTAGGGTGTGCGTGATCAAAGCATCGATGCCATACTCTTTTGGGTATCTGTCTCGTTCCTAATGGGGTGAAAATGATGAGGTGGCCCTATTGTAAGCGGACGCCCTGGATTGTCAAAGAACTCTGCTTTTCCTCGACCCCTCGGCTCGTTGTACCAGGCGCAGGCGCTCGACGAGGCCGTGTCCCCTATCACAGGCATCTCCTCGAGCAGGCGCCCCGGTCGCCTTCCCACCCCTTCCGCCATACCCAAACCCCGTAGGGGCGTGCCCTCCGTGGCCGCCCCGGGGCCTCTGATCAACAGAGGCCCCGCATGGATAGCCGCCCCTCTTGCCGCCGCGCCCAGGCTATGCTAGACTCCAACCCGTTCCGTAAGGTACGGGTGTGTCATGAACCGTTTTGACGTCTACCGCCGGCTCGTCAGCTACCTGCGCCCCTACTGGCCCCAGGTTAGCCTGGCCTACGCCGCCATGTTCTTCGCCACCCTGCTCAACCTCCTGGTCCCCCAGATCATCGCCCGCGCCATCGACGACGGCCTGGCTGCCGGCAACGCCCGCGCCCTCCTCCTGGCCGGCGCCCTCATCCTCGGCATCGCCCTGGTGCGCGGCCTGGCCGCCTTCGTCCAGCGCTTCTACGGCGAGTGGCTCTCCTACCGCGTCGCCTACGACCTGCGCAACGACTTCTACCAGTCCATCCAGCACCTCCCCTTCGCCTTCCACGACCGCGCCCACACCGGCGATCTCATGAGCCGGGCCACCGGCGACATCGCCGAGACCGAGCGCTTCGTCGGCATGGGCCTCATGGACCTGCTCGCCACCCTCTTGCTCCTGGTGGGCGTGGTCACCGCCATGCTCCTGGAGGATGCCCGCCTGGCCCTGCTGGCCCTTCTCCCCCTCCCCCTGCTCATCGCCGGTGCCCTGCGCTTCGGCGGCACCGTGCGCCCCCTCTCCCGCCAGGTGCAGGACCAGCTGGGCGTGCTCTCCACCTCCATGCAGGAAAGCCTCACCGGCATCCGCGTGGTCAAGGCCTTCGCCCGTGAGCCCTACGAGTTCGCCCGCTTCGACCGCGAGAACTCTGTCTGGTTCCGCCTGCGCGAGCGCCTCATCCAGCTCTGGGGCAACAACTGGCCCTTCTTCACCTTCCTCATCGCCCTCAGCAACTTCCTCCTCCTCTGGTTCGGCGGCCCCATGGCCCTGCAGGGCACCATCACCGTGGGCAGCCTCTTCGCCATGATCTCCTACGTCCTCATGCTCAACGGCCCCGCCCAACGCCTGGGCTTCCTGGTCAACACCGCCGCCACCGCCGACGCCAGCGCCAGCCGCGTCTTCGAGATCGAGGACACCCCCAACCCCGTCGTCGAGCCGCCCGATGCCCATCTCCTCCTCGACCCCTTGGGCGAGGTGGCCTTCGAAGGCATCGGCTTCGCCTACCAGGACGGCCTCCACGTCCTCCACGACATCACCTTCACCGCCCAGCCCGGCCAGGTCGTGGCCCTCATGGGCCCCACCGGCTCCGGCAAGTCCTCCATCATCAACCTCATCCCCCGCTTCTACGACCCCACCATCGGCCGCGTCTTGGTCGACGGCCACGACGTCCGCCACCTCGCCCTGCAGAGCCTGCGCCGCCACATCGGCATCGTCCTCCAGGAGCCCTTCCTGTTCAGCGCCACCATCGCCGAGAACATCGCCTACGGCCGGCCCGACGCCTCTCTTGAGGAGATCGAGGCCGCTGCCCGCGCCGCCGGCGCCCACGACTTTATCACGTCGTTCCCCGACGGCTACCGCACGCAGGTTGGCGAGCGCGGGGTCACCCTCAGCGGCGGCCAGAAACAGCGCCTCGCCATCGCCCGCGCCCTGCTCTACGATCCCCGTATCCTCGTCCTGGACGACTCCACCAGCAGCGTCGACACCGAGACCGAGCACCTGATCCAGCAGGCCCTCCAGGTCCTCATGCAGGGCCGCACCACCTTCGTCATCGCCCAACGCCTGCTCACCCTCAAGCACGCCGATCAAATCCTGGTGCTCGACCACGGCCGCATCGTCCAGCGCGGCACCCACGCCCAGCTGCTGGAGGAGGACGGCCTCTATCGCCAGATCTACGACCTCCAGCTGCGCGACCAGGAGCAGTTCCTGTGATTGCTCCTTCCCCCGCCCGACCCCGGCATAGGCGCCTGCTGGCATCTCTAGGAGCTGATCGCTCATGAGCGCATCTGGCTCGCCCTCGGGCTCCCGGCTCTCCCTGCGCGAGCTCCTGGGCACCTCCCGCAGCCACGACGAGGAAGCCCGCCGCCAGCGCGAGGACCGCATCGCCGACCTCCTGCCCACGGAGCAGGACGACGCCGACGTCCTCGGCCGCGTCTACGACGGCCGCCTGGTCCGCCGCCTGGTCCAGTTCAACCTGCCCTACAAGGCCAGGATCCTCACCGCCGTGGCCTTCATGATCGTCTCCTCCCTGATGAGCGTCGCCGGGCCCTGGATCATCGGCCAGGCCATCGACCAGGGCATCAGCGCCGGCAACCTGCGCGCCCTGCGCTGGTGGAGCCTGCTCTTCCTCGCCGCCGCGGTCGTCGAATGGCTCACCAACCGCCGCCGCATCCACCTCATGGCCTACGTCGGCACCCAGGTCGTGGCCGACATCCGCAGCGCCCTCTTCCGCCACCTGCACGCCCTCACCCTCAACTTCCACAACAACTACAGCGTCGGCCGCATGATGAGCCGCCTCATCGGCGACGTCGGCGTGCTGCAGGAGTTCATCACCTGGACCATCACCGGCCTGGCCCGCTCCCTCTTCCTCCTGATCGGCATCACCATCGCCATGCTGAGCCTGAACTGGCAGCTTACCCTGGTCACCCTGGCCGTCACGCCCCTCATGCTCCTCCTCACCAACTACTGGCGGGTGCGCGTGCGCGAGGCCTACCGCGCCAGCCGCCTGCGCCTCTCCCTGATCAACGGCTACCTCAACGAGTCCATCACCGGCATCCGGGTTACCCAGAGCTTCGCCCGCGAGGCCCGCAACTTCCAGCACTTCGACGACCTCAACCGCTCCTTCCTCGACGCCAACGTCGACGCCGCCCGCCTGACCGCCCTCTTCTTCCCCGGCGTCGACTTCGTCGGCTCCATCGCCACCGCCCTGGTCGTCGGCGTCGGCGGCTGGCTGGTGCTCGGCGATGCCCTTACCGCCGGCACCCTGGTCGCCTTCGTGCTCTACGTCGAGCGCTTCTTCGACCCCATCCGCGAGCTCGCCCAGCGCTACAACACCTTCCAGGCCACCATGGCCGCCTCCGAGCGCCTTTTCTCCATGCTGGACACCGTCCCCGACCTGCAGGACGCGCCCGACGCGCAGCCCCTGCCGCCCGTGCGCGGGGAGGTGGCTTTCGACCACGTCAGCTTTGCCTACAAGGACGGCCAGCCCGTCCTGCACGACGTCTCCCTGGTAGCTCAACCCGGCCAGCGCATCGCCCTGGTGGGCGAGACCGGCGCCGGCAAGAGCACCGTCATCCGCCTCCTGGCCCGCCTCTTCGACGTCACCGGCGGCGCCGTGCGCGTCGACGGCTACGACGTGCGCGACGTCACCCAGGCCAGCCTGCGCTCCCAGCTGGGCGTCGTCCTGCAGGACACCTTCCTCTTCGCCGGCACCATCGCCGGCAACATCCGCTACGGCCGCCTGGAGGCCACCGACGCCGAGGTCGAGGCGGCCGCCCGCGCCATCGGCGCCGACGCCTTCATCAGCCGCCTGCCCCAGGGCTACCAGACCGAGGTCGGGGAGAGCGGCGTCAACCTCAGCGTCGGCCAGCGCCAGCTGGTCTCCTTCGCCCGCGCCCTCCTGGCCAACCCCCGCATCCTCATCCTCGACGAGGCCACCAGCAGCGTCGACACCGCCACCGAGCAGCTCATCGAGCAGGGGCTCCACCGCCTGATGCAGGGCCGCACCAGCTTCGTCATCGCCCACCGCCTCAACACCATCGTCAACGCCGACCAGATCGTCGTCATGGACCACGGCCAGATCGTCGAGCAAGGCACCCACGCCGAGCTCCTGGCCCACCGCGGCCGCTACTACCGCCTCTACACCCTCCAATGGGCCCAGGTCGCGGCGCCCGCAAGCACCTGACCCGGCTACAGCGTAGGGGCATGAACGGCGGTGCGATGCGGGCCGGGCGGCGGCCGCCCGGCCCG
>JAULUH010000258.1:0-1823 GCA_032111745.1 Anaerolineae bacterium | reverse complement strand
CGCCGCAGCAGCAGAAACGGCGGCACATCGCTTGAGAGCACCGCCACCAGCCACAACACGGCCAGCGCCGCGTAGGCCAGCCAGGCGCCGTTGGGCGTGATGGCGCAGGCCAGGATGAAGGCCAGCGCCATCAGTAGCTTGACCCGCGGGTCTAGCCGGTGAACCGGGCTATCGCCTCCCTGGTACTGGTCCAGGACGTGGCTATACATGCTCTCACTGCTGGCGTGATGACGGCGCCGTCACCGTGGCCGGCACCTCAGCCGGGCGCTGGTTGCGCCGCCGCAGCAGCCGGGCAATGGCGAATCCCACGCCGAACAGTAATAGGGTCCCCAGCACGATCGCCAGCACGCCGGCGATGGACTCGTTGGATAGGCCGGGCACGACATAGTCGGGGATGATCTCATAGGCCGGGCCCTGGGCGGCCCCGAGGAAGCCGACCTCCTCGGCCACGCTTTCCAGCCCGTCAGGGTTGGGCGAGGCGAAGAACACGGCCAGGATGCCGATCAAAAGGGCGACGACCACGCCCCCGGCCACCAGGGTACTGGTCTCGATCGTCCGGCTGCTGCCCTGCTCGCCAAAATAGCCGGGCAAGGCAGCATACACCAGGGCCACGGCCGCCGCCGTGATCAGGCCCTCGCCGACGCCAATGATGGCATGCACGATGGCCATGGCCGGCAACACGATGGTCAACGCGGTTGTGCCGCTGATCGCCAGCAGAAACGCCGTCACGATGGCCGCGATCACCATGCTCAGCCAGCCGGCGGCAAAGGCCGCGATGAAGCGGTTCAGGCCGTTGAAAGCCCGGTAGGCGAAATATCCCACCCACACGGTAACGATGCCCATGATGAAGATGTTAGCGCCCATAGCCAGCAGGCCGCCATCCTGGAAAACCAGGGCCTGCAGGGCGATGACGGCCGTCATTACCAGAAGGGCCGGCCAGGGACCCAATAGGATGGCCGCCAGCGCGCCGCCGAGGAAGTGGCCCGACGTGCCGCCGGCCACTGGGAAGTTGAAGGCCTGGGCGGCGAAGATGAACGCCGCCAGGATGCCCATCAACGGCACCATGCGCTCCTCGAACTCCCGGCTCGCCTTGCGCACGGCCACCAGGACGAAAAGCACCGTCACGATCCAGGCCGCAAGTGCCACCGGCACGGACAGGAAACCATCCGGTATGTGCAAGGGCTCAGGGATGGCCACCGGCGCATGCAACATGCTAAACAACATCGGTCTACCTCCTTACACCATTAACCATCTTGTTTCCCAGCACAGTCCGCACACAGTCCGGTCAACGTCAAATGCACCAGATCCATACGGAACCCGTACTTGCGCACCAGGAGGTCATCCAACATCCCCAGGTCGCCGGCATCGATCTCCTGCATCGCGCCGCACCCCTGGCACACGGCGTGGTGATGCTCGCGGCCCGAGCGCACCGCCTCATACCGCACCGGCTCGCCCTCCAGCCGTAGCTCGGCGATCAACCTGTTCTGCCTCAAGAAAAGCAGGGTCCGGTACACCGTCGATAGATCGACGTAGGAAGACTTGCTATGGACGGCGGCGTAGATCTCCTCCGCTGTCATATGTCCTTGCTGATGATAGACGGCGTCGAGCACCATGGCCCTCTGGGGCGTCAGACGGTGCCCGGCATCGCGTAGCTGGTCGATCGCTTCTTCATGACACGGCATTAGATAACGTCCTGGTTTGTAGATGCGAATAACTGCAACAGCAAAGATTATACACCAACTAGTCCGGGAAGCAAATCTCCAGGTGAACGTGGGCGCTCAGGTCACGTAGAGACGCAAAACCTTGCGTCTCTACGGCGCGTG
>JAULUH010000257.1:0-4893 GCA_032111745.1 Anaerolineae bacterium | reverse complement strand
CATCGACAGTAGCCGCCGCGTCGAACCGGGCCGTCCAGTTGCCCTTGAAGTAGATTGCGTTAACCAGCAGCAGGACAGGCAGCGGCACGACGTGCAGGGGCTTGAGCAGGTCCTTGATCTTGTCGTTGGTCTGGCGCTCGACCCAGCCATTGACCTGGCGCAGCGGGTCCGGGCCCAGGGGTGTGATGGTGGCCCCATAGTAGCGCCGGACCAGGTCCAGGTACTCCGGCAGGAAAGGCTCACCCGGGGCCGGCCACAGCGAGTTGGCCACGTGCAGCGCCACCTGCCCCTGCTCCTGCACGCTCCTGACATGCGCCTCCAGGGCCGCAAAGGTCGGGTGCGGCGCCTCTTGCGCCAGCCCGATGTGCAGCACGCTGGCCATCTGGGCCTCGGTGTTGCCCCGGGCACCGGCGTAGGTCATAGCCAGCGCCATGGAGATGCTGTAGGGCGAGTAGAAGAGATTCCCCCCGCCCTGTCGCAGGCGCTGGAACAGGTCCAGGGCAAACGCGGTGTTGCCCCGGACCTGGGACTCGACGGCTGCCTCCGTCACAGCAGGGATAGTCAACTGCGTGCTCATCCAAACCTACTCGTCGAGGCTGACGATGCCGGCGGCACAGCTTGAGTTTACTGCTCCCGGGCCGTGATCTCGATCTCCAGCCCAAACTCGTCGGCCACCGTGAGCGTGTTGAGGAAGTTGGGCGGCGCGATGCCGAAGCCAGACATCAACAGGCGAGCTGTAGCGACGCCCTTGATGGTGCCATCCTGCAGCTTCGCCGTGACGTCGAAGGTCACCGGCTGGGTGATGCCCCGCACGGTCAGGTTGCCTGGCATCTTGAACTGCACCTCCTCGCCTTCCGTGTAGCTTCCGGGCGCGCCCTCCACGCCGGTAGCCACGAACTCCGCCGCGGGAAAGCTGTTGAAGGTGGGGCCGTTCTCCCTGATCCACTTGTCGCGCTGGCTCTGGTCGGAGGACAGGGTGTTCACCTCCACCGTGAAGCGATTCTCGCCGATGGGCGCGGACAGATCGTCGAGATTGAGCTGGAGCTGGCCCGCAACCTCCTGGGTGCTGCCGATGGTGTCCACCAAACCCGCCGCGATGCCCAGCTTGGTCAGGGCGTCCGCAAAGAACTCCTCGTCGACCACGTAAGAGGCCCGGGACTCCTCCGGAACGACCACAAAGGTACGCAGCCCGGCCGCGGCCGCGCCGCCCGCCTCAGCCTGCGGGGCCTCCGTAGCCGCCACCGCCGGAGCCGTCGTGGCCGCCGGCTCTTCTACCGGTGCCGAAGTCGCCGCCGGTGCTGCCGGGACCTGCGTAGTGGCCGCGCCACACCCCGCCATCACCAGCGCCACCATCGCCAACAAACCCACAAACCAAACCGTCTTCGCTCGCAAAACCATATGTGACCTCCTCAGTCTACACGCATCCATCACAAACGAAACCGATTACTCGTAGGGGCGGGGCTCCGTCCCCGCCCCTTTCGCGCCTTCGTGCTTCCTTCGCGCCTTCGTGCTTCCTTCGCGCCTTCGCGTCCCACGCCTCCCACACCCCCTCACCCACCATCCACACCATACCCCTGCCCGGCATCATCCCCTGCCACCAGCCCACCCGGTAGATAATCTGGCGGCACCTTCATGCCATCCCCATACCTGCCCAACAACACCCTGGCAAACATCGAATAGAACCCCTCGTGGCGCATGACCGGGCTCACATCCTCCACACTCAATCCCGGCTCGAAACCATACGGCTCAAAGGCCGCGGCCAGGGCCCGATCACGCGTGATGATATGGATCGGCGTCTCGAAGCCATGCGACCGCCGCGACACCTGCTGGGGCTGGTGATCGCCGATCAGCACATAGATCGCGTCGTCGTCCCCTTCCCGAATGAAATCGGCCAGGATGCGCAGCTCGTAATCGATGGCCTTGAGATAGTTCGTGTACTTCATCTGCTGCAACGCGGGCTCCGACAACGGCCCTTCCACCTCCGCGCCAGCCTCGTTCAACGTCCGCCAGTCCTCGGCCATCTCCGGCAGCGGCGTCCAGGGATAGTGGGAATTCTGAGTCAGGAAGAACAGGAACAACGGCTGGCGCACTGTGGCCTCCGCCACCTCCCGCGCGTGCTCCAGCACATACTGATCCGGCGGCGCCGGTCCCCACCCGTACAGCGGGCCCTCATAGGCGAAGTCCTGGTAGCGCAGCCACTGGTCCACGCCATAGAATCTGGTGTACTTGGTCCAGTCCAGGCTCTTCAGCTCCGTGGCAATGGGCGCCAGGCCCAGGTAGTAATAGCCCTGGGAGCGCAGATACGCGCCCAGGTCGGGATAGCGCTCATCCTGGTACTTGTCCATCAGCGCCAGGTACTTGGGATGCGTATCGATCCGCGTGCCGAAGAGCGTGCTGGTGTACGACATCCACGAGCCGCCCCCCCAGGTGGGCGCCTCGCTCAGCGCCGTCGCCATGTGCCAGCCATCCCCGGCCAGCTGCTCCTCCAGCTCGGGCAGCAGCGCCGCGTAGCCCTGCTGGAACTTCGGGCTCTTATACAGCACGCTGCCATAAGACTCCACGAAGATCAGGTAGATGTCGGGCTTGCGCAGCAGGGTCTGGCCGCGCAGGTTGTACACGAACTCCGGCGTCATAGCCTCGAGCTCCATGATCTCCTGCCGCGCCACCAGCGAGTCCGCCACGTTCTGCTGCAGCTTGGTGGCGAAGCTGCTGGCAGCCATCTTCGGGCTGGCCAGCGTGTCCTCATAGCGCGCCGCCGCTACCACCGCCCACACCGCGAGCAGCACCATGCCCAGCCGCGTCGCCAGGCCGAGCCTCCCCGTCGCCGCGGCGCCGGTCAGCGCGTAGCACAGCCAGAGGATGACGGCCACCAGCGCGATCACCGCCGCTGCCATCCCGGCATAGAACAGCGGCGACAGCTGCAGGCTCTCCGCCACGAAACCGATGCCCTCCGCCGCCAGCTGCGCCTGGCTGTAGAACACCGGATCCATCTGGTACAGGCTCAGCGAGATGCTCTCGTAGATATAATAGGAGAGCATCACCAGGTAGAGCCCGGCGAACACCACCCGCAACACCGCCCGCGCGCGCGGGCGCGCCAACCGGCCGAGGAATACCCACAGCGTGGCCAGCAGCGCCAGCTCCACGCTGAGCCGGAAGATATCCGGGTTGTTGCGCCAGCCCAACAGCTGGGCCACGATCCCACCCGCCGGCGCGCCCGCCGGCCACCCCGAGGGCCAGACCGTACCCTCCTCCCAGTTCAACAGGTAAAAGGGCAGGAACAACAGAAAATTCAGGGCCAGAAAACTGGCCCAGAACCATAAACTGGGATGGCGACTTGGAGACAACGCACCGCGCACCCGCAACACCATAACCACTCCCGGCAGCATGCCAATCAGGGGTCAGCCAAAGCCCCTGTCCCGCCATTATAGCACCTCGGCCCCCGGTGCGCCAAGCGCGCTTCGCCACGCGGAGTCAAAGAGCCGGTTCGTAGTAGCGGCTTCAGCCGCTCCGAGGGCGGAGTCGAGGCTTTAGCCGGTGCGGAGGCGGGTTGGAGGCGTTCTACTCCCCGGCCCGGCTAAAGCCTCGACTCCTCACCACAAGCGAACTACTACCCCGGACTACTCCACCCTTCCCCCGCTCTGCCTCCTCCGGTCCAAAGTTCCCCTTTGCGCTTTGCGGTTCCCTACGTCCGTGTTCGCCCCCTCCTTCACTCCTCATCCATCCACCGCTCATCCTCTCCAACAATGCGGTAGCGCCGCTGGGACTGTGGCGCATAGTACCCGCCCGGCGGCTGCGGCAGCTGGGCCTGGATCCCCGGCTGCAGCCACGGCGCTCCCGCCGGCTGCCCCGGATTGACAATGTAGATCTGCGGCGGTGGCTGCGGCCGCGGCTCGTAGCTGTGCGGCGCCTGGTACCGCGGCTCGTAGCTCCGCACCTCATCCCGCCGGCCCCGCGTCGCCGCCACGACCAACAGGCTGGTGGGGATGCTCGCCGCCACCCCGAACACCACGCCCAACACCACCGCCATGGCGTCCGTGGACATGCGCTGCCCGACGATGATCGCCAGCACCACGCCACCGGCTACCACGGCCAATCCTAATGTGCGTCTCATCAGCTCTTGCTCCCTTCTGTGATCAGCGGCCTCCCGCGCAGCCTCGTCACCTGCTCCGCGATGTCACCCTCCCCGGCGTAGGCCGCCTGGAAGCGCACCACGTCGCCCTTGGCCACCAGCAGGAAGTCGCCCCGGCCCAGCAGCTTCTCCGCTCCCGTCCCGGCCACCCCCGCCGCCACCCGGGCATCGTCCGCCGACGCCACCGCACCCACCAGCCGCACCGGGAAGTTCGCCTTCAGCACCCCGCTCATCACCGCCGCCGCCGGCTTCTGCGTACAGCACACCAGGTGGATCCCCGCCTCCCGCCCCCGCTGCGCCAGCCGCAACAGCCCCTCCTCCACCCCCTTGCCCCCCACCGTCAGCAGGTCCGCCAGCTCGTCCACCCCCACCACGATGGCCGGCGCACTGATCCGCTCCCGGTCCCGTCGCTCCATCTCCGTTACCAGCCAGGCCAGCGCCTGGGCCCCCTCCGCCGCCGATCCTGCGAGCCGTCCCACCACGTGGGGCAGCCCCGCCAGCGGCTCGAAGCCGCGGCCCTTGGGGTCGACCAGGACCAGCTGGACGACGCCCTGGCGGTTGAACAGGGCCAGGCTCAGCATCAAAGATCGCATCAGCGCCGTCTTGCCCGAGCCGGTGGTGCCCGCCACCAGCACGTGCACCACGTCCGGGCTCGACAGCCGCAGCAACAGCGGCGCCCCCTCCTCGTCCACCCCCAGCACCGCCGTCACCGGCGGCACCGACCCCGGCCGCAGCCGCCCGCACAGCGGCAGCAGCCGCACCGC
>JAULUH010000256.1:1057-2492 GCA_032111745.1 Anaerolineae bacterium | reverse complement strand
GACGCGCGCAAGAACGTGCCCCGGCTGGTGCGGGCCTACGCCGCACTGCTGCGCCAGGCCGGGTTTGCAGCGGACACGCCGCACCTGGTGATCGCCGGCCAACTGCCCGCTGCGGACACCCCCTTCACGCCGGACCCCCGCCGGGCCGTCGCCGAGGCAGGGATCGGCGACTGGGTTCATGTTACCGGCTGGGTGGACGAGGCGGACAAGCCGGCGCTCTATAGCCTGGCGGCCCTGTTTTCCTTCCCCTCCCTCTACGAGGGCTTCGGCCTGCCCGTGGCCGAGGCCGCGGCCTGCGGCATCCCGGTGGTGACCTCTGATCGCTCCTCTCTGCCTGAGGCGGCCGCGGATGCCATCCTGGTGGACCCGGAGGACGAGGCTGCGCTGGCCGCGGCCCTGGCCGCCGGGCTGCAGCGCCAGCCCGCGCCGCCGCAGACGCCGCGGCGTACCTGGCTCGATGTGGCGCGCGCGAGTGCCGCCGCGATTTTTGGCGAATGGTGAGGCAACGACCTATGACCCCCAACAACCTTCCCCTGCTGGCCCTGGAGTCCACGGTGATCTCGCATGGCCTGCCCTATCCCCGAAACCTGGAGACCGCGCGCGAGCTGGAGCGCATCGCCCGCGGGCACGGGGCGGAGGCGCGGACGGTGGCGGTCATCGCGGGCGAGCTGCGCGCCGGCCTGTCGGATGCGGAGCTGGAGTTATTAGCCCGCAGCCGCGACGTGCGTAAGCTCTCCCGCCGCGACCTGCCTATTGCCGTGGCCCGCCAGTGGACTGGCGCCACCACGGTTGCCACCACCATGCTCATCGCCGCGCGCCATGGCATCCGCGTCTTCAGCACCGGTGGCATCGGCGGCGTGCACCGGGCCGGTGCGCCGGGCGCGTTCCTCGCCACCGACATCTCGGCCGACCTGCCGGAACTGGCGCAGACCCCGGTGGCCGTGGTATGTGCCGGGGTCAAGGCCATCTTGGACCTGCCGGCGACCCTGGAGTGGCTGGAGACGTGGGGCGTGCCCGTGGTGGGCTATGGCACCGACGAGTTCCCGGCCTTCTACTCCCGCCACAGCGGGCTGCCGGTGGACGTGCGCGTGGACACGCCGGAGGAGGCGGCCGATATCGTGCGGGCCAAGGCCGAGCTGGGGCTGCCGGGTGGCGTGCTGATCTGCGTGCCTGTGCCCGAGGAGCTGGAGCTGCCCACGGCCGAGGCCAGCGCGGCGATCGAGGAAGCGCTAGTCGATGCAGAGGCCGCGGGGGTGCGGGGCCGGGATATCACCCCGTTCCTGTTAGCCCGCGTGGCAGAGCTGACCGGCGAGCGCAGCCTGCGCGCCAACCTGGCCCTGCTGCGCAACAACGTCCGCGTCGGCGCCCAGATCGCCGTGGCGTTATCCGAGGTGTAGAGGCATGAATGGCGGGGTGGTGGGGGGGGGGGGGGGGC
>JAULUH010000256.1:0-1047 GCA_032111745.1 Anaerolineae bacterium | reverse complement strand
CCCCCCCCACCCCGCCATTCATGCCCTACATTCACGGCCGAAACGGTCAATCTATGCAGCCCAAGATAATCCCTTATGCCGACCTGACCTGGCCCGAAGTGGCCGCGCTGCCGCGGGAGATGCCCATGCTCATCCCCCTGGGGCTGGGCGTCTATGATCTGGAGGAGGCAGTGCGGCGGTTGGGTGCAGACGCGGCCTGCGTGCTGCCGGCTATCCCCTATGGCCTGCCCTACGGCGCCGATGACCCCCTCGACGCCCTGGCCGTGAGCCCTGGCCTGTGGCGCCGGGTGCTGATCGGCGTGGGCCGGGAGCTGCGGGCCCAGGGATTCCGCCGGGTGGTCTACCTGAACGACTACGGCGACCCGGGGCTGAAGCGGCACGGCCTCAATCTGCTGGATGTGCCGGCCGCGCGCCAGCCCGGACAGGCCTGGCCGCCGGATCTCTCGCGCCGCGTGGTGATCGTCAGCACCGGCCACACGGAGCAGCATGGCCTGCACCTGCCCCTGAGCACCGACACCCTGATCGTGGAGGCCATTGCGCGTGGGGTAAACGACCAGGCGCCCCATGATGTACTCTGCCTGCCGGCTTGGCCCTACGGCGTCAGCACCCACACCCGCCAGTTCCCCGCCACCCTCAACCTGGGCGGCCGGGTGTTCGAGGACTTCTTCCTGGCCATCGTCGATCGGCTCGTGGCGCAGGGTGCGCGCATGATCTATTTCTCCAACGGCCATGGCGGCAACCACTCCTTCCTGGTCAACGTGGTCAAGCTGGCCGGCGAGCACCATCCCACCTGCTTCATCGCCACCGAATGGCTGCACACCACAGGCCCGGCCCTCTCCACTGTCCGGGAGAGCGCCATCGGCGGCATGGGCCACGGCGGTGAGCTGGAGACCAGCTACATCCTGCATCTGCGGCCGGAGCTGGTGCACATGGAGCAGGCCACCATCGAGACCAACTTCGTCAGCACCCCCAACTACTACATGGACTGGGTCGAGGGTGGGCGGCTGATCGCCAACCCCCCGTGGACCGACGACACCGCCAGCGGCA
>JAULUH010000255.1:0-1652 GCA_032111745.1 Anaerolineae bacterium | reverse complement strand
TGCTTTATTGACTCCACCCGACCGCCACGAGAGAGCAACTATGACCCCCCCTGATAGCACCCTGAAAAACCGCCAGACCCGGACCTACTACTTCGCCTTCATCATCCTCGGCCTGTCCGCCGCCGTGCTCGGCCCCACGATCCAGGGGCTGGCCGGCAACACCGGCTCCACCATCGGCCAGATCAGCATCCTCTTCACCACCCAGGCCCTCGGCTATCTCCTGGGATCCCTGCTCAGCGGCTGGCGTTTCGACCGCGTCCCGCCCCATCCCCTGCTGGCCGTCCTGCTGGTCCTGCTGGCCGCCGCCTTCGTCCTGGTGCCGCTGACCCCCACGCTGCTCCTGCTGGCCGGCCTGTTCCTGCTGGTCGGCCTGGCCCAGAGCTCCCTCGACGTCGGCGGCAACACCCTGCTGGTCTGGGTGCACCAGGACCGCGTAGGCCCACGCATGAACGCCCTGCACTTCTTCTTCGGCCTGGGGGCCTTCCTGGCCCCGCTCGTCGTCGCCCGGGTCATCGTGCTCAGCGGCGACATCACCTGGGCCTACTGGCTGGTGGCCCTGGTGGCCCTGGCGCCCGCCCTGGTCCTCTTCCGGGTCATCAGCCCCCTCGCCCCCATCCGCAGCGCCGCGGACGGACTCCGCCGCGCCGACCCCCTGCTGGTAACCCTGATCGCCACCCTGTTCTTCCTCTTCGTCGGCGCCGAGCTGGGCTTCGGCGGCTGGATCTACACCTATGGCGTGGAGACCGGCCTGGCCACCGCGGAGACGGCCGGCTACCTGACCTCGTTCTTCTGGGGCGCCCTGACCCTCGGCCGTCTGCTCTCCATTCCGCTGGCCGCCCGCCTGCGCCCCCCCACCATCCTGGCCATCGACTTCGCCGGGTTGGTGGCCTTCATGGTGCTGCTGCTGGGCTGGTCGCAGGTGCCCGGCGTGGTGTGGGTGGCCAGCTTCGGCTTTGGCCTGTCCATGGCCAACGTCTTTCCCACCCTCATGACCCTGGCCGAGGCCAACCTGCCCATCACCGGCCGCATCACCAGCTGGTTCATCGTCGGCAGCAGCCTCGGCAGCATGATCATTCCGTGGCTGATGGGCCAGTCCATCGAGCGCCGGGGCCCGGCCAGCGCCATGTGGATCGTGCTCCTCTGCGTGCTGCTGGCCGCCGTGGTCTTTGCCGGCTTCCAGCTGGCCGTCCGCCGGCGCACTGCCCAGCCCGTGCCAGCTACCTAAACCAGAAGTTGCCACTCCAGTTATCTGCTGTGGTATAATGGAATCAAAGCGGTTTCTCGACGACGTGGGCCAGGTAAGCGCTGGTCCAGGCAAACCCTAGAGAGGGGCAAGAACTATGATCAACTCTGTGGAGCAGGCGATTGCCCAGTTGCAGAACGCCGAACTACCTGAGGTCGAACGCGTGAATGCCGTGCGTTTCCTGCAGGGTAATCCTACGCCCCAGGCCGTCGACGCCCTGGTCGAGGTCCTGGACGACGACGATCATGGCGTTCGCTGGGCCGCAGGCTCGGCGCTGGCCTACATCGGCGAGCCCGCCATGCCCGCCATCTTGAGGGCGCTGATCACACCTGACACCAGCCGGGTGCTGCGGGATGGCGTCCATCACGTCATCGTCGACAACAGCAGCCCCAAGGTGCGAGCCGAGTGC
>JAULUH010000254.1:0-2121 GCA_032111745.1 Anaerolineae bacterium | reverse complement strand
CGCGCTACGGGGCCAGCGGCAGCCAGCCAGCCTGGCCCGCCAGGAGAGGAGACAGCCGGCGAGCCGATGCCACCGCCAGAGGGCCAGCTGCGGCAGGCGGTGTCCGGGGCCTGCATGCTGCTTAGGCCGGTCGCGCTGCGCGAGACCGGCCTGTTTGACGAGCGCTTCTTCCTGTACTTCGAAGAGATCGACCTGTGCCTGCGCGCCTGGCAGCGCGGGTGGCAGGTAGCCTACCTGCCAGGTATCCAGGTGGTGCACACGGGCGGCTTCTCCACAGCCCCCCGGTTCCACAGCTATCTGCGCATCTACCTGCAGAGCTGCCTGTATCTGTACCGCAAACATCGCGGCGCCTGGGCTGAGCTGGGCCTGCGGGCATGGATCAAGCTGGTGGGCCTGGGCAATGTGGTACGCTGGTCATCGCTGTATCTGCTGCAGCCCCAGCGCCGGGAGGAGATCACCCCCTGGCTCAAATTCTCGGCCGGCCTGGTGCGCGGCCTGTGAGGGCGCCTGCCGCCCGGCTACCCTCCACCTCACTTCGCCTCTCCCCGAATCGGATCAAGACCCCGAGCTCGCAGCCAACATCGCGCGATCGATCCGCTCCATGACCTCGCTCAAACCGCCCGGCAACTGATCATCCTTGACCCCGCGCCAGAAGGTGCCGTTGGCCAGGGCCGTGCCACTGGTCAAAACGGCGGCGCCGGCAAACAGACTCCGGCTCAGGAACTTGAACGGCCGCCTGTAGCGCCAGTTGAGCAGGCAGCTGCTGCCGTAGGCGTGTACCAGCCGGCCCTTCCAGTACGGGGAATGGGCGCTGGCGCGCAGCCGGCCAAAAGCCCCAGGCAGGTCCAGCGCGGCATCCCGGATCAGGCGATTCTCCTCGACGGCCTGGCTGTAGTCAGTGGAGGTCGACCAGTTGAGGCCGCGCAGGATGGCGACGATGGGCGCTGGGATCTGGGCGAAGTCGCCGGCCAGGGCCAGGCGAATCGGCAGGTGGACATCCTCGGAGCCGCCGAAGCTGCGGTCGAAACCTCCGGCGGCAAAGAAGGCATCGGTGCGCACGAAGTAAGAGCCGATGAGCAGGTAGGCGCCAGCCAGCAGCCGGGCGGCACAGTTGCCGTCGAGGGCGAAATCCAGCTCGCCCCACACCTGGTCGGTGCCGTCGACGACCTGGGCCCGGCCAGTCAGGCAGACGGCGTCGCCGGCCGTCGCGGAGCGCTCCCAGGCCAGCTGCAGCGCGCCCGGTAAGAGCCAGTCGTCGTCGTCCATGAAGTGCAGGTAGGTGCCCCGGGCGATGGCGGCCCCGGTATTGCGCGCCACCGCGCGCTCGCGGGCCTGGGTGTGGATGATGCGAACGCGCGGCGACTCCTGCCAGCTGGCCGGCGCCAGGGGACGAGCCGAATCGTTGACCACGATGACCTCGAAATCCTGGTCGATCCCCTGGTCGAGCATGCTCTCGACCGCGCGGGACAGAGATGCGCGGCCGATGGAGGCGATGACGGTGGAGGAGAACATGACTGCTGGCTCTGGCCTCAGGTGGTTGCGGCAGCGGCGAAACCCCGGGCGAAGGTTTCGTTCTGGTAGGCTCGCACGAAGCCGCGCCAGAACTCCGCCGAGAACAGGCCACTGCCACGGGCCAGGGAGGTGCCAGCGCCATGGAAGGCCCGGCCCGCGGCGTCGAACACCCGGCCCTGTCCCAGGTTCCACAGGGCCGACGTGGCGTAGACCCGGGCGATGCGCCCCCGCAAGTAGGGCGTAGCAGCCGACTCCAGGAGCCGCGGCCTGACACCTGGGGTATCCAGCACCCGCTCGCGCGCCTGGCGCAGGGTGATCCGGCTGCCCGCGTAGTCGGTGGTGCTTCCCTGCTCGCCCATGACGATACAGGCGACCAGGGCCTCGGTCCCGGCGATATCGCTGCGCAGCGACAGCCGGCGGATGAGGTCGATATCCTCAGCACCGGGCACCGCGGGATTGAACCCTCCCATGGCGAAGAACAGGCTAGCGTCGATCCAGGAGGACTGCAAGGGGATCCACTCACCGCTCATGGCCTGAGCCGCGCAGTTGCCGGATATGTGATGATGGAGTTCGATCAACGCATTGCCCTGGCGGTCCACCAGTTGCGAG
>JAULUH010000253.1:0-2065 GCA_032111745.1 Anaerolineae bacterium | reverse complement strand
AGCAGGGCGCGTACACCGATAAGGGGCTCAACAATGGTCCGTAGCTCGGGGCCAGGTAGGTCGGTCGCCCAACGGGGCATCAGGTGGCTATCTGTGTGGTGTGCAGCCTTCCCAGGCACCAGGGGGAGCAGGTCCAGTCCGGTTTGCGAAGCGAGGAGGGTATATCCTTTCTGGAACAAACGCCAGTCGAAGGTATCGTAGACGGTGGTGCAGGTCGCCGTGCTCCGCTCCTCGTCAAGCGTATAGCGCTCTAGGGGCAGTGCGGCCAGCGCGTTGCGACCTGGCATTCCGGCTGGTGGGATGAACCTGATGCTGGTGTCCATCATGCACTCCCTGAGATGCGACCTGGAAGCCTCATCCAGGAGGCCAAGCCATGCGCCTCCCACCCAGCACATGGGCATGCAGGTGATAGACGGCCATGCCAGCGTCGCGTCCGGTATTGAGGACAACGCGGTAGCCGGTGTCGGCGATGCCGGTCTGCGCGGCGATTCTGGGTGCCATGGTCAGGATATAGCCGAGGATGGCAGTGTCCTCGGGGCCCGCGGTAGCCAGGGACTCGACGTGATGGTTGGGCACGATCAGCACGTGCACCGGGGCCTGGGGATTGATGTCGTGGAAGGCCGTAACGTGCTGATCCTGATAGATGGTGCGGGCCGGGATTTGGTGGGCAACGATCTTGCAGAATAGGCAGTCTGAGGTCATGCTTCGCCTCCGCACGCGGTGATACGGGTCAATACTCATAGCTGATGCCGGCCTGGAGAATCCCATGGTCAAGGCTCAGGAGCCTGGCGGGTGTAATGGTGTTGGTCAGGTCAGCACCGGGGGGTGCTGCAGCTTCCACCCGCAGGTAGTTGTCGGTGAATCCACTCCAGGTCGTGGCAGCCTCCTGTTGCTCCCACAGGACAGGCCGGATGGTGCCCAGGAAGTGCTGGCGCACGGCGTCCCCGGAGCGGCGCGCGACCGCCTCCATGGCCGCGACGCGACGGCGGCGCTCGTCAGCGGGTACCTGGCCGCCGAACTGGGAGGCAGAGGTGCCGGCGCGGGCGGAGAAGGGAAACACGTGGACATGGGCAAAGCCCATGGCTGCCACGAAGGCCAAACTCTCATCGAAGTCACTGGCGCTCTCGCCGGGAAAGCCGGCGATGATATCGCTGGTGATGACCAGGTCGGGGATGCGCTGGCGAGCTGCGGCCACCAGGTGGCGGAAATCGGCCGTACGGATGCGGCGGGCCATGCGGCGCAGGGTGCGGTCGCAGCCGGCCTGCAGGGGAAGGTGCAGGTGGGGGCAGAGGCGGCCGTTACTGGCGGGCCAGAGGTCGAAGAACTCCGGCGCCAGGTCCCAGGGCTCCAGGGAGCTCAGGCGCAGGCGGGGCAGGTCGGTGCGGTCCAGGATGGCGCCCACCAGGTCGCCCAGGCTCACTGCCAGGTCGCTGCCGTAGCCGCCCAGATGGACGCCGGTGAGCACGGCCTCTTGCAGGCCCTCGGCCCGCAGGCGTTGGATCTCGGCGACCACGTCGTCGATGGGCCGGCTGCGCTCTGCGCCCCGGGCTACGGTGACGATACAGAAGCTGCAGCGGTTATTGCAGCCGTCCTGCACCTTGACAAAGGCGCGCGTGCGGCCAGGTGGCACCACGGGCGCAGCAGGCTCCAGGCGGCGCCACTGGCCCGCGTCCAGCTCGGCAGACCAGGGCTGCAGGAGCTCGGCCAGCAGGTCTTTGCGCTGGTTATCCGCCACCAGGGCCACTCCTGGCAGTGCCTCTACGGTGTCGGGATCGAGGGTGGCGTAGCAGCCGGTGAGGGCCAGGCGGGCGGTGGGGTTGGCACGGGCGAGCTGCCGGGCCAGCTGGCGGGACTTGCGCGCGGCCTCGCCGGTGACCGCGCAGGTATTGAGCACCGATACATCGGCCTGCTCGGGGGATGCCACCAGCTGGTGGCCGGCTGCCGCCAACTTGCGCCCCAGGGATTCCATCTCGGCGTAGTTCAGGCGACAGCCCAGGGTCTCCAAGAACACGCGCATAGTGAACGCACCAACCAGAATGCTGTGTTGCTGGCGAATTCTTGACTG
>JAULUH010000252.1:0-8554 GCA_032111745.1 Anaerolineae bacterium | reverse complement strand
ACTGAGCGCTGAAGCGCGCACTACGAACGCCAGCCGTGCTCAGTCGAACTCGATCTTGCGGTTGCGCATGGCCACGCTTTGGGCCAGGCCGATGCCTAGCAAAACCGTGATCAATGAGCTTCCACCGTAGCTGATGAAGGGCAGGGTAATGCCCGTCACCGGGACCAGTCCCAGGTTCATGCCGATGCTGACCACGGACTGGAAGAGGATCATGGCCGTTACGCCGACCACGATCAGCCGGCCGAAGTAGTCGCGAGCCTGGTCGGCAATGCTCCACAGCCGCCACAGGATCACGAACAGCAGGCCAATCAGCACGATGGCGCCAATGAAGCCCAGCTCCTCGGCGATCACGCTGAAGATGAAGTCGGCATAGCGCACGCGCAGGAAGTGCAGCTGGCTCTGGCTGCCCTGGGTGAAGCCCTTGCCCAGCCAGCCGCCGTTGCCGATGCTGATCAGGGCCTGGGCGATGTTGAAGCTGGCATCGGGGTCGCTGGCGGGGTTGAGGAAGATCAAGATGCGCTGGCGCATGTAGCCTTCGAGATTAGCCCAGACCATAGGCGCAGCCAGGGCCGCACCGGCCAGGGCCGTCACGATATAGGCCCACGGCAGGTCGGCCACGAACATCATGGCCACTCCGATGACCAACAGCACGATGGCCGTGCCGAGGTCAGGCTGCAGGTAGATCAGCGCCGCCGGCAGTCCCAACAACACAAATGCCCCCAACACCACCTGCGGCCGCCTTAGTCTGTCATGATTGCTGCTGAGGAACTGGGCAAAGGCCACGGCGAACAGCACTTTAGCCAGCTCCGCGGGCTGGATCAAGACCAGGCCGGCGTTGAACCAGCCTGAACTGCCGCCGCGTACCTGTCCCAGGGCCGCCACGGCCGCCAAGACCACCAGGACAATGCCATAGATAGGCCACTGCAGGCTGGTCAGCAGGCGATAGTCGAACGCGGCCACGACGATCAGCAGTACCAGACCAGCCAGGCCATAGATGGCCTGGCGCAAGGCATAATTCTCGTAGCCGGGCACTTCCAGCGTAGCGCTGTACACCATGGCCACGCCGAAGATCATCAGCACTACCGTAGTGCCCAGCAGCACGAAGTCAAACCGGCGCAGGTTGAGGCGCATCAGCCACCTCCCTCCTGGGCTGGCGCCGGTTGGCCAGGTTGCCCCTGGCCCGGCAGTGCGGGGGTTGCCGGGGCCTGGCCCTCCGGCTGAGGGGCCGGCTGCTCCCCAGCCTGGCCCGGTGCACCTTCCGCAGGCATGTCCGCCGGCTCTGCGCCGGGTTCCTCTGGCGGCTGCTCCCGCTGGCGCTTGAGCTCGAAATAGCCCCGCAAGATGTCCTGGGCAATGGGCACCGACGTGGCCGATCCCTCGCCGCCGTTGTACACGAACACTACCAGGGCGATCTCAGGGTTCTCGAAGGGCGCGTACGCCGTGAACCAGGCGTGGGTGGGCAGCCGCTTGTTGGGCAATAGCCCGATCTCGGGGTCATAGAACTCCGATGTACCGGTCTTGCCAGCCACCTGGACCCCCGGTACCGATAGGGCCCTGGCGGTGCCGTTGGGGAAATTGACCGCACCCCACATGCCTTCTTGCACCAGGCTGATGTACTCCGGGTCGATGGGCAGCTCACGGATCAGCTCCGACTGGAACTCCTCCACCACGTTGCCCTCGCTGTCGACGATCTGGTGCACCATTTGCGGCCTGTACAACCTTCCCCCGTTGGCAATCGCGTTGGTGGCGTTAAGCAGTTGCAGCGGCGTAGACAACATGGCGCCCTGGCCGATAGCCATGTTGTAGGTGTCGCCGGCCGCCCAGGTCTCAGCATAGGTCAGGCGCTTCCACTTGGGGGTGGGCACCAGGCCAGGGTTCTCGCCCGGCAGGTCGATGCCCGTGGTGGCGCCGAAGCCGAAGAGCTCGGCGTATTCGACCATCTTGTCGATCCCCAACCCCTCGAAGGTCTTGCGGTAACCGCCGGCCACCTGGTAGAAGAAGATGTCACAGGAGACGGCCAGGGCATCGCGCACGTTGACCTGGTAATGGCCGGTGCCATAGGTGTGAATCCAGCAGTAAAACGGTTGCGCGTACCGCGGGTCGTCGGGGAAGAAGCGGTTATCCACATAGATAATCCCATTGACCGACCCGTCGAAGCTGTCGCCCAGCCGCGTGCGCTCGTCGACGATCCCCTCTTGCAGGGCACCGGACGCGGCCACGATCTTGAAGGTGGACCCTGGTGGGTACAGGCCACTGATGGCATGGTTGACCAGCGGACGTTCCCTATCCTCGATCAGCCCTTTGTACTCCTCGGCAGTTATCCCGTCAGCGAAGAGGTTGTTGTCGTAGGTAGGCAGGCTGACCATAGACAGGACCTCGCCGTTCTGCGGGTTCATGGCGATAGCCACTCCCGTCGTCGCCTTGGATTTTTCCAGCCCCTGGCGCAAGGCATCCTCGGTGATCCGCTGCAAATCCAGGTCCATGGTCAGGACCAGGTTGCTGCCGGGCGCGCTGGGGAAGATGTCACCCACCGTGCGCACCTCCCGGCCATTGACGTCCACCTCGATATTGCGCCGGCCATCCCGGCCCCGCAGAGCCTTCTCGAAGGTCAGCTCCAGCCCCGCCAGGCCGACCTGGTCGTAGGCGTTGTAGCCTTCGGCCTCGTAGTCGTCGACATACTCTTCGGGAATGGGTCCCATGTAGCCCAAGACATGCGACGTGAGCGTGCCGCTCAGATACTCACGCACCGGCTCGACCTCCAACCGCACGCCGGGCAATCGGTAGCTTTGTTCGGCCACGGCGAAGGCCAGGTCGCGATCGACCTGGCCAGCCACAATTACCGGACGATAAGCCCCCCCTTGCCAGCCGTCCTGAACCTCCTGCATGGCCTCTTCTACCGTCAGCCGTTCGCGAAAGCGTGGCGGCCCCGTGGTGCCGAGCTCAGGGGGCTTGCCCTCATCCTCCACCGGGCTGGCAACGGCCGTGGGCGCCGGCGGAGCCACTTGCCGCCTGGCCGCGACCCGGGAGATGATCCGGTCCAGCTCCTCCAGCACTTGCAGGACATCCTCGTCCGCGTCGGGCAGATCAGCCGGTACCACGGCAATGCTGAAGCTAGGCCGGTTGAGCACCAGCCGCTTGCCGTTACGATCGTACATGACTCCGCGCGGACCCTTGACCTCCACCAGCCGGAAGCGGTTCTGGTTGGCGCGGGCCTTCAGCGCATCGCCCTGGACCATTTGAATGCGCCACAGTTGGGCGATGAATATCACGAAAACGGCCACGGTGGCCACACGCATGATCGTCAGGCGCACCGAGGGCGGGAGGGGACGATCAATCACGCGAGCATTACTCCAGTGGGATGCGCTCCTGGCCGGTAGCTTGGTTCAGCATCGCCAGCAGCGGATAGATGATCAACAACAACACGGTATTGTAGGCCAGCTCCAGAAGGGTCAAGCGCAACAGGGTATCGGTGGTGGGCAACGTATGGCCGGTCACCAGGAGCACCGCCAGGTGAACGCCGCTGCGGGCCAGGGTAGCCAGCACCAGCATAGCCAGGGGCAGAAGCAAGCTGCCGCGGTAGAGGGTATTGCCACCCGAGCCGGCCACCACGGCTGCTACCAGCAGGCCGAGGGTATACATGCCAAATGGGCTGCCCGCGATCAGATCCAAGCACAAGCCGCCTACCAGGGCCCAGGCCAGGGCACTGCGCAGGCCACGCAGCAGGGCCCACGACACCACGATCACCAGCATCAGGTCGGGGACGACACTGCCTACGGCGAACGCGGGCAGGGTTGAGACCTGAACCAGCGCCACCAGGGCCAGGCTGAGCACGATCAGGTAAGGGTTCATGGTCCGGCTGATCAGGGCCGCTGAGGGAGGTACTCCACCTCCGGCACGGGCACGAAATTGGTCACCACCAGCACTGTCTCCAGGCTGTTGAAATCGACCGTGGTGCGCACGACCGCCCGTTGGAACATCTCCACATCGTTCTGCTCGACCTCCGTCACCTGGCCGATGGGAATTCCCGCGGGCAGGACGCCGCCTTCGCCCGAGGTGACCACGATATCGCCCACCAGCACCGGCTCGTCGGGCGGCAGATAATCCAGCAGGGCCGGCAGGCCGGCGCGGCCATGCAGAATACCGCGCATGCGGGTGTTCTGCAACATGCTGTTGACACTGCTGTTGCTATCGGTAATCAGCAGAACCCGGGCGGTGCCTGAGTAAACGTCGCTAATCCGCCCCACGAGGCCGCGCTCCGTGACCACGGCCATGCCTGGCTCAATGCCATCCTTGCTGCCAAGGTCGATCAGGATCGACTGGATCACGTTGCCCGGTTCTCGGCCCACGACCCGTCCCACGACCTGGCCACCCTTGTAGTCGTACCTGGGGTTGGCATCGCTGAACTCGAGCAGCCGGCGCAGCCGTTCATTCTCGGCCTCGACCTCCTGCAGGCGGACGTTCTCGATGGTGAGACCGGCCACGGCCTGTTCTAGCTCCCGGTTGCGGTTGCGCAGGGTGGCCAGGTCGCCTACACCTCCGAACGCTCCGCGCACGCCATTGCCCACCCGGCTTAATACCGCCTGTAGAGGCAGGGTCAAGCCTGCCGACACGTTGCGCGCCGGCTCTAGCAGCGGAGTGTTCAGGGCAATGAGCACCGCGGCGGCCAGGGCGAGGCCCACTAGCAGCCACCGCCCGCGATGGGTGCGAGGTGTCCGTTGAAACATGATGCTTACGGCCGTTGGCCCATCAAATGCTGCGTGCCCGGCGCCTGGGGGCGAGGGCACGTAGGACAGGCGTCTGGGCCAGGCCAGGGCGTGCCCTGACCGGCCCCGGCGGGCTGTTGCACGGTCAGTGAATGGTGCTGCCGCGTTGCATGGAGGCCAGCACCTTGCGCAGAGTCTCCAGCTCCTCCAGGATGGCCTCCGCGCCGTGGGCAACGCAGGTCAGCGGATCGTCGGCGATGCGCACCTCCATGCGCGTTTCTTCGCTGAGCCTTGTGTCGAGGCCACGCAACAGCGCGCCACCGCCTGCCAGGACCACGCCGCCATGCATCATGTCGGCGATCAGCTCCGGTGGCGTCTCATCTACAGCATCGCGCACCGTTTCCACGATCACGTTCACCGATGGCGACAGCGCCTCCCGCAGCTCCACGCTGGATACCTCGATGGACTCGGGCAGCCCGGTGATCAGGTTGCGGCCGCGCAGGGTGACGGTGATCTCCTGGTCCAGTGGATACGCCGAGCCGGCCGTAATCTTGGCCTCCTCGGCCATGCGCTCGCCGATCAGCAGGTTGTACTTCTGCCGCGCATATTGGACGATATCCTCGTCCATCTCGTCGCCCGCCACCCGGATCGAACGGGCGACCACGATGCCACCGAGGGCAATCACCGCCACCTCGGTGGTGCCGCCGCCGATGTCGATGATCATTGACCCGCGGGCATCGGTGACCGGCAGTCCGGCGCCGATGGCGGCCGCCATGGGCTCCTCCACCAGGAAGGCCTCCCGAGCCCCGGCGCTCACCGTGGCGTCGTGCACGGCGCGCTTCTCTACCTCGGTTACGCCGCTAGGGATGCCAACCACGACCCGCGGGCGCGGGATGCGCAGCAGCATCCGGTCGTGCACCTTATGGATGAAGTAGTGCAGCATCTGCTCCGTGATGTCGAAGTCGGAGATCACCCCATCCCGCAGGGGACGGATGGCGACGATGTTGGACGGCGTGCGCCCAACCATCTCCTTGGCCTCGGAGCCGATGGCCAGGACCTTCTTGGATTTTTTGTCGATGGCTACCACGGAGGGCTCGTTGATGACGATGCCCTTGCCGCGTACGTTTACCAGGGTGTTGGCCGTTCCCAGGTCGATGCCGATATCGAGAGAGAACAGGCCCAGTAACCAATCAAGCGGACGAAACACGCGTTGGATGTCCTGCCTTTGCTAAGAGATCAGGGCCAAGCTCAACCACTGCTGCCAGCGGTAGGAGACGGCAAGTATGCGCCATTATACCACCAATTGGGCGAGGGGCGAAAGGCGCACCCCCCTGCGCTACAAGGCGCGCTCAAGCCCGCGCCAGCCAGTCCAGCCACGCTGCCAGCCCGGTGCCTGTGCGGCAGGACAGCGCGAAAATCGGCGCCTCCCGATTCACCGCCCGCACCGCGCGCGCGAACCCTTCCTCGCTGAAGTCTACATAAGGAACGAGATCCGTCTTATTGAGCACGATGGCGTCCATGTGGAGGAAGCTACCCGGATACTTCAACGGCTTGTCGTCACCCTCCGGCACGCTGGCCACCAGCACCCGGCGATGCTCGCCCAGCCGAAAATTGGTGGGGCAGACCAGGTTGCCGACGTTCTCGATCAGCAATAAGTCCAGGCTGGCCAGGTCAAAGCGATGGAGCACATCGGCGACCATCACCGCGTCCAGGTGGCAGCCACCCCCGGTGTTGATCTGCACCGCAGGCACGCCAGCGGCCGCCACCCGGTCGGCGTCGATGCGGGAAGCCAGGTCGCCCTCGATCACGGCGATGCGATGGTGCTCCTTCAGCCCCTCGACGGAGCGCACCAGCAGGCTGGTCTTGCCCGCGCCCGGCGAGGCCATGACGTTCACCACCCGCAGCCCGGCCGCGTCAAAACGGCTGCGGTTTTGCCGCGCCGTTTCGTCGTTGGCCGAGAGCACACGTTGGACAACAGGAACCTGCATGGGCCATCCTCAGGGTTACACGCCGGGTCGCCGAACCCGGTTCACTCCGTCTGCCCGACCTCGTCGACGTTGATGCTTTCCACCAGGAGCTCCTGCCCGCTGATCACCTCGCCGCCCAGGCCGCCGCAGGCCGGACACAGCCACAGCAGGCCAGCCTCCGGCGCATAGTCGGCCTGGCAGGACGCGCAGCGCACCCGGGCCGGTACCCGCCTCACCGCCAACACCGCGCCTGCGGCCGGTGTGTCCTGGCTGAGCACGTCGAAGTAGAACTGGATCGAGTCGGGCACGTAGCCGGTAAGCTCACCCACCACCAGGTGGATAGCCGTCAACCGCTGCGCGCCGTGCCGGGCAGCCTCATCCAGGGCAATGTGCAGGATGCTCTCGGTCACGGCCAGCTCGTGCATGACGGCACTGTAACACAGGAAGGGGGATGTGTCCAGAAATCCCGCCCCGCCACACTGAAGTGCCCACTACGAACGGACGCAGGGGCCCTGGCTCGTCGTGAGCGCTTCAGCGCTCTCTGGCATCCGGGCAGGCCCACGCCTGGCAGATGGCCGCTACCACCGCGGGCAACTCTATGATCGAGTCGATATGGAAGTCGGCGGCGTCCCCGCGGTCCCCATCAACCAACACGGTCACCATGCCCAGCCTCGTCGCCGGCGCCAGGTTGCGCGCTGCGTCCTCGATCAGCACGCACTCTCCCGGCTCGGCCCCTAGCAGACTCAGGCAGTGGCGATAGGCCACGGGATCGGGCTTGCTCACATAGCCTACGGCCGTCACATCGACAATGCGCTCGAAGTGGTGGGCGATGCCTAGCTGGTCCAGCACCCGCTCGGCATGCCTGCGGCTGGCATTGGTGAAGATCACCTTCCGCAAGGGCAGCCCCGCCAGCATGGCATCCAACTCCGGGCTGGTCGCGATCAGCCCGCCCAGGGGGAAGTCGTGCACGTAGGCCAGGAAGTCGTCGGCGTCCAGGTTGTTGTGCAATAGCAGCCCGCGCATCGACGTGCCGTAGACGTCGTGATAATGCCGCGCCAGGGCATCGGCCTCCTCGGCTGCCAGGCCGTAGCGTTCCCTAATATATCGCCGGATTCTCTGGCGGATGGCCTGCATCACCCCCGCATCGCGCGCGTAGAGAGTCTCGTCCAGGTCGAAGATCAGGTAACGAATAGACACACCGCTACGCCGCCAGCTTGACCATGGCCCGGAATACCCTGTACACGGTCTGGAAGTCGTCGTGCGCGTATTCCACGGTGTAGCCGTCCAGCCGCCGGGCCCCCGGGATCAGCATGGCATAATCGGCCATCAGGCTGGATCGCAGAGCGACCCGCAGCACTACCGGGGAATCCAGCTTCAGGGGGACGACGGCAGTGGACAGGGCCTGCTCGGCCGCCTGGCGGATCAGGCTCTGGGCCTCCTCCGGGTGGATGCAGATCGCAGCCTGGTGGCCTACCGCCCGCTTGACGGTGACCGTCAGCAAATCCGGGCTGAGCAACGCCACGGCCTCGGCCGTCGTCGCCTGGTCTCCCGTGACTAACCCCACCGGCACGCCGTGGACGCCCGCCAGGGCGGCGTTCAGGCCGATCTCTCCCATCGGCCGGCCGTTGATCTCCACGTGAGCCACCGCCTTGCTGCTATAGGTGTGGTCCAGAATGGCGTTGGGTGTGCCGGCCCGGGCGTGATAGCCAATGAACATGGCCACGTCGAAGCTGTCGTCCAGCCCTTCCATCATGTCCAACGGCTTGGGCGAGCCTAACACCACATCCGCCCAGTCGTCCAGCTCGTCTACCAGCAGGTTGCGCATGCCCCCATGGGAGTCGTTCACCACCACCTCGGTGGCACCGCCGGCGCGTGCGCCCAGGA
>JAULUH010000251.1:0-4529 GCA_032111745.1 Anaerolineae bacterium | reverse complement strand
AAGTGCAGGTGTGACCAGGCGTTGTTTGCCGAAGTTGTGGATGTGGTGCGTCTGGCAGTAACTGTAGTAGGTCTCCGGTTCACCCTTGTAAGGGATCGTGATCCGCCGGAAGACCGGCTGACCACCCGCCTGCACCGCATCCAAGTGTTCTTGTTTGAGCCGTGCGGCGAAGTCTGCCAGGGTGGTCTGGCCCGTCTTCAGGTTCACCTTGTCGTTGCCAACTAAGGTACCGACATAGGCCAACCCTGGCGTTTGATCCAGGAAACGACAGAAGGCCGGCTGGGTGAACCAATTGTCGAAGGTCACCGGCAACTGGCAGTCAGGATGCCCTGCGACCCACTGCTGGAGCAAGTTCTGCGCTATGATCAGTTTGCTCTCATACAGCTCCTGCAGCTCGGGATACTGCTTATGGCGTCGTTGCCAAACTTAGAGAGAGAGGCCCGCCAAGCCCGAGCACGCGAGCTGATGAGAGAGTTGGGTCGGGGACTGGGCGAAGGTCGCGCGCCCCATGATGCCGCGCGCCATCACGACACTTACCTCTACTCACGCAAAGCCGGATGACCGCCATCTTCGTGGACACCTGGGCCTGGTATGCTTTGGCTGATAGGATCGACAGCGACCGCGAGATGCCCAATTGACCAACGAAGACTTGCTGGAACAGGGGCATGCCTTTGTAACCAGCAACTTCGTGTTGGATGAGACGATCACCTTGATCCGCTACCGCATCGGGCATCGGGCTGCTGTTGACTTCTGGCACCTGCTCAAGGAGCTGATTTCCGACGGACTTCTCAGCTTGATCCGGATTGACGAAGGGCATGAGGCTGTCGCCTGGCAGATCTTCGAGAAGCACACGGATCAGGACTTCTCCTATACAGACTGCACCTCATTTGCCGTGATGCGTGAGCTGGAGAAGAAGTCACAGGCGAGCAATTGATCTTTGTAGTGACGCATCAATCTACGCCAGCCGATTGAGCCGAAACGTGCCGGGGCTGGGAGGATATCATGGCCCCCGCTAAGCGCTGCTCCCACCGATCACCCCTGCATCAGCTACTTCGTCGACGGCTCTAGCGTCAGCACGTCGACGGCTGCCGCCTCCACCTCTGCCTGCGCCAGGCGCATGGGGTGATATCCCACCTCCTGCCAGAGCTCGATCATATCTCCATAGTGCCTGTCGAAGACCTGACCGCTCTGCCCGGTGGTGTTGACGATGCGGCTGTTGGCCAGATCGCCCAGATCCACGATCTGGCGGAAGCTGGCACCGTTGTTCATCACCAAATCAGGGTAGCTGGCACCGGCCGCGTTGACCGTCACGCTGGCGCCCTGAGCCGGGACGCGCTTGTTGAGAATCCGATCCAACGGCGCCACGGCACCCAAGGGATGGTCGAAGTTCGTCCAGTGGACATCTCCCCAGCGCCAGCGAGCCGGGTCATCGCCGTGGTTCTCCTGCAGATAGGCCATGGCAGCCAGGAAGGCACGGGTCACGATCTCCGGCTGGCTCTCCACGGCTAGTGTGCGCACGTCATCCCACCAGGCGCTGGTCGCATCCCCCGCCAGTCGCTCCATCAGCTGCCGGTGGCTGTTGCCAAAGTCCTCCAGGTAATCCTCGACCAGTTCCTCTCCCCCAGCGGCCTCCAGCTCATCGCCCAACGTGGCACCTACCAGCTCCTGGTAGAACTGCTCGAGAATCAGGGGCTCCGCCTGGTTGGCGTCCATCTGGCGATCCCAGGCCTGCATCAGCCGCAGCCCCTCTTGCGCCACAGCCGGCGCCTCGTCCACGCTCACGCGATCCAACAGGGGCACCAGGAAGTCCGCAGGCAAGAGGTAGATATCCCCCTGGAACTCTGCAAAGTCGTCGGGGCTGTGGCGATCTGAGCCCTCCAACAGGCTGACGATGCGTTGAGCCCGGTAGGGAGCAGACCACTCGGTGCTGATCAGGTAGGGGTAATCGTCTGGCACCACCTGGTTGTTGGCGGTGGCCACATAGCCTACCTCAGGGTTGAACACGGAGGGCAGCTCCTCAAAGGGGATGGTGTCCACCCACTCGTATTCACCGCTCCAACCCGGCACCGGCACCATGCCGTTGCCCTGAGCCCGGATAGGGATCTGGCCCGGCATTTGGTAGCCGATGTTGCCCTCCACGTCCGCGTAGACGAAGTTCTGGGCTGGGGCAGCAAAATGCTGCAGGGCCGCCCGGAATTGGTCCCAATCCTGCGCCTGGTCGAGCTCCAGGATCGACTGGCTTAGCCGGTTGGCCTCCAGGGCCGTCCAGCGCAGGGCCACCGGATCCACCTCATCTTCCAAGTCGCCTGCCACCGCGTTCATGATGGGGCCGTGGTGGGTCTCTCGAACCCGCTCGATCACCGGCTCCTGTTGGCCCTTGACGAAGATGTGCTCCTCCCGCACGGCCATATCGCGCCATGTTCCCTGAAACTCGTACTGGTCAGGGTTGGCAGGGTTGACGCGCTCGATGTAGAGGTCCTGGACATCGGGGTTCACGTTGGTCACGCCCCAGGCGATGCGGCCGTTGTGCCCGATGACCACCCCGGGCGCGCCCGGGAAGCTGACCCCAACGGCCCGCAGCGTTGGACTGTGCAGCCCCACCTCGTACCAGACGGAGGGCATCTGCATGCCCAGGTGCGGATCGTTGGCCAGGAGCGGCATGCCGCTGCTGCTACGGCTGCCTGCGACGACCCAGTTGTTGCTGCCGATGCCCTCACCGTCCATCTTGAGCAGCCGGCGGACTGCCATCACCCGATCCAGGTCCAAGGGCAGCAGGCCGCTGTAGTCCTTGACCTCTGGGGGAATGATGAAGGGTCCTTCCTGTGGATAGCCCGGCAGCAGATCAGCAGCTTTTTCCGCGCCCAGCAGCTCGATCAGCCGGGCTCGCATCAGCTCCGTCTCCCAGTTACCGCCCAGGTTCCACGCCATCATCTTGCCCCAAACGGTGCTATCGGCAGGCCGCCAGGGCTCTGGCTGATAGCCCAAGAGGCGGAACTCCAGGGGCAGGTTGTCCAAGTTGTCGGCGATGAAGGCGTTGACGCCGGCTGCGTAGGCGTCCAGGGCCGCCAGCGTCTCAGGGCTCAGCACCGCCAGGTCGCGCTCGGCCGCTCGATAGGTGCCCAGCGTGCGCAGGAAGCGATCGGTATCCAGCGTGGAATCGCCCAGGACTTCTGATAGCCTGCCTGCACCGACCCGGCGCTGGAAGTCCATCTGCCACAGCCGGTCCTGGGCGGTCACATAGCCCTGGGCGAAGAAGAGATCCTCCTGGCTGGCGGCAAAGATGTGGGGCACGCCCCATTCATCTCGATACACGGTTACCGGCGCCTCCAGACCTGTGACCGCGAGGCTGCCATCGGTCTCCGGCAAAGGGCCGCGCACCACCGTGGCGCCCAGGCCGGCACCCACCAGCGCAAGGACGAGAAGGGCAAGGAGCAGGATGCGCAGAACCATGGGGGCCTCCTCTATGTTTTTGAACAGGATAGAAATCGCAGCCTAACCTTGGCTGAGACGAAGGTAACGCCCTTCCTATGTGCCGCCCAAACACCGAGGCCGCCTGCCCCGAATGGCCTCATGGGGCCTCAATCCGTGACCACGGTTGTTTGCGGAGCTACCGGCGCCAGCAGGACCGTGAACTTCCCAGTAGTGTGAGTATACCACGAGTCTGGTGTCTTGAACCTTAAAGTCCTGTGGGGTACACGGGGGCATCCATGCACCCATAGAACGAAATCCCGGCGACCGCAGGCGCTGATTGTCAATTTGGTGGCCAATGGGATGACTACCCAGGAAATCATCGACGAGTATCCCGATCTAGAGCCTGAGGGCATTCGCCAGGCATTGCAGTATGCAGCTTGGGCTGCAGATGACACCATCTACATGGGTCTCACCCAGGACGAGTTGGCACGTAGGATAGGCACAAAGCAGTCCAGCATCTCCCGGCCGGAGAGCGGGAGCTGGCTAGTCACTGGGTGGGCTCATCTGAGCGTACACAAGCTGGGCGAGCACGTATGCGGCCTCAAACAAATTGAACACAAGGGACGTTGTGTAAAAAGCCGGTTCCAGCTCTGGCCACCGGCCGATCAGGATTAGGACCAACGGAGCCTGCACCGGAATCTCCAACAAGATCCAGAAGAATGCTGCCATCATCGGGTTGGCCCGCGCCTGGCTGGCCATCAGCATCCTGTTCTCAGGCCTCCGCAGCGACAAGACGATCACCGCCCAGATGAGGAACAGGAAGGCGAGGCTACTCAGGAGCCAGAGACGGTGGCCGGTGATCCCATAGCTATCCAGGACAACCGGTATGAAGGCGGCAATGATCACCGTGAGTCCGATCGTGACCACGGCCCGAATCCGTCCGAGCTGGGAAACCTCGACCGCAGTCCGGCGCGTGACACTGATGAGGGCGCCGAAACCAACAAAGACTCCCGCTATCTCAGCTATCGCGACGAAGAGATCGATGCTTCGAGCCATCTTCCACCGTCCCGCTCATCCGAGGCGTGTTCTGCTATCCGTTGCGATAGACAATGCGACTT
>JAULUH010000250.1:0-3259 GCA_032111745.1 Anaerolineae bacterium | reverse complement strand
GCCCCCTACGCCGCCGGCATGGCCTACGGCCTGCGCACCCAGGGGTATATCAACCAGCGGCTGGGCGACTATGCCCTGGGTCTCACCCAGCTGCTCCAGGCCCAGGACCTGTTCGAGTCCCTGGACCTCTGGGACGGCCTGGCCGATGTCTTCGACGGCCAGGCCGGCATCTACGCCCAGACCGGCCAGTACCCCGAGGCGCTCGACCTCACCCACCGCCAGCTTGCCGCCGCCCAGCGCGCCGGCGACCGCCGCCGTATCGCCAACGCCTACAACAACCTCGCCGCGATCTACGGTGACACCCGTGACCACGCGAGGGCCATCGCCACGCTGCGCCAGAACCTGCAGCTTGCCGCCGACATCGGCTACCCGCGCATCGAGTTCCTCTCCAGCGCCAACCTGGCCGAAATGCAGCTGGAGACGGGCGACTATGCGGAGGCCCTCGCAAGCGCCGGGCGTGCGCTGCGCGTGTGCCGGGAGGCTAGCTTCGAGTTGTTCGAGGCCCATGCCCTTGAGCTGGTCGGCAGGTCCTATCAGAAGCTGGGCGACTACCCGCAAGCCATTGCCTTGCTGGAACAGGCCCTGGCCTCGGCTACAAAGCTGGATGCCCGGGTGACCGCCGCCCAGGTCCTGTTGGACATCGGGGAGGCCTATCGTGACATGCAGCAGCTCGACCACGCCCTGGACTTCGTGCAGCGGAGCGTAGAGGTCGCCCAGGCTGTCGATAGCCGAAGCGTGCTGGTGGAGGCTCACCTGCTGCTCTCTGGCCTGTATGAGCAACAAGGCGACCTGGCGCCAGCACTGGCTCACTTCAAGCAACACAACGCTCTCAAAGAGGCCGTCTTTGGCGAAAGGGCCTACCAGCGCCTGAAGGTGCTGCAGGTGGTCCACGATACCGCGACGGCCCGCCACGAGGCCGAGATCCTGCAGCTCAAGACGCAGCAGCTCGAGCGGGAGATCGACGAGCAGCGCCAGGTGGAGGGCTTCCTGCAGGCAGCGCGCGACAGCCTGGAGGAACAGGTGCAGGCGCGCACGTCGGAGCTCAGCGATACCATCGCACTGCTCCACCAGGAGATTGCCGAGCGGGAACGGGCCGAGGCCGAGATCCAGCAATTGGTCGAGACCCTGGAACAGCGCGTGGCCGCCCGTACGGACGAGCTGGCGACCTTCTTTGACCTGACCCTGCTGGCCGGCCAGGTAGCCAACCTGGAGGACGTCTTTGACCAGGTCCTGCCCCGCATCACCGAAGCCACGCGCAGCCGGGTCATCTGCATCCACCTCCTGGATGCTGACCGCACCGCCCTGCGCTTGGTTGCCCAGGAGAACATTCCAGCTGAAGCCCAGGCACAACTGCAAACCGTGGAACTCTCGCCGGAATTTCAGCGCTGGCTGCATCAGGCGAACGATCCATTGGTCACTACAGCCCTCTCTCATATGGCGACAGTCCCGGCGGTTTTCCGCCTGCCCGGGTTTCAGACCTTCCTGGGGGCGCAGATCAGAATGGGTCAACGCGCCGAGGGGATGTTGAGTTGTTTCCGGTTCACCAGCCGTGGTTTCGGAGTGGATGAGGTTGCCCTGGTGATGGCCCTGGCCGAGCAAATCGGCATGATGCTGGAAAACCACCGCCTGCGCCAGAACGCCGAGGCCATGGCGGTCTTAGAGGAGCGCCAGCGGCTGGCCCGTGACCTGCACGACTCGGTCTCCCAGTCGCTGTACAGCCTGTCGCTCTTCAGCCGCGCCGGCCGCGAGGCCGCCGAGGACGGCGACATGGACCGTCTGAACCACAGCCTCGCCGAGCTGGAGCGCAACACCCTGCACACCCTGCGCGAGATGCGCCTGCTGCTCTACGAGCTGCGCCCGGCCGACCTGGAGCGCGAGGGCCTGGTTCAGGCTGTGCAGCTACGGCTGAACACCGTGGAGCGCCGCGCCGGCCTGCAGCTCGACGTTCAGTTGGACGAGCTGCCCGGCCTGTCCCGCAGCGGCGAGGTGGATCTGTACCACATCATCGTGGAAGCGCTGAACAACGTCGTCAAACACGCGGCCGCCACTCATCTCACCCTGCAGCTGACCTATGCCGGCGGATGCCTGCACCTGCACATCGCCGACGACGGCCAGGGCTTCGATCCTGTGCAGGCCGGCGGCGGCATGGGGCTACGAAACATCCGCGAGCGGGTGGCCCGGCTAGACGGCCGGCTCTCCATCTCCAGTGAGCCAGGCCGGGGCACGTGGCTGGAAGCCGCGATTCCCTATCGCACGGAGATCAGCTGATGTCAGAACTGATTCGCATCGTGATTGCTGACGACCACTTCATCGTGCGCCAGGGGCTGGCTGCGCTGCTGGTGCCGCGCAACGGCATGGAGGTGGTGGGCGAGGCTGCCACCGGTCGCGAGGCCGTGGACCTGGCCCGCACACTCAGACCCGACCTGATCCTGATGGACATGGTCATGCCGGAGCTGGATGGGCCGCAGGCGATCAGGCTGATCAAACAGGACAACCCCGCCGCGCGGATCCTGGTGTTGACCAGCTTCGGCGAGAGCCAGCAGATTGCGGCCGCCGTTCAGGCCGGCGCCCTGGGCTATCTGCTCAAGGACTCCTCGCCCGATGACCTGCTGCACGCCATTCGCAGCGTGCACCGGGGTAATCTGGTCCTGCCCCAGGCCCTGGCCGCCAAGCTCATGCAGCCGCAGCCGGCCGCAGCCATGCTCGATCAACTGACGGAGCGGGAAACCGACGTGTTGAGGCTGCTGGCCCAGGGTCTATCCAACCAGGAAATCGCCGTGAGCCTGAGCATCAGCAACACCACCGTGCGCTCGCATGTCAGCAACATCCTGATGAAATTGGGGGTCTCGAACCGGACGCAGGCAGCCCTTGTCGCGCAGGAGCGGCACCTGGTGTAGTGAGAGCCTGCCAGGTCGTGCTGCACGCGTCTCGCGACCAACCTTGCCAGCAGATACCCATCTCGATCAAGCCTCTCATTGACCCCCTACATATGTAGGGGGTCTTCGCGCTGAGCAGAAATCGTCCTTGCGCCCGATGACAATCGAACCAGGAAATGCTAGACTCTTTGGGTCGGTAACTGTCGAATTGCCGGGCAAATCGAGATGCGCACTACGATTCCTGAAACCAGCCAGCCCATTCCAACCATAGTCGTCTCGCGGCCCGGCATCATGCAGCAATCGCTGCGGGCGTCGCTGGCGGCCTGTCCCGCGATTGTGGTCGTCGCCTCGTTCGGGGATGGACTGACCGCGCTGAATCACGT
>JAULUH010000249.1:0-5050 GCA_032111745.1 Anaerolineae bacterium | reverse complement strand
GGAAATCGCAATCGAGAGCTAGCGTGAACTCCCACCTGCTGGCTACCAAACTCCGCCCACCTGCCATCCCGCCCCAGCGGACTCAGCGGCCCCATCTCGTCCGGCGCCTGAACGACGGGCTGGAGGCCGGCCGGCAGATCACGCTGCTGTCGGCGCCGGCCGGCTTCGGCAAGACGGTGTGCGTCGGCGACTGGGTGCGCACCCTGGACTGGCCGGTCGCCTGGTTGACGTTGGACCCGGCCGACGACGAGCCGCAACGGTTCTTCACCTATTTCTTCGCCGCGCTGCAGCAGGCAGCGCCAGGCGTCGGGGCGGAGATCGCCGCCCTGCTGGCAGCGGGCCAGCTTCCACCTGGCGACATCATCAGCGCAACGCCGATCAACGACCTGCTGGCGGCAGAGCATAGATTTCTGCTGATCCTGGACGACCTGCACCTGATCCAGGACCGCTTCATCCTGCAGGTGTTGCAGACGCTGGTTGGCAACCTGCCCCCAGCGCTGCACCTGGTTCTGCTCACCCGGGAGGACCCCGACCTGCCCCTGGCCCGCCTGCGCGCTCGCAACCAGCTCACCGAAATCCGTGCCGGCGATTTGCGCTTCACACGACCTGAGACCGCCGACCTCCTCAGCCAGGTGATGGGCCTGTCGCTTTCCCAGTTCGATATTGCCAGCCTGGCAGACAAGACCGAGGGCTGGATCGCCGGGCTGCAACTGGCCGGCCTGTCGATCCGTGACCGGGCAGACCCCTCTGGTTTCATCGCCGGCTTAAGGGGCACGCACCGCTTCATCCTGAGCTACCTCACCGAGGAAGTGCTCCAGCGGCGGCAGCCCGAGATCCAGGACTTCCTGCTGCAAACGTCGATCCTGGAGAGGCTGAACGGGGCGCTGTGCGACGCAGTTACCGGTCGCGCCGGCAGCGCGCAGTTGTTGGAGCAACTGCTCACCGCCAACCTGTTCCTGATCCCGCTGGACGACGAGGGGCGCTGGTATCGCTATCATCCGCTGTTTGCCGATCTGCTGTGCGACCGCCAGCTAGCGCGATCCGAAGGAGAGACGGCCGATCTGCACCGCCGCGCCAGCCGCTGGTATGCCCAGGCTGGCCTGGCCGGCGAGGCCATCGACCATGCGCTGGCCGCGGCGGATTACGCCGCAACGGTGGCTCGGAGCGAGGTCAGGACCGCCTGCGGCGGGCAACCGAATTGGCCGACCGGCTGATCGACCGGGCCCGGCACAGCCAACACGTTCTCATCGTGTTGAAGGCGCTCCTGCTGCGCGGCCAGATGCACGCAGCGCTGGGCGACGAGCAGGCCGGCCTGGCCGATGTGGCCCGCGCCGTTGAGATGGCCGAGCCGCAGGGGGCCATCAGCCTCTTCGTCGAAGAGGGCTCACCCATTGCCGCGGCGCTGGCCGAGCTGCTGGAGCTGGGCTGGCTGGACGCCGCGCAGGCAGACTACGCCCGGCGCCTCCTGGCAGCCTTTGCCGAGCCTGCGCCGCCCACCAGAACGGGCGACGAGGGAGCGCCAGTCCATGAGCAGAGCAAACCATCCTCCACGCTGGGACTGGCCGCAGCGGTGGAGCCGTTGAGCGAACGGGAGCTGGACGTCTTGCGCCTGATGGCCGAAGGTCTGACCTACCAGCAGATCGGCGAGCGGCTGTTTATTACCCTCAACACCGTGCGCTCGCACGTCAAGGCCGTCTATGGCAAGCTGGGCGTGAACAACCGCACCCAGGCCATTGCCTCAGCGCGCCGGGAACAGCTGATCCAGAGAGAAGAGTAGAATCACATCTTTTTTCCCTTCGGATCACATCTTCATGCGTTCCTTATCGTTTCCATGGCTGCTATGATGGAGGCAGTTGAACGAGTTGGAGCAGACAGGAGCGACATGCCATGGAAGACCTCTCTTACTACCAGATTGTGGTGCGCGACCCGGTGAGCGAGACCGATTTCAATCGCCTGAGTCCCGTCCAGGTGGTGGTGGCGCAGGTCTATCCGGCGGCGACGCACCTGTCCGTCCAAACCGACCAGTCAGGGCTCATCGGCCTGATGCGCCACCTGCATACGCTGGGTTTCGTCATCTTGTCGATGAGCCGCCAGGAAACGGATGACACAAGGAGCGTACCATGTCACAGTTAGCACTCGATCGCCCGTTGGTCGCCCAAGCCGCGACCTCCCAATGGGGCGCCTTACGCCGCCTGGCTGGCTGGGCCACTCTGGCGCAATTGCTTTGCCTGTTGCTCTCAGTCGTGGCCGGCATCGCCGTAGGCTTGGAGCCGGCAACCGCCCAAGAGTATTTTGCGATGCTGCAGAACGATCGTGTGGTGGGGCTGCTGCGTCTCGACTTCCCCACCCTCGTCATGATCTGCCTCTTCAGCATCACCTCCTACGGCATCTACGGCGCCCTGCGGCGCAGCGATGGCGCCTACGCGGGCCTGGCCACTGCGCTGGTCTACGTCGGCGTGGTCCTCGCGCTGGCCAACCATTCGGCCTTCTCGATGGTCCGCCTGAGCGACCTGTATGCCGCGGCCGCGACGGCTGCTGCGCAGGAGCAATTGTTGGTGGCCGGAGAGGCCGTCATCGCCGGCGACATGTGGCACAGTACCAACGGCTTTCTGGCCGGCATCTTCATGCAAGGCGGCTTTGTCCTGGTCTCGGCGGTGATGCTGCGCAGCAAGGCCTTCAGCAAGGGCACGGCCGTCAGCGGGCTGGCGGCCAACGGGCCGGATCTTCTGCACGTGTTCGTCGGCCTGCTGCTGCCGTCGGTGGCCACGACCATGCTGTGGATCGCCGGCGTGTTCTACCTGGCCTGGTTCCCCCTGCTGGCCCGAGGCCTACTCAAGCGAGGCCAAGAATGAAAGCTCTTCTCATCTACGATTCGCGCTACGGCAACACCGAGAAGATCGCTTACGCCATCGGCGACGGCCTGGCCGAGGGATTGGGAGCCTCTGGCAGCGTCCGGGTGCTCCCGGTCGGCGAAGCGCACGCCGGCCAACTGGCGGGCTGGGATCTGTTGATCGTGGGCGCTCCCACCCACGGTTCCCACCCATCGCCTCCCATGCGGGAGTTCCTGGATCGTGTGCCAGACAAAGCATTGGCGGGCGTTAGAGTCGTCGCCTTCGATACGCGCACCGACATGGATGCGCTGAACGGCGCCATGCGTTGGTTCGGCAAGTTCCTGGACCGCCTCGGCTACGCCGCGCCCAAGATATCAGCCAGCCTCGAGACCAAGGGCGGGCAGGTGGTCATGCCGCCGGAAGGCTTCATCGTCAAGGGCACAGAAGGTCCGTTGGAGGAAGGCGAGATGGAGCGCGCCACAGCTTGGGGCCGGCAGATCGCGGCCAATCCATGAAGCGAGCTATCCCGTGACGCCATCACAACCAGCCGCCGGTCACTTCCGCAGCGGCCTGCCCTACAACGGCCTGGGCCGCGGGCCGCGCCCGCTGGTCGTCGTCCGGGGCTTGACTTTCGAGAACAAGCCGCAGTCCGGCCTGGCGACCTCCATGTACCGCTTCCTTGGCCAGGATTACACCGTGTTCAGCGTGCTGCGCAGGCCGGGACTGCCCCAGGGCTACACGCTGGCTGACATGGCCGCCGACTACGCGGTGACGATCCGCGACGAGTTCGGCGGCCCGGTGGACGTGATCGGCATCTCCACCGGCGGCTCCATCGTCCAACCCCTGGCTGCCGACCATCCTCACGTTGCGCGCCGGCTGGCTCCATTCCAGCGCCCACAGGCTGAGCGACCCGGCCAGGGCGGCGCAGTTGGAGGTGGGACGGCTGGCGGAGCAGCGCCGGTGGCGGGAGGCCTGGGCGGTTCTGCTGCGCTTCATGCTGGGCCCAAGCCTGCTGGGCCGCGTGCAGGCCGGGCTGGCATCGACGCTCCTGTCCTTGAGCAAGCCCACCGATCCCTCCGACCTGGTGGTCACCATCCTGGCCGAGGATCAGTTCAGCTTCCAGCAGCCGCTGGCGCGGATCGCAGCGCCAACCCTGGTCATCACAGGTGGCCGCGACCCGTTCTATACGCCCGCGCTCTTCCGCGAGACCGCCGCCGGCATCCCCAACGCCCGGCTGATCCTCTATGCCGGCATGGGCCATCCAGCGTCGGGCAAGCAGTTCAGGCAGGATGTGCTGGCGTTTCTGCGTGAAGACTGACCTCAACCGACAAGGAGGCTGGCATGACACCGGTTTCGATCCCAAACGATCTCATCGACTGGCTGTTGGCAGGCGACGTCGCCATCCAGTACCAGGTCCACCGCGATCTGCTGGGCGAGGAACGCCCCGACCTGCGGGCGCGCATCGCCACGGAGGGCTGGGGTAAACAGTTCCTGGCCGCGCGCCGGCCTGACGGCCACTGGGGTAAAGGCTTCTACCAGCCCAAGTGGATCTCGACCCACTACACCCTGCTCGACCTGAGGCACCTGGGCATTGCGCCCGACCATGCCCAGATCCGCGCGAGCATCGGCCAGGTCCTGGCGCAGCACAAGGAAGCCGACGGTGGCGTCAACCCGATGAAGACCAGCAGGAAAGGCGAGGTCTGTGTCAGCGGCATGGTGCTCAACTACGCGGCCTACTTCGGGATGCCCGCCGCGTCGCTGCAATCCGTCGTGGACTTCCTGATCGGCATGCCCTTGCCCGACGGCGGCTTCAACTGCGAGTCCAATGTTCACGGCGCCATCCACAGCTCGCTGCACTCGACCATCTCGGTGCTGGAGGGCATCGGCGAGTACCTGGCCAACGGCTACACCTACCGCCCGGCCGAGCTGGAGGCCATCGCCCACCGGGCGCGGGAGTTCGTGCTGCAGCATCGCCTGTTCCGCTCCGACCGCACCGGCGCGATCATCAACCCCAGCTTCTTGATGCTGTCCTACCCCTCGCGCTGGTTCTACGATATCCTGCGGGCGCTGGACTACTTCGGGAACGCCGGCGTGGGCTACGATCCCCGCATGCAGGACGCCCTGGATGTCCTGCTGCAAAAACGGCGCAAGGATGGGTCCTGGCCGTTGCAGGCCAAACATGCCGGCCAGGTGCACTTCGACATGGAGACCCCCGGCCA
>JAULUH010000248.1:0-19915 GCA_032111745.1 Anaerolineae bacterium | reverse complement strand
GCAGAGACGCAGAGGGGAACAAGGGCCGGAGGAGCCGGAGCGGAACACGGACGCCGGAAGTGACCTTGGAAGGACTGCCAAGAAACACGCGTTTCTTGACGCAGGAATGATCCTGCGAGACAGGATCAAGGAGCAGCTTTTGAGAAGCCCTGCCAGTCTTCTCAATTGCGGTTGACAAAGCCGGGCTGCGGTGGTAGGCTGCGGGGATGCAAATACTGGCGCCCTCAGAGTATGACGTCGACGTGGGGATCCGGCTGCGGGTCCGCGAGTGGCCGGGGCCCAGCACACCCTATGTGTTGGTGCATGGCCTGTCCAGCAATGCCCGCACCTGGGACCAGGTGGCGGGATATCTCTCCGCGGTCGGGCACCGGGTGGTGGCCTTCGACCAGCGGGGGCACGGCCTCAGCGCGAAGCCCGATGGCGGCTATGACTTTGCCACGATTACGGCCGACCTGCTCTATCTCATCGACACCTTGGGCCTCGACGAGCCGGTGATCGCCGGCCAGTCGTGGGGTGGCAGCGTTGCGCTCAATTTCGGCGCCGCCCATCCGGGGCGGGCGCGCACACTGGTGCTGGTGGATGGCGGCACCACCGACCTGCAGTCGCTGCCCGGTGGGACGTGGGAAGCCGTGGCGGAGATGCTGCGGCCGCCCAACCTGGCCGGCACGCCACGCCAGGAGGTACAGGCGCGGATCGAGGCCGCCCATCCGGACTGGCCGGCGGCCGGCGTGGAGGCGACCCTGGGCAATTTCGAGACGCTGCCCGATGGCACGGTGCGACCCTGGCTGACTCTGGACCGCCACATGCGCATCCTGCGTGGCTTGTGGGACCAGCGCGCAGGGGAGCTCTATGCCCGGGTGCGGGAGCCTGTGCTGATCTGTCTGGCCGAGACCGGCGATGTCGAATGGACGGAGCGCAAGCGGCAGCAGGCGTCAGTGGCCGAGCGGGCACTGGCGCTGGCCAGGGTGGTGTGGTTCCCGGATACGGCGCATGATATCCATGTGCATCGGCCGCGAGAGCTGGCGGAGTTGATGATGAGCGCAAGGGCATGAGATGCCAACGCGTTTGGCACATTGCCCGAAACGCGCTACCATGCGGGCATGGCTTTGAATGCCCGAGTGGCTGAGTTCGCGCGCCGGCTGTGGCCAGATTTCGACTCCCTGCCAGAGGGCGACCGCGACGCCCTGATGGGCTCGCTGGTGACGGTCGCCTATGCCCTGCCGCTGGACGTGATCGGGCTGGCTTTCCTGGTGGCGCTGACGGAGTGGCAGGCCATGGCGGCCAGCTGGCCCCTGATGCTGGTGCTCTTGCTGATCGGGACCGTGCTCGGCAGGCTCACGTTCTACCAGGTGCTGGGGGACAGGGCCGGCGAGTACAACTTCAACTCCAGCAGCCTGGCCATCGTCGCCGTGATCGCCGGGCTTTTTCTGCTAGGCATCCCGGTGATCTGGATCACCCTGGCCCTGACCTTGATCTTCTACGCCAGCGTGGGCTGGCGGGGGTTGCCCCGGCCGCAACGTTGGAGCTGGTTCTACAATCTGACCCACAACGTCTGGACCACAATCTTCGTCCTGTTGGCGACGCTGGCAGTATACAGGGCGCTGGGCGGGCAGATTCCGTTGCCGGGGCTGGAGCTGCGCTTCGTGTGGCCGGCTTTTGTGGCCGTGGCAGTGAACCTGGCCTTGAGCATGCTGTTTCTGTGGCTGCTGATTGTTGCCCAGGACCGGGTTCGCGGTGACCGCCGTCCGGCCTATCCGCGCAAGACTCTCTACTTCTTTCTCTTGTCGGAGGCGCCGGCCTTTTTCGGCATCCTGGCGGCCGGCATCTACGTGGAGCTCGGCCTGTTGCCCTTCCTGTTCCTGATGGCGGGGGTGGTATTGAGCAGCCTGCTGGCGCGGCGCATGAGCCAGGCTGCGGTGGCCAGCCAGCAGCGCTCGCGCGAGATCGCCCAGCTGGAGCAACTTGGGCGGGATATTATCGCCGGCCCGGCTGACGGCTCGAACCTGCCTGAGCTCCTGGCCCGGGCGGTGCCGCGCATGTTCCAGTACCGGCAAGCTGAGATTCGGCTATTCGCCGGGGACGTGCTGCTGCAGCTGCCTGCGGACCAGCCCGCGCTGCCTGGAAGCCTCTGGCAATGGTTTAGCCAGCATCCGCACTTCCATACCACCCCAATTAACTCGCCCTTGCCCTGGTCGGGCGAGACCCTGCCTTATGCCGTGGTGCTGGCGCCAATCCTGGCCACCGAGACATCCCATCCGCTGGGCGGGATTTGCCTGGTCCAGGACAAGATCTACGCCTTCGACGTGGAGCTGGACCCGCAGGGAGCGCTACAGGTGCTGGCGGACCAGATCGCCTCGGAGTTGCACAGCGCGGATGCCTACCGCCAGGCGTTGGCGCACGAGGCGGCGCGACAGGAGCTGGCGGTGGCGGGCCAGATCCAGGCCAGCTTCCTGCCCGACACGCTGCCCGAGATTGAAGGCTGGCAGATCGCGGCCGCACTGTGGCCGGCGCGCGAGACCTCAGGGGATTTCTACGACGCGTTTGCCTTGCCCAACGGCCGGCTGGGGCTGTTGGTGGCCGACGTATCGGACAAGGGAATGGGCGCGGCCCTGGTCATGGCGCTCAGCCGTACCCTGTTGCGCACCTACGCGTTCGAGTACCATGCCCGGCCCGACTTTGTCATGCGGGTGGCCAACCGGCGCATCCTGGCCGATACCCATGCCGGGCTCTTTGTGAGCGTGTTCTACGGCGTCGTGGATCCGTATGCAGGTACCCTGACCTACGCCAACGCCGGCCACAACCCGGCCTACCTGGTGAGTCCGGGCAGGGCACCGCGAGTGATGACGCTCCAGCGCACGGGCATGGTGTTGGGTGTCATGGAGGGCCGGGACTGGGAGGAGGTAACCGTGCCCATGGCGCCGGGCGATCTGTTGGTGCTCTACTCCGACGGCATTACGGATGCCCAGAACGGCCGGGGTGAGTTTTTTGGTGAGGAGAGGCTGCGGCGTCTGGTGGCTGGCTGCTTCGGCCAGCCGGCAGCGGCGGTGCGGGATGCAGTGCTGGTGGCGGTGCGCGATTTCACCGGCGACACGGTGCAGTTCGACGATATCACGCTGATGGTGGTGGTGCGCAATGACTAAACGCTTTGTGCTGGTGGCCGGCAACATTGGCGCTGGCAAGACTTCGATCACAGAGCGGCTGGGGGCGCGGCTGGGCTGGCACACTAGCTTCGAGTCCGTGGCCGACAACCCCTACCTGGCCGATTTCTATGGCGATATGCGCCAGTGGTCCTTTCACCTGCAGATCTTCTTCCTGGGCCATCGCGCTGAGCACCACCTGGAGCTGGTGCGCCGGGTCGAGCCGGCCATCGCCGATCGCAGCATCTACGAGGACTACCACATCTTCGCCCGGGCGCTGCACCACCTGGGCAACCTGAGCACGCGCGATTTCGACTCCTATCGCCGGCTCTACCAGCTGGTGGTGGCCGGCCTGCCCCGGCCCGACCTGCTGGTCTACCTCAAGGCGCCGGTCCCGGTGCTGCTGGAGCGTATCCGACGACGGGCGCGCGGCATCGAGTCCGGCATCACCGAGGACTACCTGGCCTTGCTGGATGGATTATACGACGAATGGCTGCGGGACTTCGACCTCTGCCCGGTGCTCACGATAGCCAGCGACGACTTGGACTTCGTGCACCGGGCCGATCACCTGGACGTAGTGGTGCAGCGCATCCAGGAAAAGCTGGCGGGGCGAGAGGAGATCGCATTTCCCAGCACAGCACGCGATCAATGATCGCCCGGGTCGCGCCTGGGGAGTTGCGAAGGGCAAGGCAGGTGCGTACAATGGGTGAAGGCTGGCACAAGGCCGGCTGGCGCCAGCGCACCAGGTAGGAGGGTGGTAGCGTGGCCTGGTGTAGCACAATGCCTATAGAAAGGACCGGACACTATGTCTGCGATCACGACGTTGTTTGGGGCGTTGCTCAGTGTGCTGGGGGCAGCGCTCTATGCTATCTCCCCTTCCCACCACACCACAGCGCTATTCCCGACGGCTATCGGCGTACCGATGGCGGTAGCCGGGTTGGTTGGAAGGGATGATGGGCCGGCACCCGTGTCGACTGGCGCCGCCAGCGGCCTTGCTGCGGTCGGGCTGCTGGTGTCGCTGCAGGGCCTGCTTAAGCCAGATCTTTTCCCAGCCACAGCTGCGAGCGCGGAGGAGCACCCGGCGCGCAGCTATGCGCAGATGGGCACTGCGGCTCTCAGCGCAGCCTACCTGGCCATTGCGCTCGCAGTGCTGCTGACCAGCAAGCGGAGTCGACAACGCTCATGACCGGATCCATTGAGGCTGCGCTCGGACCTGAGGAGCGCGCAATCTGGGAGGGGCTCGGCAGCCCGGCCCTCATCCAGGCGTTCCTCGACCAGCTGGACTATCGCGGCGAGGAAACCAACCGCTCGGTGGCTCGGGTGTTGCGAGAGCGCCAGGCCCACTGTCTGGACGGCGGCGTTTTCGCTGCGGCTGCGCTGCGCCGGTTGGGCTACCGACCCGTGATCGTGGATCTGTTGCCGGAGCCGGGCACCGATGACGATCACGTGCTGGCCATCTACCGGAGCGGCGGCGGCATCGGGGCCGTGGCCAAGTCCAACTTCGCAGGGCTGCGCTTCCGTGAGCCGGTGTACCGCAACCTGCGCGAGCTGGTGATGAGCTACTTCGAGGTCTACTTCAATGCACAGGGCCAGAAGACGCTGCGTTGGTACACGTGGCCGCTGAACCTGGCGACTCTGGACCGGCTCATGTGGCAGACCGAGGACGCCGGGGTGGACGCCATCGAGGTCCTGCTGCCGCAGTTGCGGCGGGTGACGCTGCTGGCGCCGGAGCAGGCCGCAGGGCTGGCGCCGGTGGACGCTCGCTCCTACCAGGCCGGCATGCTGGGCACAAACCCGGATGGGCTCTATCGGCCGAAGGGCTGAGCGCGTTGGTGGCGACGGTTGCCGATCGCCGAAAGGAAAGGACCATGACCGGACAGGTACTTGTCGAGCGCTCTGACGGCATCCTGCAGATCACCATGAACCGGCCGGAGAAGAAGAACGCGCTGACCATGGCCATGTACGAGGCCATGACTGCGGCCATGGCCGAGGCGGCGGCCGATAGCGCAGTGCGGGTGATCGTGATCGCGGGCAACGAGGCCTGCTTCACGGCGGGCAACGACCTGGGCGACTTCCTGAACAACCCGCCGGCCGGCCACGATAGCCCGGTGTTCCGCTTCCTCCAGGCGCTGGTAGGGGCCGAGAAGCCGGTGATGGCGGTGGTGCACGGGCCGGCGGTGGGCATCGGCACCACGATGTTGCTGCATTGCGACCTGGTCTACGCCAGTGCCAGCGCCCGCTTCCAGCTGCCGTTCGTAAGCCTGGGGCTAAGCCCGGAGGCGGCTTCCAGCCTGTTGATGCCCATGCTGGTGGGACAGCGCCGGGCGGCTGAGCTGCTGTTGCTGGGGGATTCCATCGATGCGGACGCCGCGTTGCAGTGGGGGCTGGTGAACGCAGTGCGCTCGGACCGGGAGCTTGATGGCTTCGCCCGGCGCAAGGCGGAGCAGCTGGCGGCCCAGCCGCCGAGCGCGGTGCAGCTGAGCAAGGCGCTGATGAAGCGGGCCATGCGGCCGGCGATCGAGGAGACCATGGCCGAGGAGGGCCGGCACTTCATGGCGCGGCTGCGTTCGCCCGAGGCCCGGGAGGCGATGCAGGCGTTCTTCGAGCGCCGGCCGGCGGATTTCTCGCGGCTGGTGGACGACGGGCTGTAAAATCAGTTGATCTCACCGATAGCGTCGATGATGTCCTGGACTCGCTCGAACCATCCCCTAGTTGACATGGATGACCTCAGCCTCCACTTTCACGCAATTGCGGCCGGAGGGCTAAGTGGCGGGCACCGGCACGGCCAGGCCGGCGCCGTTGCCGCTGGGGGCGGGCGGGGCGGCGCTGTCGAGCTGGCGGCGGAACTGGCTCATATACAGGTCGTAGTAGAAGCCGCGCTGGGCCAGCAGGTCCTGGTGGCGGCCCTGCTCGACGATCTGGCCCTGGTCCAGGACCAGCACGACGTCGGCATTGCGGATGGTGCTGAGGCGATGGGCGATGACGAAGCTGGTGCGGCCGGCCATCAGCTCCTCCAACGCCTGCTGGATCAGGCGCTCGGTGCGGGTGTCCACGCTGGAGGTGGCCTCGTCCAGGATGAGGATGCGCGGGTTGGCCAGGGCGGCCCGGGCGATGGCCAGGAGCTGGCGCTGGCCCTGGCTGAGACCACCACCCCGCTCGCCCAGGACGGTGTTGTAGCCGTCGGGCAGGCGCTCGATGAAGCCGTCGGCGTGGGCCAGCCGGGCTGCAGCCATGACCTCCTCGTCGGTGGCGTCGAGGCGGCCGAAGCGGATGTTCTCCATTACGGAGGCGCTGAAGAGGAAGGTGTCCTGCAGCACGATGCCGATCTGGCTGCGCAGGGACTCCAGCGTGACGTTCCGCACGTCGTGGCCGTCGATGGTGACGGCACCGGCGGTGACGTCGTAGAAGCGGGGGATCAGGTTGATGATCGTAGTCTTGCCGGCACCGGTGGGGCCGACGATGGCGAAAGCCTGGCCGGGCTCGGCGGTGAAGCTGATGCCATTCAGCACCGACTGGTCTTTCTTGTAAGCGGCGTAGACGTTGTCGAATTGCACCGTACCGGCGATGGGCGGCAGGGGCACGGCGTTGGGCGCATCCTGGATGGTGGGTATCTCATCGAGGAGGTTGAAGATGCGCTCCACCCCGGCGATGGCGTTCTGGATGTTGGTCCACAGCACGGCAATCTGCTGGATAGGCTGGTTGAAACGCTGGACGTAGGTGAGAAACGTGATCACCAGGCCCAGGGAGAGGGCACTGCCGAAGAGCGGCTGCTCGCTCAGCAGGGCCAGCCCGCCTACGAGGCCGACCAGGGCCAGGGCCACATAGCCCAGGGCCTCCAGGGCCGGAGCCAGGGCGCTGGTGTAGGCCACGGCCCTGACATTGGCGTCCCGGTTGGCGGCATTGGTGGCCATGAACTGCTGGATGTTCTCGTCCTCGCGGCTGAAGGCCTGGACCTCGCGCACGGCGGAGATGCTCTCCTGTAGCTCGGCGTTGACGTTGCCGATCTCGCGGCGGGTGCGGCGGAAGGCTTTGCGGGCCTGGTTGGAGAACCAGAAGGTGACCAGCAACATCACCGGCACCACGACCAGGCTGACCAGGGCATAGGGCACGCTGAGCTGGAGCATACTCCACCCAATCCAGAGCATGAGCAGAGTGCCACCCAGGACCTGGATCAGGGCGAAGTTGATGGCCTGGGAGATGGTCTCGGTGTCGTTGGTGATCCGGCTCATCAGGTCGCCGGCCTCGTGTTCGGTGTAGTAGCTCACCGAGAGGCGGTGGATGTGGCCGAAGAGCTCCTCCCGCAGGTTGCGCAGCACGTGCTGGCCTGACCAATTCATCAGGTAGAACTGCAGGCCCGTGAGCACCGAGGTCAGCACGAAGAGGCCGACGATGACCAGCACGACCTGGCCCAGCCCGGCCAGGCGCTCCTCTGTCGTCATGCCCACGGTCTTGTCGGTCAAGGTGCAGTTGCTGGCCGAGGATCCGACGGCGTTCGGCATGCCGGGCAGGTTGCCCATGGCCGCCGGCGCCGCCGGGGTGAGATAGCAGTCCACGGACTGGCCGATGAGCTTCGGCACGGTGACCTGGGCCCAGGTTGAGGCCACAATCATCACGCCGACGATCAGCAATACCCACCAATAGGGTTTGAAATAGCCGGCCAGGCGGCGCAGCGTCTGGCTGACATTCACGGGCTTGACCGTATCCTGGTCCATGGCCCGGCGCAGTCCCTCAGTGCCTCCAAACATGGGTGGTTCTCCTCGTCTCCCGGATCAGGCTGCCACCAGCTCGGGCGGAGCTGCAGCCTCGTCCAACGCCACGTCCTCGACCAACTGGGAACTGTAGATCTCAGCGTAGATGGGGCTGGTCTCCAATAGCTCGTCGTGCCGGCCGCGGGCCACCACCTGGCCCCTGTCCAACACCAGGATTTGGTCGGCATGGGTCACGGTGCTGAGGCGCTGGGCGATGACGAAACTGGTACGGCCCTCCATGAGGCGGTCCAGGGCCCGCTGGATCTGGTACTCGGTAACCATATCCACGGCGCTGGTGGAGTCGTCCAGGATCAGGATGTGGGGGTTGAGCAGCAGGGCCCGGGCGATGGCGATGCGCTGCTTCTGGCCGCCGCTCAGCGTGGTACCGCGCTCGCCTACGGGGGTGTCGTACCCCTCCGGAAAGCTCAAGATGAAGTCATGGGCCGCGGCGGCCTGCGCGGCAGCCATCACGTCCTCGGTCGACGCCTCAGGCCGGCCGAAGGCGATGTTGTCGCGGATCGTACCGGAGAACAGGGTAGTCTCCTGCAGCACGATGCCGATCTGCGAGCGCAAGGACTCCAGGGTGACGTCCCGGATATCATGGCCGTCGATAGTCACCCGGCCCGCAGTGGGGTCGTAGAAGCGGGGGATCAGGTTGATGATGGTGGTCTTGCCGGAGCCGGTGGCGCCCAGCAGGGCAATGGTCTGGCCGGGCGCGGCGGCAAAACTGACGTTGCGCAGCACCGGGTCGCCACCGCCGAAGTATTGGAAGGTGACGTCTGCAAAGGTGACCGCGCCCTGAACTGGTGGCAACGGTACCGCATGGGGTGCGTCCTGAACGTCGCTCTCGGCGTCGAGGATCTCGAAGACGCGGCCGGCCGAGGCTGCAGCCTGGGACATCTGGGTGATGATGAGGCCCAGCTGGGCCAGGGGGATGAAGACATAGATCAGGTAGAGGCTGAACTCCTGCCACTCCCCCAGGGTGAGGGTGTTGTTGAGGATCTGCCGGCCGCCGAAGTACAGGACCAGGGCCTGGCCCAGATTGGCGATGAGGAAGACCAGGGGAAACAGGAAGGCCAGCGTCCGGGAAACCTTGATCTGCTGGCGCATCAGGGAGTCAGCTGCCAGGTCGAACTTCTCCTGCTCACTCTTTTCCCGGGTGAAGGCCTGGACCACCTTGATGCCGGCCAGGTTCTCCTGCAAGATGGTGTTGAGGGCAGACAGCCGCTGCTGCACGGCGCCAAACAGGGGTTGGCTGATGGCGCCGAAAACCATGAAGAGCAGGAGCGCGATGGGCAGGATGGGGAGCACCACCAGGGTCAGGCGGACGTTGGTGGTGAATAGGATGAGTAGCGTGCCCACCAGCAGCAGCAGCGCGCCGATAGCCAGGAGCAGCCCCTGTCCGATGAACGTGCGCACCTTTTCGACGTCGTCGGTGGCGCGGATCATGAGCTGGCCGGTCTGGGTGCGGTCGTGGTAGGAGAAGGACAGGCCCTGGATCTTGGCGTAGAGGTCGTTGCGCATGTCGAAGGCCACGCTCTGGGAGTTGCGCTCGGCCCAGTAGGTCTGCATGAAGGCGAAGAAGCCGCGGGCGATGGCAAAGGCCACGATGGCTGCCGAGGCGGTGAAGAGCATGCGCTGCGCGTTGACGGCCAGGTTAGCCAGCTCCTCGGGCGTGTAGCCCAACTGCTGGAACAGGGTCGGCAGGAACTGCTGCGGAATGCGGTCGAGGTTTGGCACCAGGCTCTTGGCGATGACGCCGCCCGTGATGGCATCGATGATGTTGCCCACCATCTTCGGCACGGCCAGCTGGGCCAGGGTGGCGATAACCAGGAAGATGTAAGGGATGAGGGCCTGGCCTTTGTAGTTGGAGAGATACCGAATGGCCCGGCCGAGAGAATCCCGGTCCAGGCTTGGGCGGGACCTGGTGGCTTGCTGGTTGATCAAAGTCGTAGCTCCTGGGTTGTGGCCTGGCCACGCCCTGAACAGGGTGCGCTGCGCGGCCGGCCACGGCAGTTGATGGTCAGCCCCGGTCAGGTGGGGGCTCGCGGTCAAGCTCCTGCGCCGCATGGGTTAGCCGGCGCAGGGTAGCGATGATGGCTTGCTGGTCGTCGGCGGAAAGCTGGGAGGGCAGGGCGTCCATCCAGCACCGGCGGGCCACGATGCCCTGCTCGATGAGCGCCTGCCCAGCGGGCGACAGGCGGACGAGCTTAATCCGGCGATCGAGGGGCTGCTCCTGGCGCTCCACCAGGCCCTGCTGCACGAAGCGGTCCACCATCTGGCTGGCGGCGGCATTGGTCACCCCCAGGTGCCCGGCGAGACCGGAGACAGCGCAGCCGCCCCCGTAGTGCAGCCGGAACAGCGCGCTCACCTGGGGCATGGATAGGCCGGCCTGGCGCATGAACAGGGTGAAGTCGCGCATGGAGCGGCGCATGAACACCTCGGCCCATTCGTGCAAGGCGTCGGTCAGCTGGTCGGATGATGGAGGGATAATTAATGGGTCTTGGTGGTTAAGCACTGTTGAATATTAAGCCTGCTGGGCGCGCAAAGAAGTAAGCGGAAGTCCAAAGTGCGGTCTTTCCAGGCGACGCCGGTCACTGCGGCGAGGCCACACCCTCCCCGTCATTGCGGGAAGGGCACGAGCCTCTTAGCTCAATTGCATCCTGTTGTACTCGCCTGTTTTTGCGCTCTCCCTTGCCTGGGTGGCCCGCGCGTGATACACTACCTTGCACACACACCACGGAGGTAGCTCACCGTCCATGCCCGAACAGAAACCCCACACCCGGGTGAACGACATCCTGTTAGGGCCGTTGGAGCGGCCCGCGCTGCGCTGGCTGGCCGCGCACCAGCCGGCATGGATGACCCCCGACCTGCTTACGGCCATCGGCACCATTGGAGCGTTCATGATCCTGGCCGGCTATCTGCTGTGCAACCTCAGCCCGGCGTTCCTGTGGCTGGTGAACCTGGGGCTGATCATCAACTGGTATGGGGACAGCCTCGACGGCACGCTGGCGCGCTACCGCAAGATCGAGCGGCCCCGCTACGGCTTCTTCGTGGATCACACAGTAGATGCGTTCAACACCATGTTGATTCTCTTGGGCCTGGGCCTGTCCCCCTACGCCCGCTTTGACCTGGCCGCCCTGGCCCTGATCGCCTACCTGATGATGTCGGTCCTGACCTATGTGCGCACCTATGTGCAGGGGGTGTTCAAGATCTCCTATGGGAAGATCGGCCCCACGGAGCTGCGGGCCGTCATCTTCCTGGCCAACACCTTCATCTTCTTCTTTGGCAACCCACAGCTGCGCCTGCCCTTTGCTACCCTGTCCTTCATCGACCTGCTGGTGATCGTGGTGGCGGTGGGGTTGCTGGCGGTGTATGTGGTGACGGCTATCCAGGAGGCCCGGGCCCTGGCCCGGGAGGAGGGCAAGGCCATGGGCAGCTCTTGAGCCGCCGGCCAGGGCGTTTGTGAATGTGGCTGGCACAGGATATAATGCCTGGGCCGGGGCCTGGCCTCCGGTGCCGGCGCCTGCACTCTTCTAAGGAGAAGACCGACGTGGACAACCTGGTTGAGCTCTGGGAGCTGCCGGATAGCGCGGAGCTGTACATGATCGCCGGCTGGCAGCAGTGGGCCGATGCGGGCAACATCTCATCTGGTCTGCCCCAGTACCTGATCGACGCCAACGAGGCTCGGCGGATCGGCGAGATCCGCCCGGACGGGTTCTATCTATTCCAGGTTCCCGGCACCCATCACTTCCTGCGCCCCGAGATCAGGCTGGAGCGCGGCTATCGCCGCGAGCTGACGAAACGGGAGAACACTTTCTATTTCACGGGGGATCAGAACAAGGGGCTGGTGATCTTCTTGGGCGACGAGCCCCACATGAACGTGGATCGGTATGCCGAGGCCTTTCTCGACGCCGTGGAGGCACTGCGGGTCAAGCGGGTGGTCGGCCTGGGCGGGGTCTATGGCGCGGCCCCCTTCGACAAGGACCGCAGCCTACATTGTGTTTATAGCCTGTGGGGGATGCAGGAGGCGTTGGAGCGCTATGCGGTCACCTTCTCGGACTACGCGGGCGGCACTACCATCGGCACCTTCCTGGTGGATCGGGCGGAGCGCCGCGGCATCGAGTTCGTGGACCTGTACGCGTTCGTGCCCGCCTATGACTTCTCCGACTCCAACACCCTGGTCCAGGGCATGCGCATCGACAACGACTATCGGGCCTGGCACGAGACCATGCGGCGACTCTGCTTCATGTTCGGCCTGGAGATGGACCTATCGGACCTGGAGCGCCAGAGCGCAGAGCTTACGGCCTCCATGCATGCCAAGGTGAGCGAGCTCGAGTTCCAGGCGCCCGAGCTCCAGGTACGGCAGTATCTCCAGCGCCTGGCGGAGGACTTCGACGAGCTCCCCTTCACGCCGCTGGACGACGTGTGGGAGGCCGAGCTGGGCGACCTGCTGGCAGACATCTAGCAGATGATCGAAGACGAGTGCGGGAAGCCACAAGGTTGCCACGAGTAACTGGCTCGAGACCCGTGGCTCCAGGCTTGCCCTGGTGAACAAAGGCGAGCTATCCGGCATGGATTCTGCAGACCTGTGACACCCTCTTGCGGTCTATCTGCCTATCTACGGAGGACAATGATGCACACACACCCGCCAGGGAAAGCTCTGATGGCCATAGTCCTGATAGCCCTCGCTGCCGTGCTTATGGTAGGCTGCGCCACCACACCGCCACAGCCAACGGCCACGCCGCAGCCGGTGGAGCCGACCATTGAGCCAACACCGGAGGTGGAGGATCTATGGGCAAGCATCCAGCAGAGCGGCAAGATGACCATCGGCACCTCGGCCGACTATCCGCCTTTCGAGTCCTATGATGAGAACTTCCGGCTGACCGGTTTTGACATCGCGCTGATGGAAGAGATCGGCCGCCGGCTAGGGGTGGAGGTCGAGTTCAACGATTTTGCCTTTGACGGCCTGGGCGGGGCTGTGTCCCTGGGCCAGGTCGACGCCGCCATTGCGGCGATCGCGGTCACGCCAGAGCGGCAGCAATTGGTGGATTTCTCCAACGTGTACTACATCGGCGAAGATGCTATCCTGGTGGGAGAGAGCGTCGACGTCGATTTGCTCCAGACCCCAGAAGAGGTAAGCAATCTCAAGCTTGGTGTTCAGAGCGGCACGGTGTACGAACAGTTCGCGGAGCAACAGCTGGTGGACACGGGCATCATGCCCGAGACCAACCTGTTCGTTTATTCCGACGTCGACAGGGCGATTCGGGATCTGCGAGCCGGCCGGATCACTGCGGTGCTGTTGGACAAGAACGTGGCTGACGAATTCGCGGCCCAGGGCGGGTTGCGCATCGCTGGCGAGGGTCTTACCAGGCAACGCCTCGCCATCGCCCTGCCCAAGGGGCAGGACGCCCTGCGCCGGGTGATCAACCAGGCGTTGACCCAGCTACAGAACGAGGGCGTGGTCGCAGAGCTGGCAGAGCGATATCTGAACGTACAGCGAGAGGACGTAGTCGTGGTGCCCACGGCGACCCCTGAGCCGCCGACGCCTACCCCGGCCCCGGCCCAGCCCACGTCCACGCCGCAGCCTCCGGCTCGCTGCGTGGACGGTGCAGCTTGGGTGGCGGACCTGAGCTACGATGACCGGAACATGACCGCGCCGCCGGTGCTGCAGCCGGGCCAGATCTTCGTCAAGGGCTGGCGCATTCGCAACACCGGCACCTGCACCTGGGACAGCGCTTACTACCTGGACTTCGTGCGCGGAAATACCCCCGCAGCACAGATGGGCGGTGGACCGATCTTCGTTCGTGGCACCGTGCCGCCTGGCGCCACCTACGACTTTACCGTGCAGCTGACCGCGCCGGCGGTGCCCGGCACCTACCAGGGCTTCTGGCAGATGACCAACGACCTGGGCCAGCGCTTTGGCGAGACGGTGTGGGTCGGCATTCGCGTGCCTGCACCCCCCACGCCAACCCCGGCGCCGACGCCAACCCCTGTGGCCAACGTCACCTTCACGGTCAATACCACCAACATCCAGCAGGGCCAGTGTGTGACCTTCTACTGGAGCGTGAACAACGTCCAGGCGGTCTACTTCTATTCCCAGGGCCAGAACTGGCAGGACCATGGAGTGGGCGGCCAGGGTAGCCAGCAAGAGTGCCCACAGCAGACCACCACCTACTACCTGCGAGTGGTTTTCCGGGATGGCACCGTGACCACCAGCCAGATCACCATCAACGTGACTCAGGTAGCCAACAGGCCCAACATTGTCCAGTTCTCTGCTGATCCGCCCCAGGTTGCGGCCGGGCAGTGTCTCAACCTGTTCTGGGAGGTGCAGAACCAGGTCACCAACGTCGTGCTGCGACGCAACAACAACACGGTATGGGACGGTGCACCGGTGAAGGGCAACTGGCAGGACTGCCCGCCCAGCCCCGGTACCTACAGCTACCAGCTAACGGCCACAGGCCCTGGCGGCACCAGCCAGGCGGTGGTGTATGTCAACGCCACACAGCCAAGCGAGCCAACGCCCACGCCGGTGCCGACGACAGAGCCACCCACGCCAACGCCAATCCCGCAGCCGATGATCTACGGCTTCTCGGCCGACCCGGCACAGATTCAGCAGGGCCAGTGCGTCACCCTGGCCTGGACCACCGGTGGTGGCACCCAGCTCACCCGGGTGCGCAAGGGAGATGCGGTGCTGCTGGACAACGGCCCGCAGAACGGCAATATCCAGGACTGCCCATCGGATGTTGGCACGGTGGTCTATACGCTGGAGGCCTCAGGTGGTGGCACCTCGGTGTTCCAGGAGGCGGCGGTGAACGTGACGGTGCCGATCGAGCCACAGTAAGGAGACAGGTGCCGGCACCTGGGTAGGCAGGTGAACGGTCCGCCTATCAGTAGGTGACCGGTACTTCCACAAGTGCCGGTCACCTCTTGCCACATGGACTTCGGGGATATCCGAAGTCCATGTTTTTGGTCGCCCAAAAGTCGACATAAATCAACACTGATTTCAGGAGAACCCTCATGCCCGTCAATCTACGCCAGCGCAGCTTCGTCAAGCTACTGGACTTCACCCCTGATGAGATTCGCTTCTTGCTGAAGCTTGCGGCCGACCTGAAGGCGGCCAAGTATGGCGGCTACGAGCAGCCCCGGCTGCAGGGCAAGAACATCGCCCTGATCTTTGAGAAGGCCTCGACGCGCACTCGCTGCGCGTTCGAGGTGGCGGCCTACGACCAGGGCGCCCACGTCACCTACCTGGGGCCGGAGGGCAGCCAGATTGGCACCAAGGAGTCCATGAAGGACACGGCCCGGGTGCTGGGTCGCATGTATGACGGCATCGAGTATCGCGGCTTCGCCCAGGCCACGGTCGAGACCCTGGCCGAGCATGCCGGTGTGCCGGTGTGGAATGGCCTGACCGACGAGTTCCACCCGACACAGATCCTGGCCGACATGCTGACCATGATGGAGCACTCGGACAAGCCTCTGAGCCAGATTGCCTACTGTTATCTCGGCGATGCCCGCTTCAACATGAGCAACTCCCTGATGGTGGGGGGGTGCAAGCTGGGCATGGACGTGCGTATCGGTGCGCCCAAGGCGTTGTGGCCCAAGGAGGAGCTGGTCGAGACCTGCCGCGTGATCGCCGCAGAGACGGGGGCTCGCCTGACCCTGACCGAGAGCGTGGCGGAGGCTGTGGCCGGCGTCAATTACGTGCATACCGACGTCTGGGTCTCCATGGGCGAACCGGACTCGGTCTGGGCCGAGCGCATTGCCCTGTTACAGCCCTACCAGGTCACCAGGGCTGTGCTGGAGCAGAGCGGCAACCCGGCGGTCAAGTTCATGCACTGCCTGCCGGCGTTTCACAATCGGGAGACCAAGATCGGCGAGCAGATCTATCAGAAGTTTGGCCTCGACGGCATGGAGGTCACCGACGAGGTGTTCGAGTCGCCGCACAGCGTGGTCTGGGATCAGGCTGAGAATCGCATGCACACCATCAAGGCGGTGATGGTAGCCACCCTCGGCAGCTGACCATCCGTGCAACAGCTGCAGCGCGAGCTAGGCGTGCTCGGCGCCACGCTGATGGGCCTGGGCTCCATTGTGGGCACGGGCATCTTCGTCAGCGTGGGCATCGGCGCGGGCGTGGCCGGGCCGGCGGTGTTGCTGGCTATTGCCATCGCCGCCCTGGTGGCCACCTGCAACGGCCTGAACAGCGCGCAGCTGGCCGCCAGCCACCCGGTGAGCGGGGGAACCTATGAGTATGGATACCGCTACCTGAACCCGAGGCTGGGCTTCACTGCGGGCTGGGTGTTCCTGCTGGCCAAGAGCGCGTCGGCAGCCACGGCCGCCCTGGGCTTCTCCGGCTACCTGCTGGATGCCCTGCGCGTTCCGGCCGCAGAGCGGTGGCTGGTTCCGGTGGCCCTGGCGGCAGTGATCGTGCTCACAGCCATCGTGCTGGGGGGCATCCGGCGCTCCAACGCAGCCAATACGGCCATCGTATCGGTGACCTTGCTGGCGCTGGGCGTGTTTGTGGTGGCTGGGGTGCCGGCGATGGAGGCCAGCAACTTCGTGCCCTTCCTGCGCCAGGATGGGAAGGGAGGGCTGGCCAACCTGCTGGAGGCCACGGCCTTGATGTTTGTGGCCTACACGGGCTACGGCCGCATCGCCACCATGGGAGAGGAGGTGCGGCAGCCGCGGCAGACCATCCCCCGGGCCATCATCGCTACGCTGGCCATCACGATGGTGCTATACATGACCGTGGCCCTGGTGGCGGTGGGCACTGTCGGTGCGCCAGCATTGGCGGCCTCGGTGGCCCGGGTGGCGGCACCGCTGGTGGAGGCCGCCTACGCCTTTGCCTCAACTCCCGTTCCGCAGCTGGTGGCGGTGGGTGCAATCACGGCCATGCTGGGCGTGTTGTTGAACCTGATCCTGGGGTTGTCGCGGGTGTTGCTGGCCATGGGGCGGCGAGGCGACATGCCCCCGGCCGTGGCCCGGCTGAACGAGGCCGGCACCACGCCGGCGGTGGCCGTCATCGTGATGGGCACGGCGATTGCCGGGTTGGTGCTGATCGGCAATGTGGCCGTCACCTGGTCCTTCAGCGCGTTCACCGTGTTGATCTACTATGCCATCACCAACCTGGCGGCGCTGCGGCTGGGGCCGCGAGAGCGATTGTATCCGCGTTGGATCGCCATCGCGGGCTTGCTCGCCTGCTTGTTTCTGGCTTTCTGGGTAGACGCCCGCATCTGGCTGCTGGGGCTGGGGCTGATCCTGGCGGGGGTGGTATGGCAGGAGCTGGCCCAACGGCTGTTCCTGCGTGAGGGATAGTCTGGGGGAGCGGGAGGCTGCGTGGGCGCCGGAAAATGCATCCTTTCTACATCCTTTGGGGCCTGGCTCTTCACTGTGTTTTGGCGTAAGCTGGAAGGCAGGCTTGGAGCTATCCAGGCGCCTGCGATCTGCCAAAGGCCTGGCTATCTCGATCCGAACAAACATAATCCATTTGCCTATTCGGCTGCGATGGCGGTATAATTCTCGCGTTGCCTGATCGCTCTACATCAAGCTATCTCCACCACATCCACAATCCGGCTTTTCCATAAGGAGGCACACCATGGACTCATTGACGGCTTACCTGCAGACCTACTGGCAACAACTACTAGTAGGTGGACTGGGTGGCCTGATCCTGGGCTGGCTGATCACGTGGCTTGCCATGCGGGGTACGGCCAACCAGCTGCGGGCCACTATCCAAGACCTCACCGACAAGCTCACGGCCAGCGACCGCAGCCTGGCCGAGATGCGCCGGCAAGCGCAGACCCTACAGATCAACCTGGCTACCTGCGAGACCAACATGGCCACGTGCGAGGCCAGCCTTGCCCAAGCCCGCGCGGATCTGGAGCTGGCCACGAGCGAACGGGAACAGGTGGAGAGCAGCCTGGAAGGCCACATGCGAGAGATGGACGACCTGAACGCAGTCTATGTCCAGCTCGAAGGGCAGCACCATGTCGTGCTGGCAAACCTGGAGGCCAGTGCGGCCGAGGCGGCGGCGACACAGGAGAAGCTGGCCGCGGCGAGCAGCGCCCTGGAGAACAAAGAGGTGGCCCTCAACGAGGCCTATCTACGCGCAGTCAGGCTGCAGCGTGAGCTGATGGAAACCCAGAGCGTCCTGGTGACCACCCAGTCGGAGCTGGGCGACCTGCGCCGTGACGTCGTGGTCCTCACCACCTACAACCAAGATCTGGAGAACAAGCTGCAGAATGCGCGCGGCGACGTCGCCGGAGAGCTGGCGTTGCTGACCTCTACGATGCTGCGGCTTAAGGAGGATCAGCTCAAGGACGCCAATTTGCGCATCGCGGCGCTGACCGCCGAGGTCGAGGCGATGAAGGCTGGCAAGGTCGTCGGTGGCAAATTCTAGGTCACTGGCTGCCATCCCTGTCAAACCGGCCTGTTCATGGTAGGCCGCGGACACCCCTGGACAGGCTATTATGGGGTATGAGGAGCACTGCTGATGGAAACCTTGCCGGTGACGGTGATAACTGAATCTGAGGCCAGGGAGATGGCGCGGGAGCTGGCCACGGAAAGCCTGGCCGACATCCCCCACCTCCGCTACAGCCTCAGCGCGTTGACTTCCATGGGCGCGCAGCTGGCCCATGCCCTGGAGCAGCGCAACCGCGAGTACGAGGCGCTACTGGTGCGGGTGGCGCTGCTGCCGGAGGAATGGCTCGCTCTGGCCCCGGGCACCCGCTTGCCCGACCTGGGCCAGCTGCGGGCAGACCTGGCGCAGGTGACGGCGGAGCGGGACGCTGCAGCGGCGCAGCTGGCCGCGCGGGAGACCTTGCTGGAAGACCTCCAAAAGCAACTGGAGGCCGCGCAGAAGCGAGTCAGGACGGCGTCCCAGGCCAGCAATAAAAAGCAGGCCGTGCTGGAGAAGAGTCTTAGCCAGGCCGTCTCAGAGTTGGCCGGTCTGCAAACCCGGATCGCTGATACCGAGCAGGCGCGGGCCGGCCTGGCGCAAGATCTGGGTGCACGCCAGCAGGAGCTGGGCGACGCCCGGGCGCGGATCGCCAACCTGGAGAGCGAACTTGTACAGGCGCTGGCGGGCAGGGCGGAGCTGGACGAGCAACTGGCCACGCGGGAGATGGTGTTGAGCGATCTCAACCACCAGATCGCTCGGCAGCAGGAACTACTGCAGGCTATCCTGCCGGCGGATCTCATCTTGCCGGAGGAGGACCAGGCCCCGCAGCTAGCCGGCATCGTGGCTCTGGCGGCCATGGTAGAGCGGGTGACGGAGGCGAGCAAGACCCAGGCGGCGACCCTGGTGGAGCTTGAGGACCAGGTCAATGGGCTGGCCGCCGACAAGGCCAGCCTGGAGGCCAGTCTGCAGGAGCAGGAAGCTGCGCTGGCGGCCGCGCAGCAGCAGGTGCAGGCCTTGCAGGGCACGGTGGACGATCTCAACGCCCAGATTCAGGCCCTGCAGGTGGACCGCAACAACGCCAGCGCCGAGAAGGATGAGCTGCAGCAGACCCTGGCCAAGCGCGAGGGTGAGTTGGTTGCTGCCCGGCAGCAGGTCGTGGCACTGGAGGCGCAGGTAGAGGCCTCGGAGGCCCTGTTGCAGGATCTGCAGGGCAAGGCCAGCGAGCTCCAGGCTCAGATCGAGACCGAGGCGGTCGAGCTGGCCGAGCTGCGCTCCCGGGATGAGGCGACCAGGTTCGTCGAGGCCAGGAGCGCCCTGGCCCTGGCGTTGGAGAATCGGCCGGCGTTCAAGCGCAACGCCGCCAGTGCTGCGCTGGTGGCCGGCGCCGAGCCCCAGCTGGTGTTGCGCCTGCAGGACCTGAGCAAGGTGACAGGCATCGGCGCAGCCCGCCGGCGCCGGCTCTACGCCCATGGCATTGGCACCTTCTGGGAGCTGGCCCACACCTCCGACGAGGAGTTGTTGCAGTTTCTGGAGCTTGGCAAAACCCAGGCCAGCACCTTCGACTTCGCGGCGGCGCGTGCGGAGGCCTTTGAGCTGGCCCGCGCCACGGGCACGCAAGGCTGGATTTGGGAGGG
>JAULUH010000247.1:628-4674 GCA_032111745.1 Anaerolineae bacterium | reverse complement strand
CGGGCAACGGCGGCGCCAGGGCCACAGAGTCCCCCTGCTTCCTGGCCGTGTAGGTGTTGAGGAAGAAACTCTCGCCGCCAAACATCATGCGGCCCAATGACTTCAGCAAGCCGCCCGTAGCGGCTGTGTCCAATGCCAGGTCCGGCGACATGCCTACCATGGCCCCGCCCTCGGTTTGGATGGACTCACCCTCGTCGAGGGTGACCAGAGCCAACGCGTAGGAAGGCTGATAGCGTATTTCGACTTGCATCATTCAAACTCCTTTAGGTTGCAGTCATCAGCACCAAACCGTGGTGCAGCAGCCGGTTCTGGACGAGACGCCCCAAGTATAGCACTCCTGGGAGCTCTTCCACAATTTGTGGCTTCCCGGGCGTGGTCGCGCACATGCCTGGCTACCCGGCGTAGGGGTCAGCGCGTTGGTCATGCCCAAAGGGTCATCGCTGCCCGCGGGTGGCACCGCAAGCGGTATCTGTGGTAAAATCCTTGTATTACAGCTGTGGTTACCAGGCATTTGGTTCACACGAGACATACTCCATGGCGCGCAAGCTGCGACACGACCGGCCAACCATCGGCGTCCTGGCAGGCTGGCAGTTCTACTGGACAGCCACCCCGCTGAGCTATCTCAATCCCATCTACCGGGGAATTCGCCTGGCTGCAGCCACCCTGGACTGCAACCTCCTGCTGGGCTGCGGCATGGGCGCATCGGCCAGCGCCACGGACCTGCTGCGCCCCACCTGGCCCGTTCCTTCTTCAGAGGCGGATTTCGTGCCCATCGGGCCGTGGAACACCGATGGCCTCATCGCGGTCAACCCGCTGCATTCAGACACGCGATCGCGCTACCTGCAAGAGGTGATAGCTGGGGGGCATCCGGTGGTCTTCATCGGCGCCGGCGAACGCGGCCCAACAATCCTTGTGGACAATGCCAACGGCATCCTGCAGGCGATGCGGCATCTCGTCGAGCATGGGCATCGACGCATCGCCTTCATCGCCGGCAGCCCCGAAGACATGGAGGGAGACACCGGCGACCGCCTCCGCGCGTACCGATCTGCGCTGCAGACCTTCGACCTGCCCGGCGATCCCCGCCTGGTGGCGTTTGGCCGTCACGTCTTCAGCGCCGGCTATGCGGCCATGCAGCAAATCGCCAGTTCGGGTGCAGCCTTCACTGCGGTCCTGGCCAGCAATGACGAGTCTGCCCTGGGGGCAATCCAGGCGCTGGAAGAGGCTGGGCGCGGCGTCCCCGGCGAGGTGGCTGTCATCGGCTTCGACGACCGGCCCGAGAGTCCTGTCCAGCAACCCGCCCTGAGCAGTGTGCATGTGCCGCTGTTCAAGATGGGATACCGGGCGGTGGAGTTGCTATTACAGCGCCTGGACGGGCGCGGCGAGCCCGACCAGCGGGTGCAGGTCCCCACACGCCTGATCATTCGCGAGTCCTGTGGCTGTGGCCGTAGCGCCGTGCTGGCGGACGTGCTCGACGCCACCGCGCCTTACCAGGGGAGCCTCGAGGCCGATGCACAGCTGGCTCAGCTGGCCCAGAGAATGGCAGCATCGATTCTGGCCGAGGCCCAGGGCTTGAGTGCCCAAGAAGCGATCGCCCTGTGCGAGCATCTGCTCGAGACGTTGCGGGCCAGCGTGGCCACGGACGATGCCACGCGGTTTCAGATGGCCCTGGATGAGGTCTTGCGACAGATGGCTGCCCGCGGTGACGATGCTCACCTCTGGCAGGTAGCGATCTCGATACTGCGTGCTGAGCTGCCCGACCTGCTATCCAGCTGGTCATCCTCCGCCGACAGTGAGGTGGCACGCGAGGTACTGAACCAGGCGCGCATCACCATCAGCGCTGCCATGCGCCAGCAACACCGGCAGTACGTGGTCGACCAGGGGTGGACAGGCGATCGGATTGGCCAGTTGACCGCGCAATTGCTGAATACGTTGGACGAGGGCCAGGTCTACACCACGCTGGCGCGGGCGTTGCCCGCGCTGGGCATAGATCTGGCCTGGGTGGCGCAGCTGAGCCCCGAGGACGACGATCCGGTTGCCTGGAGCTCGATGCGCTCGGTGACCGACCTGCAGCGCGGGGAGATACGCTTCCCCAGCCGCGCATTTCCCCCCGCAGGATGGGTGCCCGGGAATCGCGCCTTCAGCCTGGCGCTGCTGCCGCTGGCCAGCGCCCTGGGCCGGACAGGATACGTGGCTCTCGATACCGCACATCTGGAGCTAAACGGTGCCATCGCGCAGCAGCTGGCAGCCGCCCTCAACACCAGCCAGTTGTACCGGGAGGCCACCGAGGCTCGCCGCGCGGCTGAGGAGGCCAACCGGTTGAAGAGCCGCTTTCTCTCCACGGTCAGCCATGAGCTACGCACACCGCTGAACCTGATCGTCGGGCTGAGTGGACTCCTGATGCAGCAGGACGACGACGCTACTGGGCCGCTGCCCGAGGCTATTCAGCAGGACATAGAACGGATCCACGCCAGTGCCCAGCACCTGGGTGGCCTGATCGGCGACGTCCTCGACCTGGCCAGCAGCGAGGCCGGGCAACTGCGCCTGACGCGAGAGTACGTCGATTTGGCCCAGGCGCTGCGCCTGGTGGCAGAGACGGGGCAGCAGCTGGCAGCTGACAAGGGGCTGGCCTGGCGCTCCGACCTGCCCGACTCTGGACCGTGGGTGTGGGGCGACCGCATGCGCCTGCGCCAGGTAGCCCTGAACCTGATCAGCAATGCAGTCAAGTTCACCGAGCGGGGCGAGGTGAGCTTGACCATGAAGGCTGGACCGGACCATGTGACTGTGATCGTGCGTGACACTGGCCTGGGCATTCCCCCGGCCGAGCAACAGGCGATCTTCGACGAGTTTCGCCGCTCGGAGCGCAGCGTCGCCCGCGGCTACCGTGGCCTGGGCCTGGGCCTGTCGATCTGCCAGCGCCTGGTGGCGCTGCACGATGGGACCATGGGGATGCACTCCACCGGCGAGGAGGGCGCCGGATCATCCTTCTACTTCACCTTGCCCACCGTGCCGGCACCCGAGGCTCCCAGGCCGCAGCCCGCCGCGCCGGCCGCCCTTGAGCCAGTTGTGCTGGTGCTCATCCCACCTGCAGGTAACGCTGAGCGTCTACAGGAACACCTGAGCCGGCGCGGGTTCCAGGTGCAGGTGGAGCAGCTGGCCGAAACCCAGGCCTGGCTTGCCCGGTTGCTGGCAGGCCCTCCGACTGCCGTAGTGCTGGATATCAGCGTGGCACCCGACTACGGGTGGGACGCGCTGAAGGCCATCAAGGGCAACGCCTCGACCCGGGACATCCCGGTCATGTTCTACGCGGTTGGGCAGGACAGCAGCGCCGTGATGGAATTGGACTACCTCACCAAGCCCATCGAGCTAGACGAGCTGGCGCGGGCGCTGGACCAACGCTGGCTCGTCACCAGTGTGGATCGCCCGACGCGCACCTTCCTGGTGGTCGACGACGATCCTGACACCCTGGACATGCACGCCCGGATCGTGCTGGCCCATTCGCCCGGCAACCGTGTGCTCAAAGCCCACCATGGCCGCGAGGCACTGGAGGTCCTCGCCCGGACACCGGTCGATCTGGTGATGCTGGACCTGATGATGCCGGAGATGGACGGCTTTGCCGTTTTGGATGCCATGCGGGACCGGGCAGCCACGCGCGACATCCCCGTGATCGTGATCACCGGCCAGGTCCTCACCGCCGCGGAGATGGCCCGGCTGAACCAGGGCGTGGCAACCGTCCTGGGCAAAGGGCTCTTCGACCTCGAGGAAACCCTGGCCCACCTGGATGCGGCGCTGGAGCGACAACAGAAGCTCAGCTCCGAGGCCCAACGCCTGGTGCGCCAGGCCATGGTCTACCTGCACCGGCACTATGCGGAGCCCATATCGCGCCAGGACCTGGCCCGCCATGTGGGCATGAGCGAGGACTACCTGACCTACTGCTTCCGCCAGGAGCTGGGCATGACCCCCATCGCCTACCTCAGTCGCTATCGCATCACCCAGGCCAGGCGCCTGCTCAAAGAGACAGACCACACCATCACCCAGATCGCCATGGA
>JAULUH010000247.1:0-618 GCA_032111745.1 Anaerolineae bacterium | reverse complement strand
GCTACTTCAGCCGCGTCTTCCGTCGCGAGACCGGCATGTCGCCAGAAGCCTACCGCCGCGGATAAGAGCACGGTCACACGCCGGCTGAGTTCGCCATCCTCGCCGTACGGGATGCATACGCGATACCTCTCCCTTGGTAGGGGCGTGCCCTCCGTGGCCGCCCCGTCGTTCATACCCGGGCGCGGGCCATGACCCACGACCCTGCCGTCTTGTTGCGGATGCTGGCCGCTATCCAACCCGCAAGAGACATGCCCCTGTGCTGAGATGGGGGTCCTGGCGCAGCTGAATGGGGGCGGCGGGTTGCAGACGCCATTGGGCGCCTTCTATGAAACGTCCCCTTCCATCTCGCTTTTCTCCAAGCCCTCGCCAGTGCAATCCTGTACAATGAGATTAGCCAATGGTAGCGCTCCCAACACAACAAAGAAAGGAGCATCATGGCCCTCACTCTGGAAGAGATCGCCAAGCTGGCCGGTGTCTCTCGCTCTACGGCCTCGCGTGTGATCAACGAACAACCCAATGTACGGCCCGAAGTGCGCGAGCGGGTCTGGCAGGTCATCCACGAGCACGGCTATCAACCCAACCAGGCCGCCCGCTCCCTGGCAGCAAGACGCTCAGGCG
>JAULUH010000246.1:0-7405 GCA_032111745.1 Anaerolineae bacterium | reverse complement strand
AAGCCTACACCCTGGTACCGCTGGGCCTGGCGGCCTGGATCGCCTTCAGCCTGGGCTTTGTCTTGGTGAACATCAGCTACGCCCTTCCGGTCATCGCCGATCCCTTCGGCTGGGGCTGGAACCTGCTGGGCCTGCGCGATGTCCCGTGGACACCCCTCGTACCCGGGCTGGTGCCCTACCTCCAGGTGCCGGTCTTGTTGGGTGGGCTGGCGTTCAGCATCGCCACCGCGTGGCGCATTGCCCAGGAACAGACCCGGGAGCGCACCCTGCGGGCCGCGCTGCCCACGACCCTCTTCCTGGCCACAGCCACCCTGGTGTTGCTGGGGCTCTACCTGGGCTGATACCTGGCCCGCACCGATCGATACCTCCCATAACTCTACAGTCAAGCTCCGAGACCTATCAAGCGTTTCGCACGCGATCCGAGCGCGTGGCCCTGGGATTGGTATTGGCCGTGGTCTTGGGCCTGCCGCTGGCCATCTTTGGCTACCGGGCCATCAACGCCACAGGCCCCACGCGCGTGATCGAGCTGACCGGCCGGTTGCCCACTACGGAGCATGGCGGCTGGGCACCGGAGATCATCACGGTGCACAAAGGTGAGCGCGTCCGCCTGCGGCTGACCAGCGCCGATGTCGTCCACGGTTTCAGCATACCCAAGCTCGGCGTGGATGCGGGTTGGGTGGAGTCGGGCAAGGTGCAGGAGATCGAGTTCGTGGCCGGCCAGGCCGGTCGCTACACCTACCTGTGCACGGTCTGGTGCCAGGACGGCCACTGGCGTATGCGCGGTATCCTGCAGGTCGTCGATCCGGCTGACCCGGCCGCATCCGAACAGGATGTCGATCCGCCCCGCACCAACTGGATGGCAGCAGGCATCGATGTGGATGCCGACCATCCCGGTGAGTTCGTGCCGGCAGCAATCCCTGAAGCGGCGGCCGGGGCACGGGTATGGTCGCAGATCAGTGCCCGGCCTGTGGCCGAGGCGATGGCTGATCTCGATCTGCGGCACCGCAGCCCAAGCCAGGTCTACCAGCTGCTTTCCACACCCGGGCTTCCTGAAAGCGCAGCCCTGGCCGAGCTATCGCCGGCCGCGCGCTGGGATGTGGTCGCCTTTCTATGGTCTGCTACAACCACGCCTGTGGCGCTCCAGCTGGGTCAACAGCTGTATCAGCGTGATTGCATTGGCTGTCATGGATCGGAGGGTCGCGGCGACGGCCCTGGAGCGGCCGCGCTGGCGCCGCAGCACGCCATGCCCGAAGGGCCTATCCCTCACAGGATGAATCAGGGTATACCCGGTATGGAGATGCCCGGGATGGACAGACCCGTCGTAGACTTCACCGATCTGGCAGCCCAGTCCGGTGCCTCCGACCTGCTCTATTACGGCAAGCTGGTGCGCGGGGGGATGGGTACCTCCATGCCCTATTGGGGCACCATCTACACCGAAGAGGAGCTGTGGGCGGTCATAGCCCAGTTGCGCAGCTTCGCGTTGCCTATTTCTCTGAGCCATAGCTGGCCGGCACTGGTGTGGACGATCCGGCGTGGGTCTGGTAGAATGGCGGCCGCGAACTACTCTCGGGAGCATGTGCCGGCATGGAGCGACACTCTGCCAGTTTCGGCCGCGGCAGCGCCCACTGGTACGACGCGGGCGGCGATGGCCCGCTGCTGCACTTCTACCACGCCAACGCCTATCCGTTCGGTACCTACCGGCTCTTTCTGCGCGAGCTGGCGCGCCGCTTTCACGTCTTTGGCCTGGCCCATCGGGCGACCTGGGACGATGCAGGTGCTCCTCCCGGGCACATGGAGTGGACCGACTACGCGGACGACCTGATCGCCTTTCTCGAGGCGACAGGCATGGCGCCGGTCATCGGCGCCGGCCATTCCCTGGGAGCTGTGGCTACAATGCTGGCCGCGGGGAAACGGCCTGACCTCTTCCGTGGCCTGGTGTTGATCGACCCGGTGTTCTTTGATACCCGGTTCTGGCTGGCTGTCCGGGCCACGCCGCCACCTTTGCGGCGGCGGTCCCGGTTGATCGCCAAGACCCTGGCGCGGCCCGACCGCTTCCACTCGGTGGAGGAGGGTGTGGAGTTTCATCGCTCCAAGCGAGCGTTCCGCCGGTTCCCCCAAGAGGTGCTGGCCGATTTCGGTGCGCATGGCCTGGTAGCTACGGCTGATGGCGATTACCGGCTGGCCTATCCCAGGGAATGGGAGGCCTATATCTACGGCACGCCGCCTTATGTATGGCGCCGGCTCCGGGCGGCTAGCCTGCCCATCCTGGCCATACGAGGCGCCTGGTCAGACACCCTCTCGGAGGCTGCCTGGCGCAAGTGGCAGCGGGAGCGCCCGGCCGACACCTTTGTCGAGCTGGCAGAGGCCGGGCACCTGGTGCCGCTGGAGGCACCAGTGCGGACGGCCGCGGTAGTAGCCGACTGGGTTGAGCGCCTGTTGTCGGGCTGAGGGGGTTGCGCTGCAGTGCAGGATCGGTTAGAATAGCTCTGTACCGCCAGCCTGGACGTGACGCAGACGGCTGGGCGATTGGAGCAGGTAGAGATGCCCTGGAGATTTGTCAGTGGTTCAGTGAAAGGAGTATATCCCATGCGTAGGAACAGATCCTTGAAGACCTTGGTGGTCGTCGTGCTGGTGGTTACCGCCTTCCTGGCGGTGCTACCGGCCGAGGCAGCCAAGCCGGCACCGGTTCGGTTTGCCACTTTCAACGCATCCCTCAATCGGTTCAGCGCCGGCGGCCTGATCGCTGACCTCTCGACCCCCAACAACGTTCAGGCCAGGACGGTGGCCGAGATCATCCAGCGCACCCAGCCTGACGTGCTGCTGATCAACGAGTTCGACTACGACGCCGGCGGAGTAGCCGCCCAGCTGTTTCGAGACAACTACCTGGCAATCCCGCAGAACGGCGCCCAGCCCATTGCGTACCCGTATTTCTATGTGGCCCCATCCAACACCGGTATCCCCTCGGGTTTCGACCTGAACAACAACGGAGTCGTGGGTGGACCCGACGATGCCTTCGGCTTTGGCTTCTTCCCGGGCCAGTTTGGCATGGCCGTGTACTCGCGCTATCCCATCGACTACGAACACATCCGTACTTTCCAGCTCTTCCTGTGGAAAGACATGCCGGGTGCCTTGCTCCCTGACGATCCCAACACACCTGATCCGGCAGATTGGTACTCGCCCCAGGAGTTGGCGGTGTTCCGGCTTTCGTCCAAGAGCCACTGGGATGTGCCGATCCTGATCGACGGCAAGACCGTGCATTTTCTGGTGAGCCACCCCACGCCCCCGGTGTTTGACGGTCCTGAGGATCGCAACGGGACGCGCAACTACGACGAGATTCGCTTCTGGGCGGATTACATCCTGCCGTCCCGCAATGGATACATCTACGACGATGCCGGCATCTACGGCGGCCTCACCCCTGGGGATCCCTTCGTCATTGCAGGTGACGAGAACTCCGATCCCTATGATGGCGACAGCATACCCGGTGCTATCCAGCAGCTGCTGGATCATCCCCAGGTGAACACGAAGGTAACACCGAGCAGCGCAGGTGGCCCGGAGCAGGCTGCGCTGCAGGGCGGCGCCAACGCCAGCCATATCGGCGACCCTGCCTATGATACTGCCGACTTCGCCGACAATACACCGGGCAACCTGCGGGCGGACTATGTGCTGCCCAGCAAGAGCCTGCGCATCGATGACGCGGCGGTCTTCTGGCCCACGACCGATGATCCTCTGTTCCCGCTGGTGGGGGTGTTCCCCTTCCCCAGCTCCGACCACCGGCTGGTGTGGGTTGACGTCTATGTACCGGGCGTCAAATAAACCCTGATCCTGGTGCCGGGCGCTGCGAACAGCGCCCGGCACTGCGTCAAGTCGTATGTCCAGGCCTGGCAAGACCCTCGCCATGCGTGTGCTAGAGGGGCACGGTATCCCTTATGACCCACTGAGTTACGTCGTGGAGGAGCACCTCTCGGCTGCGGAGGTGGCGGCCGCAGTGGGCCTGCCCCCCGAGCAGGCCTTCAAGACCCTGGTGGTGCTGCCTGAGCGGCCAGGTGCCCGGCCATTGTTGGCCCTGGTGCCAGGGGATGCACAGCTGGCCCTGAAAAAGCTGGCAGCTGCAGCTGGCGAGAAGAAAGTGCAGATGGCCTCGCACCGGGAGGCCGAGCAGCTGACCGGCCTGGAGAAGGGGGGCATCTCGCCCCTGGCTCTGATGGATAGGCACTGGCCCGTCTTCGTGGACGAGACTGCTATCCTCTTCGAGCAGATCGAGATCAGCGCCGGAAAGAAAGGCGCGGGCGTATTGGTGCCGGTGGAGCCCCTGTTGGCACTGCTGCAAGCTACTCTGACTGACCTGACGGAATGAAACCCCACCAGTTTGGCGCTGCTGCAGCGGGCACCTGGTGCCGGCCGAGATCGCCGGTGGCTGCCAGCCATGCCTGAACTTCCCGACCTGGAGGTCATTCGCCATGTGCTGGCCGGCCGTGTTGTGGGCGTGCCGATCGTTTCGGTTGAAATTCTGCGCCCCCTGATCGTGCGCAACTTGCTGGCGACAGAGACTGGCGAGGAGCTTGCCCCCCATCTGATTGGCCGGAGCTTCAGCGGGGTGCAGCGCCGAGGAAAATTCCTTTTGCTGTTTCTCGACAGCGACGCAGTGCTGGTCATACATCCCATGCTGGCTGGCCGCCTGCGTTATGGCAGGCCTCTGGCTCGCCATCGCAGTCGCGATGCCCTGGTGCTGGGACTGGTGGATGGCCAGGAGTTGCGCTACCACGATGCGCGGGACATGGGCAAGGTGTACGTGGTGCATGATCCGGAAGAGGTGCCCACCTTTGCCAGTCTCGGGCCGGAAGCCAACGATGCGGCGCTGACCCTGGAGGTGTTTCGTGAGCGATTACGGGCGCGGCGCGGCGAGATCAAGGGTGTGCTGGTCGACCAGACCTTTGTGGCCGGCATTGGCAACGCCTATGCCGACGAGATCCTGTGGCGAGCCCGCCTCTACCCGTTCCGTCGCCGGTCCAGCCTGGCCCCAGACGACGTGGCCGCGTTGCACCATGCTATGCAGACCGTGCTGGACGAGGCCATTCAGACCCTGAGTGCACGGCTAGGTGACCAGATCGACGTCGAGGTGCGCGACTTTCTGTCCGTGCACGGCAAGGGTGGCTCGCTCTGCCCGCGCTGCGGCAGTGCAATCAGCGAGGTGAAGCGGCAGGGCTCGGCTACCCATTTCTGCCGCACCTGCCAGCCCGGCGTGATGGTGGCGCGTTAGTACCGCAGTCCCAACCACCTCGTGATCATCGACGGTATGTGATCTGCTGGTGCCGGACCCTTGTCGGACCGAGGAGAAAGATTGAATCGTCATGCCACGTATCTTCATCATTCATGCCTCCCTGGGCTCAGGCCACGTCAGTGCGGCGCGTTCGCTGGAAAAGGCTTTCCACCAGCTGGGCGAGCAGGATGTGTACGTGGCCGACCTGCTGGCTTTTTCCTCGCCCCTGGTTGGCGGCCAGCTCAAGCAGTGGTACGATCGGATTAGCCAGAAAACCCCTCAGCTCTGGAAGCTGCTTTATACCACTACCGATGCTAAGAAAGGGAGGGGGGTCGAGGATGTGCTGGAGACCAATCGTGTCCTGGCCAGCCTGCAGATGATCTTCTACCAGGAGTTGCTGGCGTATCTGTATCGGCTACAGCCCGATATCATTCTATCCACCATGCCTTTTGCCTCCATGGTCATCGAGGGCTTTCGCAAGGAGTATGGCTTTGGCCAGCCGGACTACGTGGTGCTGACCGACTTCATGCATCATGCCAGCTGGTTCATGCCGGGGGTTGCCGCCTATTTCGTAGCCAGCGACCTGATGCGCCAGGTGCTGATGGACTGGGGCATCGATGCGGATTTAGTGCACGCAACCGGTATTCCGATAAATCCGGCGATTGCTAAACCCAAGTCCCCGGCCGCGGTGCGCGCCAAGCATGAGTTGCCCGGCGGGCCGGTGGTGATCCTCTTCGCCGGTGGCCTGCTTCCCGAGCGGGTCCGGCACATGGTGGAGCTCTTGCTGCGCAGCCCCATCTCCATGACCGTGGTGGCGGTCGCCGGCCGCAACGCGCAGATGCAGGAGGCCCTGGCTGGCCTGGAAAGCACGCCCCAGGTGCAGCTGCGCCAGCTGGGCTTTGTGGACTACGTGGATGATCTGCTGGTGGCCAGTGACATGGTCATCACCAAATCGGGTGGGCTGATTACTGCCGAGGCGCTGGCGCGTGGGGCGCCCATGGTGGTGGTGTCGCCCATCCCCGGCCAGGAGGAGTGGAACGCCGACTTCGTGACCGGCGCTGGCGCGGGTGTGCAGCTGCGAGGGGCGGAGATGGTTCCCTACGCGGTCGTTTCCCTGTTGGCGGACCCCGAGCGCCTGGCGATCATGCGGCGCAACAGCGCTCGCTTGGGCCGCCCGCGCGCTGCCCTGGACATCGCCGAGCACGTCTTGCACGCTGGAGCAAGATCAGCCCCTTCTGGTCTGTGAACCAGTTGGTGCGGACCGGCCGAGCTGCCTTAAGCCTGTTTGTTGTTCAACCTCACTCTCTCTTGGAGGACCTATGCTTGAAATCGTTTGGCACTATGATCCAACCCAGCAGCGCGCGGAGATTGTCCCTGGTAACGCTGCAGAGGCCCGCGAGATGTTGGAGGCCGGTAACCTTGGCATTGCCACAACCCTGGACGAGGCCGGCCAGGCGGGGCAAGATGTCCGCCATGTGGTTGAGGTGGTAGCTGCGGACCTCGGACTGGCGGAAGTGCCGGGGCAGGTGCCCAAGCAGGAGCCCTTTGCGGTAGTGCTCAGCTGTGCGGATGCCCGGGTGCCGGTGGAGCTGCTGTTCGACCAGCACGCCAACGACCTGTTCGTGGTGCGGGTGGCCGGCAATGTGCCTGGGGACGAGTGCGTTGGCAGCATCAACTACGCCGTCGCTCACATGGGCAGCGTGCGCCTGGTGGTGGTGATGGGCCACACCGGTTGTGGTGCAGTGACGGTCGCGGTGGACGTGTTCCTGGCTCCGGCCAGCTACATCGGCGTGGCCGTGAACCTGCCCGTGCGGGCCATCGTCGACAAGATCATGGTCAGTGTACGGGCTGCAGCCGATGCCCTGTCCCGGGTCCACGGCCCTAAGGTAGCCGAGATGCCTGGCTATCGCGCGGCTCTGGTCGAGACGGCGGTGGTACTGAACGCCGCCACCACCGCTGCAGTGCTGGCACACGCTTCTCGGGAGGCCCTGGGTGACAGCCTGGCCGTCGTCTACGGCGTGTACAACCTGAGCAACCACCGGGTTGGCCTGCCTGGGGAACGGGAGATGTGGCAGCCAGGCCTGGTCGCTCCTGCCCTGGATGAGACTGGCTTTGCGGCCCTGGGCCAACGGCTGGCCGCCAGCCCCC
>JAULUH010000245.1:0-3187 GCA_032111745.1 Anaerolineae bacterium | reverse complement strand
GCTGGCGCGCAAGGCCCATACCGTGGGCGCGCGCATCCTGGTGGACGCGGCGCAGATGGCGCCGCACCGTCGGGTGGACATGCGGCCGGACGACGACCCGGAGCACCTGGACTTCGTGACCCTGTCGGCGCACAAGATGTATGCGCCGTTCGGCACCGGCGCGTTGGTGGGGCCGAAGGCGGTGTTCCTCGAGAGCGCGCCCGAGTACACGGGGGGCGGCACGGTGGACGTGGTAACCCTGGACGAGGTAGCGTGGGCCGGGATGCCCGACCGGGAGGAGGCCGGCAGCCCCAACGTGGTGGGCGCGGTGGCGATGGCGGCGGCGGCCAGGGCCTTGATGGCGGTGGGGATGGACCAGGTGGCGGCGCACGAGGAGGCGCTGTTGCGCTACGCCCTGGAGCAGCTGCAGAGCGTGCCAGGAATCAAGATCTACGGCGAGACCGACCCGGCGCGGATGCACGAGAAGGTAGGCGTGATCCCCTTCAACCTGGAGGGGGTATCGCACTTTTTGTTGGCGGCCATCCTGGGCTACGAGGGGGGCATCGGCGTGCGCAGCGGGTGTTTTTGCGCCCATCCGTACGTGGTGCACCTGTTGAACCTGAACTACGACGAGGCGGCGACCTGGCGCGACCAGATCCTGCACGGCGATCGCAGCGCCATGCCGGGGATGGTGCGCATGAGCTTTGGCTGCTACAACAGCCCTGAGGATGTGGACCGGCTGGTGGAGATGCTGCAGCGGGTGGCCCGGGGCGACTATCGCGGGGACTACCGGTTGGACGCGGCCACCGGCGAGTACACGCCGGCCAACTGGCAGGAGCCGCTGGAGCAGTATTTGCTCGTCTAGCTCGTGCCCGAACCGGGACCATGTGGGCGTTTAACGAAGAAGGAGGTACACCATGACGACACAACCCTGGAAGCTGCTGATTTACCTGTGCGGCGACGCGGCGGAGCGGCTGCCGGCGGACCCGCACGCCCCCTTCCCTCTGCTATCGGTGCTGCAGGCGCCGGCCGGCCTGTTTCAGGCACCGGGCGCGCTGGTGGTGGTGCAGGCGCACCGGCCGGCGGCGCGGCAGGCGCTACGGCTGGTGCAGGAGGCGGGCGAGGCCGAGGCGCGCATCGTGGATGTTGTGATGCCCGCAGCGGAAAGCCCAGCCGGCCGGGACGAGTTCATGGCCTGGGCCATGGAGAGCTATTCCACAGCGCGCACACTCTTGTTGATGGGCGAGTGCCAGCCGGGGGCCGTGGAAACCCATGGACTGGCGGGCTCCCTGTTTGAGGTGATCGACTCGCCCGACGGCCCGGAGCTGCGCGTGCTGGCCGAGGCCGACCTGGCCGAGTTTCAGCCGGGCGGTGCCACACGCGGCCCGATTGGCGATTGGCTAAACCAGTTGTTGGGATGGGCCTTTGGCGGCGGCGGGCCGCAGCCGCCGAGCCAGCCGGCCAAGCCAACAAAACCCAAGACGAGCAAACCAGCGAAACCCAAGCCACCAAAGGAGACTACGCCGATGCCACCGCAGCAACCCGACACCAGCCAGCCCGAGCGCGATTGGACCATCCTGTTGTACATGGCGGGGGACAACGGCCGCGTGTTCAAGACAGCATATGGGAATTACTCCCTGATGGCGGAGATGACCACGCCGGCCTGGACTGACCTGGCCGAGCTGGAGCACGCCATCGAGAAACGCGAGGCGCGAGCCGAGGCCGCCAGAGCCGTGGCGGCGGCGACAGGATCAGGGGCCCAGGACGGGGCCATGGAGCAGGCCGTCAGGGATGCCGTAGCCCAGGCCCTGGCCGGATCGCCTGAGCTGACCGGGAAGCAGAAACAGGTGGAGGAGGCCGTGGTGAAGGCCCTGCGGGCAGTGGCGGACCAGGCCGAGGCGGAGGTCCAGGCGGCCCGGGTGGCAAGGGATGAGAAGGTCGCGGCCCTGGCGCGGCCCGAACCGGTGGGCAGCACGGACCGGGTGGCGGTGCTGGCCCAGCTGGACACCCTCGGGACCGAGGGCACCATGCGCTTCGAGATCCAGCGCGGGCGCACGGCCAAGGAAAACATCGTGGAGCAGATCGCCGAGACCAACACGGGAGACCCCAGCGAGCTGGCCCGGTTCGTGGTGTGGGGCATGAACCGGCGGCCGGCCAAGCACACCATGCTGGTGCTGTGGAACCACGGGCTGGGGTGGAAGGACGACGACATCTACGCCAGCGTGCGCAGCGTGTCGCGCAGCGTGCGGGCGGGCCGGCCCCTGCGGCGGCACAACGTGGCTGCGTTCCGCTCCACGGCCCGGGAGATTTTGCACAGGGCCCAGGCCCCGGGCATGAGCGAGGAGGTACGGGGTATCCTGTGCGACGATTCCTCCATGGACTTCCTGACCAACAAGGAGCTCAAGCAGGCGCTGCGGGTGGCGGAGGTGGCGGCGGATGAGGCCGAGGTAGGAGCCATCTTCGGCGACGAGGCTCGCCTCAAGGCTGTGATGGATGATGCCCAAGCCGGGACGCGGCGCAAGCTGAGCATCATCGGCATGGACGCCTGCCTGATGGCGATGCTGGAGGTGCAGTACCAGGTGCGACAGTACGCCCAGTACATGGTGGCTTCCCAGGAAGTTGAGCCCATGGATGGATGGCCATACTCTCCGATTGTTGGCAAGCTCAACGAGAACCCGGCGATGACTCCAAAGGAGCTGGCGGCCTGGATTGTGGACGCCTATGCGGAGTCCTACACCAGCGGCAGCCGCAGCAAGGATGTCACCCAGTCGGCCATCGACCTCAGCCAGATGGAGGAAACGGCAAACAAGGTGAGGGCCTTCGCCGAGGTCTTTGTGGAGGAGTATAGCGCGAGTAAGCTGGCCAAAGCCCACAAATATGCTGCCAGCCAGGCCACCGAGTTTGAAGACCAGGAATACGCGGACCTGGCCGCCTATCTAAGCAACTTCCTGGAAATGGTCCCCGGGGGACCGGGGTCCCGCGTGGCGAGAGCAGGCCAGGAGCTGCTCCAGTGGGTGCAACAGGAAACCGGCCCGGTGGTGCGCAACGCCGCCACAGGCAAGTACCGTGAAGTGGCCTGTGGAGTCTCCATCTACGTGGCCGAGAAGCAGCCGTCTCCGCTGTACCAGGAGCTGGACTTCGCGGCCACAGGGTGGCCGGCGGTGCTGGGCAAGACGGCGTCGTAAGGCAGGAGGCGCACCATGAGCAA
>JAULUH010000244.1:0-6007 GCA_032111745.1 Anaerolineae bacterium | reverse complement strand
CCCAGGTCTCGGACACCATCCCCGAGATCGTCGACATGGTCCAGACCCTGCAGGAAGGCCATTACGCCTACCCCGTGGACGGCGATGTCTACTTCCGCGTGCGCCAGGACGCGGACTACGGCAAGCTCAGCCGCCGCAAGCTCGACGAGGTGCTCTCCGGCACCCGGGTCGAGGCCGAGGCGGACAAGGAGGACCCCAACGACTTCGCCCTCTGGAAGGCCCAGAAGCCGGGTGAGCCGGCCTGGGATAGCCCCTGGGGACCGGGCCGCCCCGGCTGGCACATCGAGTGCTCGGCCATGGCCCTCAAGCACCTCGGCCCCCAGATCGATATCCACGGCGGCGGCAACGATCTCATCTTCCCCCACCACGAGAACGAGATCGCCCAAACCGAAAGCTACACCGGCCAGCCCTTTGCCCGCTACTGGCTGCACAACGGCATGCTCCAGCTCAGCGGTGAGAAGATGTCCAAGAGCCTCGGCAACCTGGTCACCGTGGACGACTTCCTGGCCGAGCACGAGGCCGATGTCCTCCGCCTGCTCATCATCTCCTCCCACTACCGCAAGCCCCTGGCCTTCAACGACACCGTCATCGCGGACAACGAGCGCGCCCTGGCCCGCCTGCGCAGCGCCCTCCGCCCGGCCCGCGGCACGACAGAGGCCGGGCTTGAGGTGGAGGCCTTGCAGGCCGCCACCGCCCAGGCCCGCCAGGCCTTCGAACAGGCCATGGACGACGACTTCAACTCCGCCGGTGCCCTGGCTGCACTCTTTGACCTGGTCACCGAGATCAACCGGGCCCGCGAGGCCGGGGTAACTGCCACACCCCTGGCCGCAGCCCAGGGAACCATGCGTGAGCTCAGTTCGGTGCTGGGATTGGTCCTGGCTACGCCTGACCAGGACCAGCAAGGTGCTCCGGCGGCACCCTTCATCGACCTGCTGGTGGAGCTGCGCACCCACCTGCGCACCGCCAAGCAGTGGGCTCTGGCCGACGAGGTGCGCAACCGATTAGTCGGGTTGGGTGTTATAGTAGAAGATACGCGCGAGGGTAGCAGCTGGCGCTTCGAGAACCAGTAACCTGCCGGGATCATTCAGCGAGGCACCGTGGCCATCGAGATTCTTTACGGCCGGCACGCAGTCCATGAGGCCCTGCGCGCCGGTCGCCGTCGCTTCTATACGCTCAACCTGGCCACCGGGGTGCAGGAAGGCGGCCTGATCGCGCAGCTGCAACAGCTGGCCGCCCAGGCCGGCTGCCCTGTCCAGCGCGTCGATAAGGTGCAGTTCAACCGCATGCTGCCCGACGTGAACCATCAGGGCGTAGCCCTGGAAGCCAGCACCTACCCCTATGGCACCGTCGAGCAATGCCTGCAGCTGGCCGCGGCGCAGGGCGAGCCACCCTTGCTGCTCATGCTGGATCACCTGGAGGATCCGCAGAACCTGGGCACGCTCTTGCGTACGGCCGAGGCCATGGGTGTACACGGCGTGATCATCCCGGAGCGCCGCGCCGCGGGCATCCTGCCCTCTGTGTCCAATGCGTCCTCCGGCGCCGTCGAGCACCTGCACGTGGCCCGGGTGGTCAACCTGGCCCAGACGGAGGAGCAGCTGAAGCGGCAGAAGCTCTGGATCGCCGGCCTGGAGGATCGGCCCGAGGCCCAGGACCTGGCCCGCAGCGACCTCAGTGGCCCGCTGGTGATCGTGGTAGGTAACGAACATAAGGGGCTGAGCCAGCTGGTGCGCGAGCGTTGCGATTGGCTCGTGCGCATCCCCATGGCCGGCCAGGTGGCATCTCTCAATGCCGCTGTGGCTGGCTCGGTGGTGCTGGTGGCAGCCCGTCAAAGTAGATCAGGAGGCAAAAGGGAATGACCTTGCATACCGATGGTCATGCGATCGTGACCCCGGCGGCGTGGGATGCCACGCCCGACCCCCGCGGCACCCTGCGCCAGCAGGACCCAGAGCTCTTTGCTGCCATCGAGGCCGAGCGGCGCCGGCAAAACGAGGGCATCGAGATGATCGCCTCCGAGAATTACGTCAGCCCGGCCGTGCTGGCCGCCCTGGGCTCTGTGCTGACCAACAAGTACGCTGAAGGCTATCCCGGCCGCCGCTATTACGGCGGTTGCGTCTACGTCGACGTGGCCGAGGAGCTGGCCCTCAGCCGGGCCAAAGCCCTATTTGGCGCCGCCCACGCCAATGTGCAGCCCCACTCCGGCGCCCAGGCCAACGCCGCCGCCTATCTCGCCATGCTGGATCCCGGCGACAAGGTCCTGGCCCTCAAGCTGGCCCACGGCGGCCACCTCACCCACGGAGCCACCTTCAACTTCAGCGGCAAGCTCTATGATTTCGCCCACTACGGCGTCCACCCCGAGACCGAGCGCATCGACTACGATGAGCTGGCTGCCCTGGCCGCCGAGCACCGGCCCAGGCTGATCGTCGCCGGCGCCAGCGCCTATCCCCGCTGGTTCGATTATCCCCGGCTGCGTTATATCGCCGACCAGGCCGGCGCCCGCCTCATGATGGACATGGCCCACGTCGCCGGTCTGATCGCCGCCCGCCTGCACCCGGATCCCGTGCCCTATTGCGATGTGGTCACCACCACCACCCACAAAACCCTGCGCGGCCCGCGCGGCGGGCTGATCCTCAGCTCCGCAGAGCTGGCCAAACGCATCGACAGCGCCGTCTTTCCCGGCATCCAGGGCGGCCCCCTGATGCACGTCATCGCCGCCAAGGCCGTGGCCTTCGGCGAGGCCCTCCGGCCCGAGTTCGTCGCCTACAGCCAGCGCATCCTCGACAATGCCCAGGCCCTGGCCCGCGGCCTGGAGGACGAGGGCCTGCGCCTGGTCAGCGGCGGCACCGACAACCACCTGGTCCTGGTCGACCTGCGGCCCGCCCGCGTCACCGGCAAGGCCGCCGAGGAGGCCCTGGACCATGCCGGCCTCCACAGCAACAAGAACATGATCCCCTACGATCCCGAGAAGCCAGGCATCACCAGCGGCATCCGCCTGGGCACTCCTGCCGCTACCACCCGCGGCATGGGCCCCGCCGAGATGCGCCAGGTGGCCGCCTGGATCGGCGAGATCGTCCGTGACGTGGACGACGAGCCCCTGCAACATCGCATCCGCGACGAAGTGCGGCGCCTCTGCGCCGGCTTCCCGGTGCCTGCCTGACCACCTGATCACGGAGCCCCGACCATGCCCTGGACCCTGCAAATGCCCAGCGAACCCGGCGCCATGCTCCTGAACCTCACCGCGGCCGCCCTGCTGGGCTACCTGCTGGGTGCGATTCCCTTCGGCTTTCTCTTCGGCCGCCTATGGGGCATCGACGTGCGGCAGCACGAGAGCGGCCGCACCGGCGCCACCAATGTCTGGCGCGCCTCGGGCAAGCTGCTGCCCGCCGCCCTTACCCTGGTGGCCGACGCCGCCAAGGGCGTCGCCGCCGTGCTTATCGCTCGCTGGCTCCTGGAGCCGGACCCTGCCGTGGCCGCCCTCGCCGGCATCGGCGCCGTCTATGGCCACATCTGGCCCGTCTTCCTGCGCTTCCGGGGCGGGGCCGGCGGCGGCACCGCCGCCGTCACCCAGATCGTCCTCAATCCCATCGTCGGCATTCCCAGCCTGCTCATCGCCCTCTACGTCATTGCCTTCAGCCGCTTCGCCTCCCTCGGCACCCTCACCGTAGGGGTGGCCGGCGTGGTCTTCAGCATCCTGCTGTGGCTCCTGCGCCCGGACCTCACCAGCCCCTGGAACATCGTCTTCGCCGTCATGGTCACCGTGGCCATGATCGTCACCCTGCAGCCCAACCTCCGCCGCCTGCGCCAGGGCACCGAGCGCCGCATCACCCTCTGGTGACCCCGCCCCCGCCCAGTCGTTCCCTACCTGCGTTTGGGCTGCGTCCCAGCACCATGCCACCCGCCCTTGGCTGCGCCAGGACCCCCAGCCCCTCGTAGGACCCCCAGCCCCTCGTAGGACCCCCAGCCCCTCGTAGGACCCCCAGCCCCTCGTAGGGTGCGGGGCTCCGTCCCCGCCCAGTCCTGGCACCCCCTGAATTGTCCTGTGCCCCGTACCTCACCACCCACCCCTTGGCTGCGCCCAAACCCCCAGCCCCTCGTAGGGTGCGGGGCTCCGTCCCCGCCCAGTCCTGGCACCCGCGTGCTATGGCCTGTGCCCCGTACCCCTCCACCCACCCCTTGGCTGCGCCAGGACCCCCAGCCCCTCGTAGGGTGCGGGGCTCCGTCCCTGCCCTTTCGCGGCTTCGCGCCGTGCGGCCCCTGGCCCTACTCGCGGCTTCGCGCCGTGCGGCCCCTGGCCCTCCTCGCCGCTTCGCGCCGTGCGGCCCCTGGCCCTCCTCGCCGCTTCGCGCCGCGCCGCCCCTGCTCGAGGGCTCGTAGGGGCGGGCACAGGCGCCATCCGTGCCAACTAATGCTGCCTCGGGTCCATCCTCTTGTCGGCGTGGCATACCGTCCATACCGAAATGCCATCCTTGCCCCGTACCTATCGCTTTGTAGGGGCGTGCCCTCCGCGGCCGCCCCGGTCGTTCGGCCACCGCGTTGCGACTGCGACCCATCATCAGGCCACCCACCCCTGGCTGCGCTAGTACCCCCATCACAACGCATGAACGTAGCTATCGTAGGTTGGGCAGCGGCCAACACGCCCGACCATCCCGAAGGGTCTTGGATCATGGCCCAGGCGCGGGTAAGGAACGACCGGGGCGGCTATAGCATCCCGGGAGGGACGAAGGGCACGCCCCTACGATGGGATGGGTATCACGCATCCATGCAATTATCGTGTGGATGGCGGGCCGTCCCGATGATCAGTTTGGCCCGGGCGGGATTAGTTGGAACGGCTGGGCTCCGTCCCCGCCCGGGTCTCCGTCCCTACCGGGATGATATCCCCGCCCTTTCGCGGCTTCGTGCCGCGCGGCCTCTGACCCCTACTCGCGGGCTTGTAGGGGCGTGCCCTCCGTCCCTCTCGGGATGCTATGGCCGCCCCTCCGTGGCATCCGTTCCAACTAATCCCGGCCTGGCCACCTCATTCGCTCGGCGGTCTCACCATCTATGCGGCATCGCAAGGATACGCCGTACCGTTCTCTTGGTAGGGGCGTGCCCTCCGTCCCTCCCGTGATGCTATTCCCTCCGGGACCGTGTGGCCGCCCCGGTCGTGGCACCCCCCAGAACTGGCTCTTGCCCGATACCTCGCCACTCCCCCTTGGCTGCGTCAGAACCTCTATCCCTCCCTGGGCGTGGGGCATAGCAGGCCAAAGAGTGATGAGTTGGAACAAATGGGCTCCGTCCCCGCCCTGCCCCGGCTTCGTGCTTCGCGGCTCCGGATTTTGTGCTTCGCGCTCCGTGCGTTCGCCTGGCCTTGGCGCCTTCGTGATCCAGGAATCCGGCCTGCACGGCACCGCCGTTCATGCCCTGGTCGTTCATGACCCCAGGTTGCTCGTGATCTCGGTATACTGGTCCCGATGCACTGGCTGCCAATCCTTTGCTCATGTGCTCATGGTCACCACGTAGATCTCATCGTGAACTCGGTTGAGCTCTCATCGCCGGCACAGGATAGCAGATCTGTCCCGGGTTTTGTTTCGGGAGATGAACCACACCTGCTACGGATCTGCCCGCACCAGGCCGTATCCCCACCGGCCCTTCTCCGTTGATCTGAGTGAAGATGAAACCTGACCCGGTCATCGCCGATGAGGTGATCACCTCCCTGCTCCCCCGCTGCCAACAGGGCGATGCCGGGGCGCTGGAGGCCGTGTACGACCTCTACGCCGATCGGATCTACCGCTACATCCTGGCCCGGGTCGGCGACCCCGACTCCGCGGCCGATCTCACCGAAGAGCTCTTTGTGCGCACCATCCAGGCCATCGGCCGCTTCCGCCTCAACGAACACCGCCCGGCATCCTCCTTCAGCGCCTGGCTCTACCGGATCGCCGCCAACCTGGTCCATGACTTTCACCGCCAGCGCCGTCATCACCCGGAGGCCAGCCTGGACGAAACCCTGCTGGCCACAGGGCCAGGGGCTGAC
>JAULUH010000243.1:0-7607 GCA_032111745.1 Anaerolineae bacterium | reverse complement strand
CCTGGCCACGCCGTTCATGCCCCTACGCTCGCCTATTTGACAGCTCTTTCATTACGAAGTAATATGAAACCAAACATAATTTTTCGCAAGTCCTGAGCTTACCACCAGCCCCATGAAAGACTACTCCCTCGCCGAGCGCCGTTACGCCATCCTGGAGCACCTGCATCGTGCCGGCCGGGTATCTGTGAACGACCTGAGCCACACCTTCGGCGTCTCCGAGGTGACGATTCGCGCGGATCTGCAGGCCCTGGCCACCCAGAACCTGGTGGTGCGCACCCATGGCGGCGCCATCCCGCCGGGCCGCCTGTCGCCGGACCTCTCCCTGGCCCTGCGCCAGCGCCAGCAGGTGCTGGCCAAGGACCTGATTGGCGAAGCAGGCGCGGCCATGATCGAAACCGGCGACGCCATCTTCCTGGACACCAGCAGCACCGCCCTGGCCATCGCCCGTCACCTGGGCCATCTGCACCACGTCACCGTGATCACCAACAGCATCGCCGTGGTGCAGGAGCTCATGAACTGCCCGCAGCTTAACGTGGTCATGCCAGGCGGCCGGCTGCGCCGGGAGACCGCCTCCCTGATCGGCGTCGAGGGGCTGGCGACACTGTCCCGGATCAACATCCAGAAGGGCTTCTTTGGTGCCCATGGCCTGAGCCTGTCCGAAGGCCTGACCGACGTGAGCACCGACGAGGCCGACGTCAAGCGTATCATGGTGGCCCGCAGCAGCCAGGTGATTGCGGTCATCGACTCCACCAAGTGGGGCCGGGCCGGGCTGGCCTCCTTCGGCCACCTGGAGGACGTAGACGTGGTCGTCAGCGACCAGCAGGCCCCGGCCGACCTGGTCGAGCAGGTCCGCAGCCAGGGCGTGCGGGTGCAACTGGTCTGATAACCGTTGTGACGAGCGCCAGAGCAGACATGTAAGGAGTCAGGAAATCATGGCCGTTCCCGCCGTTATGCCCAAGCTGGGCAACACCGTGGAAAGCAGCATCATCGTCGAGTGGCGCAAGCAAATCGGCGACCGGGTCGAGGAGGGCGAGCCCCTGGTGGACGTAGAGACCGACAAGGCCACCGTCGAGGTGCCCAGCCCGGCCGCCGGTACCCTGCTGGCGATTTTCTTTGAGCCGGGCGCCGACGTGCCGGTCATGACCACCATTGCGGCCATCGGCGAGCCCGGTGAGGATGCCAGCCAGCTGCAGCCTGGCGGAGCCGTATCCCCACCCGGCCACGCCGATACCGTGGCGGCGCCTGTGGCCTCACCGGTGCCGCCGATCGCCGGAGCTGCTGCACCGGCCTCGGCGGAAGGTGCCTTTGTAGGAGTCTCGCCCCGCGCCCGGCGTCTGGCCGGCAGCAAAGGGCTGGCCACAGAAGGCCTGCCGGGTACAGGCCCGGGCGGGCGCATCATCGAGCGCGATGTCGTTGCCGCGCTGGCGACCCAGCCCCGGCTCAGCCCCGTGGCCCGAGCGAAGGTAGCCGAAGGCGAGTTCGTGCTGCCAGAGGAAGGCCGCGGCAGCGGGCCGGGCGGCCGCATCATGGCCCGGGACCTGGCACCAGCTGCACCAGCCCCAGCGACCGCACCGCCGGCCGTACCGGCACTGCAGGCACCAGCTGGCGAGCCCGAAGTCATCAAGCTGGCCGGGGTGCGCAAGGTGATCGCCGAGCGCATGCTGGCCTCCCTGCAGACCACGGCCCAGCTCACCCTGAACAGCTCGGCCGACGCCCGCAGCCTGCTGGCCTTTCGCCAGCGGCTGAAGGCCAGCCCCGAGGAGCTCGGGCTGCGCCAGGTGACCATCAACGACCTCATCCTGCTGGCCGTCGCTCGCACCCTCCCCCACCATCCCGACCTCAACGCCCACCTGGTGGGCGACACGCTGACGCGCTTCCCTTACGTTAATCTCGGCGTAGCGGTGGATACCCCGCGCGGGCTGATGGTGCCGGTCATCCGCCAGGCCGAGCAGTGGAGCCTGCGCCAGCTCTCGCAAGAGGCCAAACGGCTGGCTGCCGCCTGCCTGGAGCGAAGGGCCACCCCGGACGAGCTCTCGGGCGGCACCTTCACCGTGACCAACCTGGGCAGCCTCGGCGTCGAAAGCTTCACGCCAGTGCTCAATCCCCCCGAGGTGGCCATCTTGGGCGTGGGCAACATCGGCCTCAAGCCGGTGGAGGTGGATGGCGACGTGCAGTTCGTGCCCCACCTCAGCCTGTCGCTGACCATCAACCACCAGGTGGTGGACGGCGCGCCGGGCGCGCGCTTCCTGCAGGCCCTGGCCCGTGGGCTGGCCGATTTCGACCTGCTGCTGGCGCTGTAGCGCGACGCCGGCTTTAAGAAAACCCAAGAGGAAAGATCCATGACCAAGCTCATTTCCATCGACCCCGTCGAGGCTCGCAAGCCGGGCGTGCTCCGGGCACCGGAGATTCCGCTCAACGCCTACCGGCCTGATGCCAAGGCAGAGGCCAAGAAATACGGCAAGGACAACCTGGTGCGGATTTACCGGGATATGGCCACCATCCGTGAGTTCGAGACCATGCTCGACCGCATCAAGAAAGAGGGCTCCTACGAGGGCATCGAGTACAACCATCGCGGGCCGGCCCATCTGTCCATCGGCCAGGAATCGGCCGCGGTTGGCATGGCCTATCATCTGAGCCCGGAGGACCACATCTTCGGCTCCCATCGCAGCCACGGCGAGATCCTGGCCAAGAGCTTCTCGGCCATCGCCAAGATGGACGAGGCGGCGCTGATGCGGATCATGGAGACCTACCTCGACGGCGCACCCCTGCGCGGCGTAGAGCGCTTGCCGGGCGGCAACGGCACGGTCAAGGAGTTGGCCATCACCTACGCCCTGTTTGGCACCCTGTCAGAGATCTTCGGCCGGGCCAACGGCTTCAACATGGGCATGGGCGGCTCCATGCACGCCTTTTTCCCCCCCTTCGGCGTCATGCCCAACAACGCCATCGTCGGCGGTGCAGCCGACATCGCCGTGGGCGGCGCGCTGTTCAAGCGGGTCAACCGCCGGCCTGGCATCGTCATCGTCAATATCGGCGACGCCTCCATGGGCTGTGGCCCGGTGTGGGAGGCCATGATGTTCGCGGCCATGGACCAGTACCGCCAGCTGTGGCCCGAGGACATCGGCGGCGCCCCTCCCATCCTGTTCAACTTCATGAACAACTTCTACGGCATGGGTGGCCAGCCCCAGGGCGAGACCATGGGCTTTGGCATCCTGGCCCGGGTAGCTCTCGGCGTCAATCCCGAGGCCATGCACGCTGAGCGCATCGACGGCTACAACCCCCTGGCCGTGGCCGATGCCGTCGAGCGCAAACGGGTCGTCCTGGAGGAGGGCCGCGGGCCGGTGCTCCTCGATACCGTCACCTATCGCTTCTCCGGCCATTCCCCCTCCGATGCCATGGCCTACCGCACCAAGGAGGAGCTGGAGGCGTGGCGCGAGCAGGACTCCCTCATCGCCTACCGCGACTACCTGGTCCGTCACAAGCATGCCGATGCCGCGCAGCTGGACAGCATGCAGGCGGACATCCGCGAGCGCCTGATGCACATCCTGCGCGTGGCCATCTCCGACGAGCTGTCCCCACGCGTGGATCTCACCACGGATATCATGGACTCGGTGACGTTCAACCACGGCTACCAGGACCGCATGGCCGAGGGCACACCCGAGGTGTTGTTGCCGCGCGAGGAGACCCGCCTCAAGCAGCTGGCCGAGAAGTTCCGCTTTGGCCTGGACGACGAGGGCAAGCCCAGGCCCAAGCTGCGCACCCTGACCTATGCCGAGGCCCTTACCGAGGCCATGTTGCACCGCTTCTATGAGGACCCCACCATGGTGGCCTACGGCGAGGAGAACCGGGACTGGGGTGGTGCCTTCGGCGTCTACCGCGGCCTGACCGAGGCCCTGCCCTACCATCGCCTGTTCAATACCTCCATCTCCGAGGGCGCTATCGTCGGCACTGCCGTGGGCTATAGCCTATCCGGTGGCCGCGTGGTGGCGGAGCTGATGTACTGTGACTTCATGGGCCGGGCCGGGGACGAGCTGTTCAACCAGATGTCCAAGTGGCAGGCCATGTCGGCTGGCGTGTTGAAGATGCCCCTCGTGCTGCGGGTGTCCGTGGGCGCCAAGTACGGCGCGCAGCACTCCCAGGACTGGACCTCGATCGTGGCCCACATCCCGGGGCTCAAGGTGATGTTCCCGGCCACGGCCTACGATGCCAAGGGCATGCTCAACCTGGCCCTGCGCGGCACCGATCCGGTGGTGTTCTTCGAGAGCCAGCGCCTCTATCCCGAGCCGGAGACCCTGGTCGCCGGCGGTGTACCCGTGGACTACTACGAGGTGCCCATGGGCGAGCCGGCCCTGCGCCGCACAGGCCGGGATTTGACCATGGTGACCGCCGGGGCCACCCTCTACCGGGCTCTGGAGGCCGCGACCGAGCTCGACCAGAAGTACGGACTATCCGCCGAGGTCATCGACGCCCGCTTCATCAACCCCCTGAACTACGACCCCATCGTCCAGTCGGTGAAAAAGACCGGCAAGGTGCTGGTGGCCTCGGACGCCTGTGAACGCGGCTCGTTCATGCATACCATGGCCTCCAACATTGGCCAGCTGGCTTTCGACTACCTGGATGGGCCAGTAGCCGTGGTGGGCGCGCGCAACTGGATCACCCCGGCTGCGGAGCTGGAAGAGGGCTTCTTCCCCCAGAAGGAATGGCTCGTGGACACGATCCATGAGCGCATCCTGCCCTTGCCGGGCCACGTGCCCAGCACCAGGCAGGCCACGGATGAGATCCTGCGCCGAAACCGCTGGGGGGTCTAGACCCCTGCCAGCTGGCGAAAGCGCGTGGTGGCGGCAGCCCACTGGCCGCCGGGCTGGGGCTCGAAGGTCTCCCGGGCGGTGGAGGCGGCGACAGCCCGGCGGCCGGCCGCCACATCGGCCAGATGGCCGGTGGCGATAGCCTGTACCATGATATTGCCGAGGGCGGTGGCCTCGATGGGGCCTGTCACCACCGGACGCTGGCAGGCATCCGCAGTGAGCTGGCTCAGCAGCCGGTTCTGGGTGCCGCCGCCCACCACCCGAATCACCTCCAACCGGTGGCCCACCAGGGCCTCCAGGGCCTCCAGCACCCAGCGGTAGCGCAGAGCCAGGCTCTCCAGGATACAGCGCACCACCGCACCCACGCTTTCCGGCACCGGTTGGCCGGTACCACGGCAGAACTCCCGGATGGCTGCCGGGGTGTCGCCGGGGATGGCGAACTGGGGCACATCCGGGTTGACCAGACTGCGGAACGGCTCGGCTGCCTGGGCCAGTTCCACCAGTTGGTCCCAGCTGTAGTGTTGGCCCTCCCGCTGCCACTGGCGCCGGCTCTCCTGCAATAGCCACAGCCCGGCCACGTTCTTCAACAGCCGCGTCGTGCCTTCCACGCCGCCCTCGTTGGTGAAGTCGAACTCGAGGGACAGGTCGTTGATGATCGGCTGCGGCACCTCCACACCCATCAGGCTCCACGTACCGCTGCTGATGTAGACGCTGTTGGCGTCCAGGTCCGGCACCGCGGCCACGGCGTTGGCCGTGTCGTGGCTACCCGTGGCGACCACGGGAGCGGCCTGGTGCAGGCCCACCCCGGCCATCACCTCAGGGCGCAGCTCGCCCACCACCGTGCCAGGATCGACCAGCCGCGGTAGGAAGGCGGTGGGCAAGCCCAGGGATTCCAGAAGGCCGGTGGCCCAGGCCCGGGCCCTGGTATCGACCATCTGGCTGGTGGAGGCGATGGTATACTCCGCAGCCTTCTCGCCACAGAGCCAGTAGTGGAACAGATCGGGGGTCATCAAGAAAGTCCCGGCCGCGTCTAGCTGCGGGTCACCGGCCAGCCGCCGGCCAAGCAACTGGTAGAGGGTGTTGATCTGCATGAACTGGATGCCGGTGCGGGCGTAGATCTCCTCCCGGGGCACCAGGTGAAAGGCCGCCTCCAGCATGCCGTTGGTGCCGGCATCCCGGTAGTGATAGGGATTGCCCAGGAGGTTGCCCGTCCGATCGAGCAGCGCGTAGTCCACGCCCCAGGTATCGACGCCAATCCCCGCCACCGGCTCCGCAGAACGGGCAGCATACGCGGCCAGCCCGACCTTGATCTCCGTCCATAGCCGCAGGTGATCCCAGTGCAGCCGGCCCAACACCTCCACCGGGCCGTTGGCAAAGCGGTGCAGCTCTTCCAGCTCGAAGCGGCCGCCGTCCCAGCGACCCTGCATAACACGGCCGCCGGAAGCTCCCAGGTCGACGGCCAGGAAGTTGGCGGCCTGGCTCTTGGCTTTCCTCATGGCAACTCTCCTCTCTCCAGCGCATGGTAGCGCTCACGCACCAGGGCCGCCAACGGCTCCTGAGGATCGATCCCGCTGACGTCGGCCATCACGGCGTCCAGCCCCTCCTCCCCAAGGCGCGCCTGCAGAGCCAGGGCCAGCGGATCGCGATCGTCGTCGAAGCGGTAGCCGGCCGCGATGGCCCAGCTCAGAGATTCGGGCGCAGTCCCGGCCCGCTCTACCAGCCGCGCCGCGCCCAGGAGGCGGTCGGTCGGGCTCAGCTTGCGAGCCGGGTCCCGTCCCAGGCGCAACACGGTATCCCCGAGAGCACGGTTGGCGAAGCGCCGGGTCAGGTCTGCGATGTGCTCATCCAGCCACCCGGCCTCGGCCGCCGTAGCCTGTGGCAGGGGCAGGTCGGGGAAGTGCCGGGTGGCATGGGCGGCCACGATACCAACCCGAGACTCGCCCAGGGCAGCGTCAAACAGCCGGCGCACCACGGGGTCCTCCAGCGCCTGGTAGCCGTATTCGTGCCCTTGCACGTAGCCCAGGTAGGCCAGCACCGCGTGGCCGCAGTTGTGGATGTAAAGCTTTCGCGCCGTGTAGGCGGGGAAATAGTCGCAGGCCTCGAGCCCCACGATCGCGGGCACCGGCCCCACCAGCCCGTGCCGGTCAACCGGGAGCTCCTTGTAGGGCTCCACCACGATCAGGCTGGGGTCGGCCGCGCGCATCTCCGGCGTCAACGGGGGCACCATGCGACCGATGACCGTATCCACAAAGCCGATATGGTCGTTCAAATAGCTGTGCAGGTCCGGCGGCAGATGCTGTGCCACCATGGCCCGAAATGCTGTGGCTGCATCCTTCAGGTTCTCGCAGATGATGATGTTGAGCGAAGCGGTTACCCCTTGCCTGGCCCGGCCAGCTACCCCCGCGGCCACCAGCGGCGCGATGTAAGGCAACACCCGCACACCCACCGCTGTAGCCGCGATATCCGCCCTGGCTACGGCCGCAGCCACGGCCGCCTCGTCGCCGGCCGGCAACGCCACCACCGGCCCTACGGCCACGTCGGCACTCCCGGCATTGTCCACCAGGCGCACCGTGTACCTGCCGCGGGCATTCAGCGCGTCGATCAAGGTCTGGTCCACATCCACGAAAGTCACGGGGAGGCCGGACTCCGCGAACAGCTGCCCGATAAACCCACGCCCAATATTCCCAGCGCCGAAGATAACTGACTCTGTGATCATGGCATAATCGTAGGGGCATGAACGGCAATGCGGTGCCGGCCGGGCTGCGGCAGCCCGGCCGGCACCGCATTGCCGTTCATGCCCTGGTC
>JAULUH010000242.1:0-12310 GCA_032111745.1 Anaerolineae bacterium | reverse complement strand
CAAGGCCCCGATATAGCTCAGGGTCAGCAAGATATACACCGGGTTCCCCGCGCGCGGCTGCCCAGGCAGGTCCACCAGCAGCAGCACCGCCACCGCCAGCAACGCCCCAAAGCCCCCGTTAGCCAGGGTCTGCGCCAGGTCACGGCGCTCCCCCTTGGCGAACTTCTCCGCCAGGTGCGCCTTGCGCGGCTGCTGGTAGTGGCTCAGCGCGCTGGAGCCGACGAAAAACGCCACTAAAAGCAGCCCCCACGTCCAGCCGCCAAAGCCGAAGGTGGCCGTGCCGGTCAGCACCGCGCCCACCACCCCCGAAGCCGACAGCGAGCCCCGGCGATAGGCCAGCAGGCCAATACCAAGGCTCAACAACAGGCCCAGAACAAGGCGAGAGAGAGACACGGCGAAGCTATCGCACCAGCCTAGCCGGTCACCGAGAACAGCGCCACCAGGCACACCGCCTGCACCACCAGGGCGCCGATCCACAACAACAACGCGGCCACCCGCTGCTCCCGGTACATCAGCATGCCCCACACTCCGTTGATCGCCCACACGCCAAACCCAAACACCGGCAACAGAATCAGCGCATCCCGGGACACCCCCTCCACCGCCGCCGGTAGCCTGGCATAGCGCATCATAAAGGTCCCCAGCAGGACAAGGCAGCCCGCCAGCCCCGCCAGCAGCACCGCCAACCCCACCCGATCGCGCCACAGGGGCGACTCGGCCACCTCCGGCCGCTTGCGCTCCAGCGTAAGCAGCCGTGTCGGACCCAGCTCGTGGTGCTGTTCCAGCGCCTCGAGAAAGCCCTCCGGGTCCGCGGGCGAGATGCCGTATCCTCCCTGCCCGGTCACCAGCACCAGCTGCCCGGACAGGGGCACGGTCGCCACGCTGGTCACGGCCATCCCATCCACCTTCCTGGTCGCCCCGATCTCCGGCCCATACACGGCATAAGGCTCGGCCCGTGGCCACCGCTCATCCTCCGTCAGCCGGCCCAACCGCCTCAGCCATCCTGGCCGCACCGCCGCCCCCGCCGTTCCCCGCCTGACCTCGCGAATCTCGCCCAGGGGGATGATCTGCCGCAGCGGCCCCCAGGCGATGGTCACTGCGTTGCGATCGACCCAGTAGGCCAGGCTCAGGCATAGCCACGTGCGCCACCCCACGTAGGCGATGGGCACCCACAGCGCCAGGGCCAGCAGCAGCACCACAAACGCCAGGCCGCCGGTCGGGAGCGCCCATGCGATCCCGAGCACCAGCGCCTCGGCCAGGAGCAACAACAACAGCGCGGCCAACCCCCGCCGCCCATCCGCAAACGGCACCGGCTTAAACGTCATCGGCGTAGACCGGGGTACACCACTCCCGATACTTCTCCACTTTGCCGCGTACTACATTGAAATACAGGTCGCGTATGGCCGCCGTCACTGGCCCCATGCTGCCACTGCCCACCGGCCGCCGGTCCACCTGCGTGATCGCCGCTACCTGCACGCCCGTGCCGCAGAAGAAGAGCTCATCGCACACGTACAGCTCGGTGCGGTCGATCTCCCGCTCCACCGTCGGGACGCCCAGCTCCGCCTGCGCCAGCTCCATGATCGTGCGCCGGGTGATCCCCTCCAGGATGTTGCTCGACACCGGTGGGGTCACCAACCGCCCGCCCCGCACCATGAAGATGTTCTCCGCACTGCCCTCCGACACATGCCCCTGCTGGTCCAGCACAATGGCCTCGTCGTAGCCATCCAGCAACGCCTCACTCTTCACAAAGGCCGAGTTCACATACGCCCCGGCCAGCTTCCCGCGCGCCGGGATCGCATTGTCGTCGATTCGCCGCCAGCTGGACACACACACCGACGCCCCCTCCTCGTTCTGCACGTAGCGGCCAAAGGGAGTGGAGAAGATCGTCAACTGGTCGTTCATCCCGTGCAACAGCACCCCGATCTTCAAGTCCGCCTTGTAGGCCAGCGGCCGCACGTACGCATCAACCCGGAACCCCTCGCGCCGCAACAGGTCGACGATGATCCCTGCCAGGTCGTCCGGCGTGTAGGGCAGATCCATCATCAACAGCCGGCACGACTGCAAGAACCGCGCCGCATGCTCCCGCAGCCGGAACACATACAGCTGCTGATCGTCCTCGTTCCAATAGCCACGAATCCCGCCGAAGCACGCCGTGCCATAGTGCAGCGCATGGGTCATCACGCTCACCTTGGCCTCTTCGATCGGCACGATCTTGCCCTCGAAAAACGCAAACCTCGTCATCCTTCACCCTCTCTCAATCCCAGTTCGCAGTGCGCACTGCCGTGCGCCGGGTAAGCGCTGAAGCGCTCATTACAAGCCAGGGAAGTTCGTAGTGCGCACTTCAGTGCGCCGGCTGCGCCAGCCACCGCCCTAGCTCATCCATAAAGCCATAGTCTGTCATATCCATGCTCAGCGGCGTCACCGAGATAAACCCGTTGGCCACCGCGCCGATATCCGTGCCATCCTCCACCACGCCGCCCGGGGGCTCCCCGCCGATCCAGTAATAGGGCTGCCCCTTGGGATCCAGGCGCTCAATCAACACGTCCTTATACACCCGCTGTCCGAGCCTGGTCACCTGCAACCCGCGCACCTGGTCCGACGGCAGCGCCGGCGCATTGACGTTGAGCAGCAGGTTCGCCGGCAGCCCCTTGCCCAGCACCAGCCGGGCCAGCTGCACCACCGCCGCCGCCACCGCCGCGAAATCCTCCCACTGCCGGGCATCCAGCGACACCGCCAACGCCGGTATCCCCGCCACCACCGCCTCCATGGCCCCGGCCACCGTGCCGCTATAGGTGATATCATGCCCGACGTTCGCCCCCTGGTTGATGCCTGACACCACCAGGTCCGGCCGCACCGGGATGGCGCCCAACAGCGTCAGCCCGACGCAGTCCGCCGGCGCCCCGTTGGTCGTGTAGGCCGGCGTGCCATCGGCCAGCACCACCCGCTGTACCCGCAGCGGCTTGTGCATCGTCTTGCTGTGGCCCGCCGCGCTCCAATTGTGGTCAGGGGCAAACACTGTCACCTCCCCCACCGCCTGCAGCGCCTGCTTCAGCGCCAGCAGCCCCGGGGAAGTCACGCCGTCGTCGTTGGTCACCAGAATATGAGCCATAGCAAACACCAAACCGGCATTTTAGCGCACCCCCCACAAAACGCCAAACCCACCCCGCGCTGGCGGGCGATGCCAGGGGTGTGAGCAGGACCCTGAGGCGTGTCGAGCTCCCACATACTAAGCATTTCCCGAAGAAACAATTAACGGGAGAGCGCGTGGTTTGTGTGCGTCCGGGTCATCCGCCTTTGACCCTACCCCTTCACCAATGCTATACTCCCCCCATGATCCTCTTCGACCGCGTCTCCTACCATTACCCCTCCAGCGCTGCAGATGCGGGCGGCGTGCCTGCCCTCCACGACCTCTCGCTGCACATCCCCAAGGGCGAGCTTCTGCTGGTGGTCGGCCCCTCCGGCGCCGGCAAATCCACCTTCCTGCGCTGCCTCAACGGTCTGGTCCCCCACTTCTACGGCGGCACCATCAGCGGCCGCCTGCAGGTGGCCGGCCACGACCCTGTCGTCCTCAGCCCCCAGGGCATGAGCCGCTGGGTCGGCATGGTCTTCCAGGACCCCGAAACCCAGTTCGTCGCCGACCGCGTGGAGGACGAGCTGGCCTTCGCCATGGAGAACCAGGCCCTGCCGCCGCCCCTCATGCGCAAGCGCGTCGAGGAAGTGCTGGACCAGCTCACCATCCCCCACCTGCGCCATCGCCACATCGCCACCCTCTCCGGCGGCGAAAAACAGCGCGTGGCCATCGCCGCCGTGCTCACCATGCACCCCGAGCTCCTCGTCCTGGACGAGCCCACCTCCCAGCTCGATCCCCAGTCCGCCGAAGAGGTGTTAGTCGCCATCCGCCGCCTCAACGAGGACCTGGGCCTCACCGTGGTGCTGGCCGAGCACAGACTGGAGCGCGTCGTCCAGTTCGTCGACCGCGTGCTCTACCTCCCCGGCGCGGCCGGCCAGCCCCTCCTCGATACGCCTCAGGAGGTGATGGACCGCATCTCCCTCACGCCTCCCCTGGCCACCCTCGGCAAGGCCATGGGCTGGCAGCCCCTGCCCCTCACCGTCAAGCAGGCCCGCCGCTTCGTCACCCGCCCGCCTGGCGGCATGGCCCGCAGCGCGGCCGCCGAGCAGGCCACCCTGGCCGGCCGCGCCCCCGCCACCACTCGCGGCCACAACGGCCGCGGCGAGCGCCCGCCCGCTCCCGCTCCCATCCTGGCCGTCACCGGCCTGGGCTACCGCTACGACGGCAGCGTCGACGCCCTGCGTAACGTCTCTCTCGCCGTCTACCCCGGCGAGGTCGTCGCCATCATGGGCCGCAACGGCTCCGGCAAGTCCACCCTGCTCAAGCACCTCTCCGGCCTCCTCAAGCCGGCCCGCGGCCAGGTCACCCTGGCCGTCGCCTCCGCCCCCGCGCCCTCCCTCCCCCTGGACCCACGCACCGCGCCCACCGCCGAGATCATCCGCCACGTCGGCTTCGTGCCCCAGAACCCCGGTGCCCTCCTCTTCAAGGACACCGTGCTCGAGGAGCTGGCCTTCACCCGCCAGGGCCACGGCCTCCCCCCTGACCCCACCGCCGATCACGCCCTGCTGGCCCGCCTGGGCCTGGCCCACCTGGCGACCCACTACCCGCGCGACCTCAGCGCCGGCGAGCGCCAGCGCGTCGCCCTGGCCGCCATCCTGGTCGCCGGGCCATCTATCCTCCTGCTGGACGAGCCCACCCGCGGCCTGGACTACCAGCAAAAAGAGGCGCTCACCCGCATCCTGTTGGAGCTGAGCGCCGCCGGCCGCACCGTCCTCCTCGCCACCCATGACGTCGAGCTGGTAGCCCAGTGCGCCACCCGGGTCGTCCTCCTGGCCGAGGGCGAGGTCGTCGTCGACGGCCCCACCCGCGAGGTCATGACCGGCTCCCTGGTCTTCGCCAGCCAGGTCAACAAGTTGTACCGGGACCCCCACTACCTGACCGTCCAGGATGTGATCGGGTCGAGTGCATAGGAGCATGCTATGGCAGCAGACATCCATGTTACCAAACCCCAAGTCCTGTCCGAGGCCCTGGACCTCCTGCGCCAGCCCCGCGCCGTGCCCATGGCCGGCGGCACCTGGCTGGTGCCCCGCCTCCAGCGCGGCGTGCCCGGCTCCCTGGCCGGCACCGTAGACACCGTCGTCGACCTCAGCGCCCTGGGCCTCAACACCATCCAGCTGGACGAAGAGGAAGGCATGGAGCTCGGCGCCACCGCCACCCTGGCCGCGGTGGCCGGCCACGATGGCTGCCGGCACCTGGCCGGCGGCATCCTGGCCGAGGCCGCCCACCGGGCCGCGCCCCCCAACGTGCGCAACGCCGCCACCGTCGGCGGCACCATCGTCCGCGCCGAGCCCGAGTCCGAGCTCCTGCTGGCCCTGCTGGCCCTGGCCGCCCTGGTCGTGATCGACGACGGCCAGCCCCGGCCCCTGCCCCTCTTCGATGTGCTGGCCGGCCCTCGCGCCGCCATTGGCCGCGGCCTCATCCTCAAGGTCCACATCCCCCCCCTCGGCCCCTCCGTCAGGGGCGGCCTGGCCCGCGTGGCCCGCACCCCCGCCGACTATCCCATCGTGGCCGCGGCCGCCGTCGGCGATGGCCACACCGCCCGCATCGCCCTCGGCGGCGTGGCGCCAGCGCCGCTCTTGTTACGCCTCGGCAGCCCGGCCGAGCTGGACCAGGCCCTCGCCACCGCCCTGGCAGGCGTCGACACCCCCGCCGACTTTCGCGGCAGCGCCGGCTACCGCCGTGCCATGGCACCCATCCTGGCCCACCGCGCCCTGGCCCGGGCTGCCGTTTGAGACTTTTGTCACAGACAAGCCGGACCCTGTCGGCTACTCTAGGCTAGAGCCGCTACAGAGCCGAGGCTCTTCTCAGTTCGCGGCGTCCGGGCCTCAGCCGGTCCGCCACCCACGTCGAGAAAAGCACAGCATGCCTGACCCCAACACTCCCCAACTGCCCCGCATCCGTGGCTGGACCATGGCCACCGTAGCCGTCATGGGCATCATGCTCGGCCTGAGCCTCTTCACCTTCCGCTACGCCGAGGGCCTCTCCTACCTGTCCAACGACCCCGCCTCCTGCGTCAACTGCCACGTCATGCGCGACCAGTTCGATAGCTGGAACCGCTCCACCCATAAGGCCGTCGCCACCTGCAACGATTGCCACGCCCCCCACACCTTCCCCGGCAAGTGGATCGTCAAGGGCGTCAACGGCTTCAACCACAGCCTGGCCTTCACCACTGGCAACTTCCCGGACCCTATCCGTATTCGCGCCATGAACGCCGAAGTGGCGCAGCACAACTGCGTCGAATGCCACGCCACCACGGTCAGCCAGGTCCATGCCAGCGCCGAGGGCGAGGAGCGATATTGCACGTCGTGTCATAGCAACCCCGGCCACGGCCGGTGAGCGGCACTAGCAAGGATTCACCATGCGCAAGCGATCGATCTGGATCTACATAGGCATCTTCCTCGTCGCCGCGGCCCTCACCGCCGCGGTCGCCGCCCTCCTGGTGAACATCACCGGCCGCAAAGTGGAGGAGGCCCAGTACCCCCTCAAGGTCGTGGAAATCGGGCCTGACGAGCTCGATCCCGCGGTCTGGGGCCAGAACTTCCCCAGCGAGTACGACAGCTTCGTCAGGACAGAGGAGAACTACGGCCAGACTGCCTACGGCGGCTCCGAGCCCTACAGCAAGCTTGAGCGCTACCCGGCCATGGTCCGCATCTGGGCCGGCTACGCCTTCAGCAAGGACCACAACGAGGACCGCGGGCACTACTACGCCCAGATCGACCAGGCCGAGACCGAGCGGGTGAAAATCGTCGATCAGCCCGGCGCCTGCGCCAACTGTCACGCCGCCGAGGTCCCGCAGCTCATCGCCGAGATGGGCTGGGAGGAGTTCAACAAGACCCCCTACAACGACCTCAAGGACAAGCTCCACCTGGGCTCCTCCTGTGCCGACTGCCATGACCCCGACACCATGGCCCTGCGCATCACGCGGCCGGCCTTCCAGAACGCCATGGCGGCCCGGGGCATCGACCTCGAAAAGGCCACCCGCCAGGATATGCGCACCTACGTCTGCGCCCAGTGCCACGTCGAGTACTATTTCCAGGGCGACAACAAGGTGCTCACCTTCCCCTGGACCGAAGGGCTCTCCATCGACGGCATCGAGAAATACTACGAGGATGCCGGCTTCAAGGACTGGGTCCACGCCGAGACCGGCGCGCCGATGCTGAAGATGCAGCACCCCGAGTTCGAGCTCTGGAGCACCGGCATGCATGCCCGCTCCGGCGTCGCCTGCGCCGACTGCCACATGCCCTACATGCGCGAGGGCAGCGTCAAAGTCTCCGACCACTGGGTGCGTAGCCCGCTCGACAACATCCAGAGCGCCTGCCTCACCTGTCACAAGTGGTCCGAGGAAGAGATGAAGAACCGGGTGACCGACATCCAGAACACTACCGCCAGCCTGCTGCGCCGCAGCGAAGAGGCCCTTCTGGCCGCCATCGACGCCATCGTCGCCGCCCGCAACGCCGGCGCCACCGACGAGCAGCTCGCCGAGGCCCTCCAGCTCCACCGCGCCAGCAGCATGCGCTGGGACTTCATCTCCTCCGAGAACAGCACCGGCTTCCACAGCCCCCAGGAAGCCGCCCGCGTCCTGGCCGAATCCATCGACCTGGCCCGCCAGGCCGAGCTCAAAGCCCTCCAGGTCCAAAACACCCTCCCCCAGCCCCAGGCCCAGGTCGTCCCCTGAACACAACGTAGAGACGCAAGATTTTGCGTCTCTACGCCCGGCACACCATCCACAACGTAGAGACGCAAGATCTTGCGTCTCTACTCACCCCACCAGCACCACCTGCGCGGGATCGCTGTGCGGTGCCAGCAGCTGTGGCACCTTCTCGTCCTCCAGGCCCTCCAACGACACCTGGTTGCACGCCAGGTCGAACGCCGTCTGCACGCTCCGCCCGTAGGCCAATGCCTGGTAGAACGCCGCCGAGAAGCCGGCCGCCGCCGCGTCCCCCATCTCATCCGCCATCCCCACCACGCAGTCCACGTGCTCGGCGATCGCCTCTGCCTGGGGCTCCGAATAACAGGCGTTCAGCACCACCACCCGCACGTCGTCCTTCAATACCGAGAACAGCTGCCCCAGGGCCGCCTTCGACACCGGCCGCGCCCTCCCCTGGCTATCCTCCAGCATGATCTCCCCGGCCTCGCTCCCGTGGCCACTGAAATGCACCACCTCCGGCCGGTAGCGCAGCAACAGCCCCTGCAAGTCACCCGCGCGCACCGCCCAGTGCTGCTCCAGCTCGAACGCGTCCCGGTGCTCCGCCTGGCGCAGGGCCGCGTCGATCCCCCGCACCTCCTCGTCCAGCCGCAGGCGCACCGTATCCGTCGGATTGGCGCCCAGGAACAGGATTGTCACCCCGGCAGTCCCTGGTTCCGCCTCCCGCCCCACCTCCCTGGCTGGCTCGGCGGTGCCGCCTTCTCCCTCCAGGCCAGCCAGCTCCGCCTCCAGCCGCGCGATCGCTGCCTGCCGGTCCTCCATCTCCAGCACCACAGGCACCGGCGTGCTGGCGCCGAATATCGCCCGCTGCTGCTCCAGCACCTCCAGGCTGCGGCGGTGGATGTCCAAGAGCTTGAGGATCTGATCGCGACGTGCCATAGCCGAATCCCCTTTCCCGGGCCAGGATGACGAGAGCTTACAGCCAGCTCCGGATCAGCCCGGCGCAGCGCGCCATCCCGCGGCACTGAACGGCTGATCACGCCGTCATTCTAGCACGGGCCAGAGCACCAGGCCAATCGTTGAGGTGACTCTGGGCGGACTCTCAAAGTCGCGGAACAAGATGCCGGCAGGCGCAAGCGCACGGGCGGGCACGGACTCCTCTGGCTCTGGACTCCTCTGGTCCTGTTCCCCTTTGCGTTCTTTGCGCCTCTGCGGTGCGCCTCCGGAGTCTGTATTCCCCCATTTGACGCAACCTCCATCCCTCGGTACACTGCCCACAGGAGCCCACACCAGTGCCAATCAACGCGTCCAACCCCATGGTCGTCCAGAGCGACCGTTCCATCCTGCTGGAGGTCGACAACCCCCAATACCCCGAGGCGCGCGACGCCCTGGCCCGCTTCGCCGAGCTCGAGAAGAGCCCCGAGCACATCCACACCTACCGCCTCTCCCCCCTCTCGCTGTGGAACGCCGCGGCCAGCGGCCTCGACGCTGCCGCCATCATCGACGTCCTCGACCGCTACGGTAAGTACGACCTGCCGGGCAATATCCGCGCCGACGTGCGCGACTACGTCAGCCGTTTCGGCCGCCTCAAGCTGCGCCAGGGCGCGGCCGGCGAGCTTCTGCTCACGGCAGAGGACCCCCTGCTGCTGCTGGAGGTCAGCCGCCAGCGCAAGGTGCGCCAGTTCATCCTGGCCGAGATCGACGCCAACACGGTGCGCGTCAACCCTGCTATGCGCGGGCACGTCAAGAAGGCCCTGGTCGACATCGGCTTCCCCGCCGAGGACCTGGCCGGCTACGTGGACGGCGCCGCGCTGGCCTTCGCCCTGCGCTCCTCCATGCTGCACAACGGCCAGCCCTTCAGCCTGCGCCACTACCAGCAGGATGCCGTGGCCGTCTTCCACGCCGAGGGCTCGGCCCGCGGCGGCTCCGGCGTCATCGTGCTGCCCTGCGGCGCCGGCAAGACCATGGTCGGCATGGGCGCCATGGAGACCCTGCAGACCAACACCCTGATCCTCACCACCAACACCGTGGCCGTGCGCCAGTGGATCGACGAGCTGCTGGACAAGACCAGCCTCGACCCCGCCGCGGTCGGCGAATACACGGGCGACGTCAAGGAGATCAGGCCGGTCACTATCACCACCTACCAGATCCTCACCTACCGCCACCGGCGGCGCCGCGGCCAGGCGGCGCCCGATGGGGATGGCACCGGGCCGGCGGCCGCGGAGACCGGCAACGGCTGGGATGGGGCCGGCGACGACGAGGTAGACGAGCTCAGCGCTGCGCCCTCTCCCCAGCTCTTCCCCCACTTCCAGCTGTTCAACCAGCGGGACTGGGGCCTGATCATCTACGACGAGGTGCACCTGCTGCCCGCGCCCGTGTTCCGCATGACCGCCGAGCTGCAGGCCCGGCGCCGCCTGGGCCTCACCGCCACCCTGGTGCGCGAGGACGGCAAGGAGGACCACGTCTTCGCCCTGATCGGCCCCAAGAAGTACGACGTGCCCTGGAAGGACCTGGAGCGCCAGGGCTGGATCGCCACCGCCCACTGCCACGAGATCCGGCTGGACATGGCGCCGGGGCGCCGCCTGGAGTATGCCCTGGCCGACAACCGCACCCAGTTCGCCATCGCCGCCACCGACCCGGCCAAGCTGCCCGTGGTCGAGCAGCTGATCGCCCGCCACCCGGGCGACCAGGTGCTGGTCATCGGCACTTACCTGAACCAGCTCGAGCAGGCCGCGCAGCGCCTGAACGCCCCCCTGCTCACCGGCAAGACCCCCGTGCGGCAGCGCCAGCAGCTGTACCAGCAGATGCGCACGGGCGAGCTGCGTTGCCTGGTGGTCTCCAAGGTGGCCAACTTCGCCATCGACCTGCCCGACGTCAGCGTCGCCGTCGAGATCAGCGGCACCTTCGGCTCCCGCCAGGAGGAAGCCCAGCGCCTGGGCCGCATCCTGCGCCCCAAGCGCGACGGCCGCCCGGCCCATTTCTACGCCATCGTCATGCGCGACACCAAGGACCACACCTTCGGCGCCAAACGCCAGATGTTCCTCACCGAGCAGGGCTACAAGTACGAGATCCTCTACCAGGAGGACCTGCCCGCCTACGACCCGGAGCGCGACCATGCCACCTGGTAGCCCGGCCCTCGCCTCTTCTACCCCGGCCGCTGCCGATGCCCAATTGCACAAGCAGCTACGCCGGCTGGTGGAGACCACCTCCGTCACCACGCTGCGCCAGGGCGCCCGCCTGTGGGGGTGGCCTTTGAAGGGTACGGGCAAGGCCGGCCTGGTGGACCAGGTCGTGGGCTACCTGGCCGACGAAAAGCGCATGCGGGCCGCATTCCAGGAGCTGCCAGACCGGGAGCGTACCGCCCTGAGCTGGCTGCTCGCGCTACAGCTGGCCGCTGATCCCGCCCGGTCCCTGCAAAAAGCCCTGGCCCTGAGCGGCCTGAAGCTCACCCTGGGCGCCACCCGCGGGCTGCTGCAAAACCTGCAGGCCCGCCTGCTAATCTTTGGCGACGAAGACGACGGCTACGATGGACCGGATCTGTTCCGGGAATGGCTGCCTGCCCTCTCCGTGCCCGGTCTGCACTTCCCAGGCAGCCAGCCCCATGCCCGGGCCATGACCCTGACTGAGATCGATCAGCACGCCCACTACCTGCTCTCCGTCGTCCAGGGCGAGCGCCCGGCGGCTCACCTTGCACCCCCTGCTCGGCCCCCAAGCCACCCCCAAGTCAAGGCGAACCCGCCCCGCGCGGCCCGCCCCAGCCTGGTCGCCTCTGAGGTCCTGGAGCGTTGGGGCTACCCCGCAGGCGAGCCGCACCACCTGGCCCGCTTCCTGCTGGAACAGCTGGCCACAGCCGGCTTCTGTACCGTTGTCTCGCCACAAGGCCAGGCCCGCCTGGAGGTCGACCCCGCCGCCCTGGACGTGTGGCACACGGGCATCCCAGCCCAACGCGTGAGCCTGCTGCGCAACCTCGCCATCGCCCCCCTCCCCGAGGGACAGCACCGGCTCGGTTCGTGGACCCTCCTGGACCTGGCCCTGGACCATGTCGAGGGCTATACCCTGCGCCCACTCTATGCCTGGGCTACGCCAGAGCTACCCACCACGGCGCTCTTCCTGCTCGGCCTGTGGCTGCTGTCCCTCACCACCCGCCTGGAGGCTGACACCTGGTACGGTATCCGGCGGTTCCAGGAGTTGCTCCACACCATCCAGCGCGACCTGCTGCTGGATACCTCCGGCTACCGCACGTGGTACTGGCACAAGGGCGACCAGAGTCTCGATCCCGACCACATGTCCAAAGAGGTCTGGATGGAGACCTATGGCCGCCTGGTCGAGGCCTGGCTGGCCGGCCCGGCCAGCTGGCTGCTGCTGGTGGAAGTCGGCACCCTCGACGGCCTCCCGGTAGCCTTCCGCCGGCCCAGCGCCATCGCCACCGGTGAAGTGCCCGCACTGCCCGTAGATGCCCTGCGTTTCGGCGCAGACGGCACCGCCGTGCTCCACAACAGCTGGCAGACCGGCGAGCTGCGCCAGCTGTTGTGGAGCAC
>JAULUH010000241.1:1080-4953 GCA_032111745.1 Anaerolineae bacterium | reverse complement strand
GCAGGCGTAGTCGCATTGGCCGAGCCGCGGCACCAGTACCGGCGTCCACAGCCCTTCCAGGCCCGCCTGGCCCACGCTGGGCTGCAGCCCGCCCGTGGGACACGCCTGCAGGCAGGCGCCGCAGCGGATGCAGTGGGCCAGCAGCCCGTTGGCGGCCGCGCCCGGCGGCTGGATCAGGCCGGCCTGCGGCTGGCGGGCCGTAGGCCCGGTGCGCATCAGCGCCACCCCGGCCACAGCCCCGCCGGCCAGCGCCAGCACGGTCCGCCGCGACGGATCGTAGGGCATGCCCGCGGCCGGCGTCCACGGCTGGACCACGGCAAAGGTGTTCCCGGCCAGCCGGCAGTTGGGCACGCAGTCGAGGCAGACGATGCACTCCGCCGGGTCACTTGTATAGCCCCGCTCGGGGTCGATGGTTCCAGTCGGACAGCCCCGGCTGCAACGATGGCACTCCAGGCAATGGTCCTCGTCCACGTGGCGGCGCACCAGGGCTGCCCGGCTTGGGATACTGAGCAATCCACCCAAAGGACAGAGGTAGCGGCACCAGAAGCGCCGCCGCACCGCGTTGAGTAGCAGGACGCCGGCCAGCAGCAGCGCGGCCAGGCCGTTGAGCAGGTGCGCGGCCGGCTCCATCCGCAGTACCGTCCCTCGCACCAGCCCATCCAGGCCGATCACGACCGGCTGCAACAACGGCACGCTAAAGGCCAGGCGCTCCAACGCGGTTACTACCCAGTCCACAGCCGGCCACAGCGCGGCCGTGATGGCGCGCGTGAGCAGGGTCAGCGGATCCAGGATGAGCAGGGTCAGGCTACCCAGCAGGGCCATAAACAGGATGGCGGCCAACAGCAGCCACTTGACCTGCCGCCAACCGTCGGGCAGCAGCTGGTCCCAGGGCCGGGCCTTCCGGGCCGGCAGCAGGTCCAGCAGCGTACCCAGGGGACACAGCCAGCCACACCAGGCGCGGCCAGCAACGAGAGCACTGAACAGCAGGAGCAGGGCCAGGGGCCAGCCCGGCACCAGCCGACGCGCGGCCAGGCTGGCGCTGAAGGCCGTCAGCGGGTCCAGGCGTAACACCATGCGCAACAGCCCGCTGAACTGCGGCAGCGCAGCCAGGACGACGAACAAGAGAAAGACCAGCAGGGCGATCACCTGCACCGGCCGCCGCCTGCGCTGTAGCCGCGTCGCCACCGCCGCCTGCGCCCGGGGCTGCACCGCCTCCGTGGTGGTCACAGGGCGATCTCCTCCACCACCAGGTTCGGTAGATCAGCCCGGCCAAGGCCCATGTCCGCGGCGATGGCGATATAGCCGATCTCGGCCGGCTGGCGGCCGCACAGGGTGGCCGCGTAGGCATCGGCCGCCACGATGTCGGGGCTGGCGATGACTGCGTTCTCCTGGCGCACGTCGTCCAGGTTGCCGCCGGTGGGGCCGTGGGCCATCAATATGCGCGTGGCATCCACTATGGTCAAAGCCGGGCGGAACAGTGTCGTGAGATCTGCGATGTTCTGGTGCAGGTCGCCATGGAAGCGGCCGCGGCCGCGCGGCTCCAGCAGCCCCATCAGGTTCTTCATGCCGAGGGTCAGGCCGGCGCGGCTGTGGTGCTTGGCCACCGGCACGTCGACGATCACGTCGGCCTGCAGAGCAGGGGTGTAGAGCGACCAACCCTTGAGCTTCCGTCCCTCCGGTATGGGCGTATCCGCGTAGCCGGCCGGGCTCATGGCCACCATCTCCCCGCCGGCCGCGGTCACGGCATCCGCGATGCCCGAACGGGCGTAAGCCTCCTTGGGATTGCCGGCGAAGGGCGCGTCCATCACCTGCACGCGCCGCGCGCCGGCTGCCAGGGCCAGGCTGACCACCGCACCCACCACCGCAGGATGCGTGGTTGTGCCATACTCCACCCCGGCCGGGATGTGGCAGATATTGGGCTTCACCAGCACCGTCTGCCCCCTCTGCACGAAACGCTCCATGCCGCCCACCGCCGCCACCGCGCGGCGGGTGATCTCGGCCGCGTCCATGCCTCGGGCCACGGCCAGATGTGGGCCGCCGAAGTCGGGAGCCGTGGTCCGGACCGCGGCCACGCCGCCGGGGCTCTCGGCAACTGGCGACCGGACTTCCGTGGCCTTAGGCGCGCCACACCCCAGCAAATTGAGCGCCAGATACCCGGCTGCCCCACTCGCCATCAACTGCAATACCTCGCGACGGGTCATCGTGTGCATAGGTGTACCTCCCGAAGGCGATCCTTCTGGCCCATTCTAGCAGAAAAATCCTTCCCTGAATATGACCTGGATCATGCCTGGCGAAAATTGCCGGCATTTCCAGGCCAGGCGCAGCTTCGGAATGCCGCCTACCTCCCTGGCCAGCAGTATTAAGAAACTTTGATACGGCGTTCACGTATTCCTAATCGTGGTGGCTTAAGATTGGATTGGTCTATAGAAACGGGACCAGATCGCGCGACTTAGGAGAGTTATGTCCATGCGCAAGATACCCTTGCCCTATCTATTCGTAATGCCGGTGCTGGCGGTGGTGATGTTCACCGTTGTAGCCTGCGCCGGTGCCGGTGCCGCAGTCCCGGCTGCCGAGCAATTGACCGATGCTGGCCGCGTTGCGGTCGCCTCCAACGCGGCCGATTCCTTCACCGGCGCCTCCAGCACCGTTGAGCTCGAAGATCCCATGGTCGTCGTGGAGGCCCAGGAACAGGTGCTCTCGGGCATCTACGAGCGGGTGCTGCCGTCGGTGGTGCACATCCGCGTGGTGGGATCGGCGGACGCCGCTGAGAGCTTCCAGATGCCCGACCTGCCCTTCGATCATCCTGGCCTTCCGGAGCTGCCCGAAGGGGGCATGCCCTTCCGCCCGCAGGGCGAGGGCTCTGGGTTTGTCTGGGATACCGAGGGCCACATTGTTACCAACAACCACGTGGTGGCCGACGCCGACAAGGTCACGGTCTACTTCGCCGACGACACCATCGCCGAGGCCGAGGTGCTGGGCACCGATTCGAACGCCGACCTGGCAGTCATCAAGGTCGACCTGCCTGCTGGTCAATTAGTGCCGGTAGAGGTTGGCGATAGTGCCGCCCTGCGCGTGGGCCAGATGGCCGTCGCCATTGGCAACCCCTTTGGCCTGGAGAACACCATGACCTATGGCATCGTCAGTGCCCTGGGCCGCACCATCGACAGCGGCCTGAGCCAGTTCTCCATCCCGGAGGTCATCCAGACCGATGCGCCCATCAACCCGGGCAACTCGGGTGGACCGCTGCTGGACCGCGCAGGCCGGGTGATCGGCATCAACACCCAGATTGTCAGCGACAGCGGCAGCAATTCCGGCATCGGCTTCGCCGTGCCCATCAACATCGCCAGGCGCGTGGTCCCGGCCTTGATCGCCGACGGCAGCTACGACTACGCCTGGCTGGGCATCAGCGGCCAGAGCCTGCAGCCCGAGATCGCGGCCCTCATGGACCTGCCCGAGGAGACCCGGGGCGCCCTGGTCATCGAAGCCACCGAGGATGGTCCGGCCGCCGCGGCTGGCCTGCGCGGCAGCGAGGAGACCGCCGAGCTGGATGGCGTCGAAGTGCCCGTGGGCGGCGACGTCATCGTCTCCATCGAGGGCCTGCCCGTGCAGAGCATGGACGACCTGATCGCGTTCCTGGTGGAACAGACCGCTCCTGGCGACGAGGTGACGCTCGAAGTCCTGCGCGAGGGCGGTACCAACACCCTCACCGTCACCCTCGGCACCCGCCCGGGCCCGCAATAGTAGATCCGAGCGTAGGGGCATGAACGAACAGGGCGGCTTGGGCGAGGCTGCGGCAGCCACGCCCAAGCCGGCCTGTTAGTTCATGCCCCAACAACTTGGCCCAGCATCCCCCGCGTTGAACCCACCCAGCCC
>JAULUH010000241.1:0-1070 GCA_032111745.1 Anaerolineae bacterium | reverse complement strand
GGCAGCCTCGCCCAAGCCGCCCTGTTCGTTCATGCCCTACAACTTGGCCCAGATTCCCCCGCTTTGCACCCACCCAGCCCTGTGCTACAATTGTGCCCTGTGGCGAAGCTGCTCCAGATGGCAGCGCCAGCCCCTGACCCCCAACCACCAGCACCCTCCCATGCTCTCACCCCAGGAGGTGATCCCAGGTGCAACCTTTTGATTATGTCAAACCGTCCACCCTGGAGGAGGCCAGCGCCCTGCTCCTGCAGCGCGACCGCCCGGCCCGCCCCTTTGCCGGCTGCACCGACCTGCTGATCCGCGTCGAGCGCGGCTTCCTGCACCCGGCCGTCGTCGTCGATATCAAAGGCCTGCCACGCTTCCAGGACCTCTTCGTCCGGCGCAACGGCGAGCTCTTCATCGGCGCCGCCGCCACCATGAACCAGGTCGCCACCCATCCCCAGGTGCGGGAGACCTGGCCCCTCCTGGCCGAGGGCTGCCAGTCGGTGGCCTCCTTCCAGCTGCGCAACCGGGCCACCGTCGGCGGCAATCTGTGCAACGCCTCCCCGGCCGCGGACAGCGCTCCTGCCCTGCTCTGCTACGGCGCCGTGGCCCACATCTACGGCCCCCTGGGCGAGCGCAACCTGCCCCTGGAGGACTTCTTCACCGGCCCCGGTGCCACCGCCCTGGCCCCCGGCGAGCTCCTGACCCACCTCACCGTGCCCGCGCCGCCGCCCGGCGCCAGCGGCCATTTCCTCAAGTTGGGCCGTACCGCCGTCGGCGATATCGCGCTCATGAGCGTCGCCATCCTCGGCTGGCCCAACCCTCGCCAGCCCTCCAGCACCGAGTGGCGCATCGCCCTGGGCTCGGTCGCGCCCACGCCCATCCGCGCCCCGCAGGCCGAGGCCCTCCTGGCCCAGGACACCTCTCCGGCGGGCCTGGACGCCGCCAGCCGCGCCGCCGCCACCACCGCCTGCCCCATCGACGACATCCGCGCCACTGCGGTCTATCGCACCGGCATGGTGCGCGTGCTCACCCGTCGCGGCGCCGAACAGGTGCTGGCCGAGATCACCGCCGCTGCGCGCTGAGTC
>JAULUH010000240.1:0-8831 GCA_032111745.1 Anaerolineae bacterium | reverse complement strand
AGCTGCCTGCGCACTGCGTGACCGTGTTGCCGGCGATGCGGTTGTGGGTCACCACAGTTCCGGAATCGGCATACACGGAGATCGCATTCAAACCACAACCGGACAAGCTATTGTCGACAATGGTATGGTGACCCTGGGCTATCGGGTTCTGCAGTAAGGTGCCTACCAGGATGCAGTACGTCCCCGAAGTGATGGTATTTCCGGACACCACAAAACCTGTGCCGTTCGCGATCGCGATCGGGGTCGTGTAGACCAGGTCGATCTTGTTGTCCCGTATGACATTGCCCTTGTTGACGGCAGTGGCTGTCGTGGCTTGCACCACAATGCCCAGATCAGCATGCACCACGTGGTTGCGTTCGATCGTGTTGAAGTCCGATCCTCCATCGTCGTCCCGGCATACCAGGGCGTTGACTCCGAGGCAGTCGGCAACCTGGTGGATGAAGTTGTCCGCAAAGGTGTTGTGGCTGCCATTGAACCATATGGATGTGGAGCACCCTTCGCCGAATCCTATGTCGAAGCCTTGAATGGTGACATGATCGGCCAGGACAGTGAAGCCTGCTGGTGCGCCAGGGGGCAGAACGACCACACCTTTGCCCTGCGCGATGATCTGCAGATTGTTCGTGGTGACGAGCACCCTTTCGCGGTAGATACCAGGATACACGTAGATCCTGCTGCCCTGCCTGGCCGCGTCGACCGCGGCCTGGATGGTGGCGTACTCCTGGCCCGGCCCTACGCGCAGGATGTTCTCCTGGCCGGCCACGGAGAGGGGCATAGCCAGCGCCAGGAGCGCCAGCACGACGACCAACACACCGGCAATCGAAAACGCTCGGCGGTTCATTGGATCCTCCTTATGGATCAGACAGAGGTCCAGGCCAGAGCCTGGTCAAGCTGGCCGGCCGGGAAGTGCTTCTCCTCGACGCGAATGAGCGGGCCGATCGCGCCGGTGAACAGCTCGATCCATTTCTGGTCGCCCACAAAGGCCGCCCGATGGAGCTGTTGGTACTCACCGAAGGCGAACGTCCAGTCCTTCTTGGCGGCTGCGAAGTCGCCGTAGAACTCGGCCCCGGTCAGGTCGAACACCACGTTGACCTTGCTGCCGGCTTTGAGGCGCGGCTCGAGCGCGTCGAGGAACTGCTGGTACTCCGGGCCGGTGATCTTGCCGCTGAAATGGACGGCGAGGGTGGCATCGGTGGATGGGGGAAGATCTTCGAACATAGGGAATCCTTCCTAGTATGGAACGCGGGCTGCGGCTGCGCAGCGCCCAGACGGCCGACTCTGTAATCCATTCAAGCACACAAGCGTGGCGAAAACGTGGCCTGGGGCCATTTCTTTGTTCAGAGGAGGGGTGATAGGGGAGGCCGCCATGGCTGGAGTGGCAGGAAGGCGACTTGTCAATGGGTAGATTGGAGGTGGGGCTGGACCGGGGCGGGTGCTTCGCGTAGCACCCGCCCCTACGGGAGGGGATGAGTTCGAACCGGGGAGGACTCGTCGGACCGGGTAGTATACGATCCCGTCCCTACGGAGTTGCGTCTGGCTCCATGAAGACGAGCTCCCATAGGTGGCCGTCCGGGTCTTGGAAGCCGTGCTGGACCATGATGCCGAAGTCCTTGCGGTCGGTAGGGGTGGTTCCCCCGGCCGCTACCGCCTGGCGCACCAGCTCATCCAGCTCTTCCCGGCTCTGGCAGGAGAGGCTCACCAGCACCTCGGTGCAGGTCGTGGCGTCGCAGACCGGCTTGGGCGTGAACTCCCGGAACTTGGCCTCGGCCAGCAGCATGACGTAGATGTCGTCGCTGACGACCATGCAGGCGGTGGTCTCGTCAGTGAACTGCATGTTGAAGCCGAAGCCGAGTGCCGCAAAGAAGGCCATGGACTTCTTGAGGTCCTTGACCGGAAGGTTGACAAAGATCTTTTTGGACATGGGAACTCCTCGGTGGGCAGTAGAGACGCCAGGTTGTGCTTTACACGGCTGGGCGGCGGGTAGAGACGCAAGATGTTGCGTCCCTACTGATGTTGAACGAAGCCGTGCGTTGAATGCGGCACGGCCAGAGGGCGGGCCGGGTACTGCAGACCGCCCGGCCCGTCTCTACCCACTGGACGGCGCGGCCATCCAACCAGGTAGATCTCATGGACGGGCCGGCGCAGTCGCTCCACCTGGTCGAGGGCCTAGTCGTCCTCCGGGAAGCAGGGCCGGCCACCGCGGCGCGCGGCCGGCAGCACGGGCGCGGCTGCGTGTCCATTGGCGGGCGGCGAGGATAGCTCCGGCGCCTCAGCGTTCAGGTAGCGCTGCACCACCAGGTCGGGCCGGCCCAGGAGCCACGGTTGTGGCCCTCCCTGTGCTGGCCAGCGGCGAAACGCCTCCATGAAGGCCGCCAGGAGACTGGCCAGCCGGCCTTCTGGTGGAGGCAAGCCGTCCATGTAGCGTTTGCGCTGGTGCGGCTGCACATCCGGAGAGGCGATGCGCAGCTCTGCCTCGCAGGCATCGGATGCCGTGCGCCAGATCTGAATGGCCAGGATGGCGTCCTCTTCATGCGCCGCTGGCTCCCTGGGGGGAGGCGCCGCACCCTGGCCATGGCATAGCCCGTAGTGCGCGGCGGTAGCCTGGTCGAGCGAGAAGGTGCCGTATAGGATGATCCAGTAGGTCCCCGGCGGGCCCAGGTGCGGCCGCGGCAGGCCGCGGAACTGGATGCCTCCGGCCACGAGCTCGAAGTGCGTGGATAGGTGGTCCGGGCCCATGATGGCATCATAGACGTCTTCTGCCGCCACCTGAAAACCGACGCGCCAGTCGTACTGTTCTATCATCGCTCCTCCTGGTGCCCGGCCTGTACTATTCCCCGCTGCCCCTGAGAAATGGGGCGGCCGGCAGGGTGTGCCATTGGGATGATCCGGGACACCTGATCGATCAACTGCGACCCCCGCCGCAGGCTCTAGCTTTGTGCAGCCCCGCCACAGCGTCGCAGCCGACGAGGAGGGAGTATACCACGTTTGTGTAATCTGGTACAAATGGAGCCGTGGAGGCGCAGAGGGGGACACGGGCACTGGCGCTGTAGCGGCTGGACCTGGAAGGCCCAGTGCCGCAGGCCCAAGTCGGCGTCCTCCTGAGGCAGGTAGCGCAGGTTGAGGCCGGTGCCGACGGAGAGGAGGACGATGTCCTCCAGCGCGGCGGCCTCGCTGCGGGTCTCGGCGCCCATGGCCTGGGCCACCGCGCACATGCTGGGGTTGTTGGCGACGACGAAGCCATCTACGTAGCCCTGGTAGACGGGGAAGTAGGTGGGCGCGGCAGAGCTGCGCAGGGCGACGTCGACGATGCGCTCGGCGGCATCAGAGTCGTCGCCGGAGAAGTTGTGGAAGAACTTGGGCTTCCACATGCGCGGCCGGTCCAGGTTCACCGAGCGTTTGTCCAGGTCGAAGGCTGCCACCAGGACCTTCCTCCTCAGGTCGCCCAAGGTGTGGCTGCCGAAGCGGTCCACCAGGGCCTGGCGCAGGTGCTGGTTGTGGTAGCGGGCGCCGCGCACGAAGCCCAGCTCGCGTATATTGTGGAAGATCGAGTTGTGGAAGATCCACTCGCCCTGCTGGTCGTAGAGCTGGCGCAGGTCAGCCGGGGAAAGGCCGTAGGCCAGGCCGAGGGCGAGGATGGCACCGGTGGAGGTGCCGGCGAAGAGGTCGATCTGGCCGAGGAAGCCCGGCCGGGCGTGCTCCAGGCGTTCCAGCAGGGCCACGGTCAACAGGCCGCGAATGCCGCCGCCGTCCAGGGCAAGGATGTGGTAGGGAGCCATGGTTACCCTCCTTTGTATGCCACAGGCGGCGCAAGGCCTGCCTGGCCGGTGCCCCGGCGCCACCCATCGAAACCACCGGGCACCAGCCCGTCCCCCTGTTGGTTGAGGTCTCTGATTTCGGTATATGAGGGAACGGGGATGGTGTCAAGGTGGTTGGCCAGGCCCTTTTCCAGCATCCGTCCCTGCCCTGGGGCCCAAGGGAAAAGCCATCGCGCCGTGCGGCATCAAACCATGCTATAATGAGATAGGCACGGGGCATTGAACCGAAGACAGGTTCTGGGGCCCATAGCACGCGAACAGGAGGGATCAGGCTATGGTTACACATCTGAGTGGCTCGACTGGGCGCTCTGGCCGGTGCACCTGTAGGGGCCTGCAAGCCATCCCGCCAATTCTGTCAGGGGTCCTCGCCCTGGCCATGGTGGTCGGGTGCGCCTCTGCTCCCATACCTGCCGCCGCGCCGGCCACGGCGGGCACCTACATCGCCCAGGGTCAAACCCTTTACGAGCAGTCCGATTACACGGCGGCCCGTAATGCCTACGAGCGGGCGATCGAGTTAGATCCCCAACGGCCCGAGGCATACAACGGCCGTGGTACTGCGCGCATGCCGCTGGGCGACCTGGATGGCGCCATAGCCGATTTCACCAGAGCCATCGAGCTCAACCCACAGTACAAGGAAGCCTACTTCAACCGGGCCATGGTCCGCTCCCACCGGGGCGATTTGGCCGGCGGCATCGCGGACTACGATCTTGCCATCGCGCTCGATCCTCAGTACGCTCAAGCCATTGCGAATCGGGGCCTGGTGCGCCACTACCAGGGCGACCTGGCCGGCGCCATCGCCGACTTCGACAAGGCTCTGGAGATCAATCCAGAGTCCGCCGAGACCTACACCGACCGGGGAAGTGCCCGTGGGGAGCAGGGTGATCTCGAGGGCGCCATGGCTGATTTCGACAGGGCCCTGGAGCTCGATCCAGGGTATGCGCTGGCTTACAACGCCCGGGGCAGTGCGCGCCAGGACCAGGGCGACCTGGCGGGGGCAGTGGCCGACTACGACCGGGCCATTGCGCTCGACCCGCAGTCTGCCCAGGCCTACTGCAACCGGGGCAGCGCTCGCGCGGAGCTGGGTGACCTGGCCGGCGCCGTCGACGACCAGAACCGAGCTATTGCCATTGACCCGTCGCACGCCATGGCCTACCTGAACCGCGGTGTTGTTTTGCGCGTCCAGGGCGACCTCCCGGGAGCAGCAAAGGATTTCACCAAAGCGATCAAGCTGGACCCGAAGCTGGCCCCGGCTTACTACCATCGGGGTGCCGCGCGTCACGACATGGGCCTGCTGGAGGGGGCTGTCGACGATTATAGCCGGGCCATCGAGTTGGATCTATTGACGGCCGAGGTTTACAATGATCGGGGCGTTGCGCGTATGGAGCAGGGTGACCTGGCGCGCGCTCTCGCCGATTTCGATCGGGCCATCGAGCTCGATCCCCAGTACGCTTTAGCTTACGCCAATCGGGGCCTGGTGCGCCGGGAACTGGGTGACCGGGAAGGCGCGCTCGGCGATTTCAGATCCTGCCTAGCGCAGCAACCTGCCGATGACCTGCGGAACGCCGTGGAGCAGGTGATGGAAGCTATGGAACTGGGCCGGTGAGTGGAGGGTGAGCCGCCATGGTGGGCGCGCTGGCCAACTGTAGGCCTACCTGCTGCGGGCCCTCGCCGGCCTGCGCCAGCGCCGCGGCCAGGGTATCGCGCCAGCGGTATTGCGGCCGGAAACCCAAGCGCTGGGCCAGGCGGGCGCCGCTGTAGGTCCATGGCTGGGCGAAGAAGGGGTTACCCATTGGTTCGTGTAGCATAAAGCTGCGGCTGCCGGTGAGGCGGATGAGCTCGGCGCAGAAGTCGTGCCAGATGAAGTGGCTGTTGACGGCGTTGGCAGGTCCGGACAGGGGGCGGTCCAGGCACTCCACGGCGGCCCAGGCCAGCTCGCGGGCGTCCACCCAGTCGTCGCCGTAGGTGGACCACTCGGCCTCGGTGGCGCCGGGCAGGACCAGGGGCTGGCCATTCGCGGCGCAGCGATAGAGCTCACCCACGGGCGAGGCCTCGTGGGCGATGCTGCGCCGGTCGGGGGCCCAGATGTGGGGCGTCCGCAGGGTGCTCCAGTCCTGGCGATGACGGGTGGCGGCGGCCGCCGCCAGCAGCGCTTCGCAGCGGATCTTGCCCAGGCCGTAGCCTGAGGCGTCGTTCAGGGGGTGGTCCTCGGTGGTGGGCAGCCAGAGGGAGCGGCCGTAGACCGACACGCTGCTGATGAAGACGAAGGGGCCGCGATCCCAGCCCTCCAGCAGGGCGGCCATGGCGGCGACGTCGACCTCGGGCTGGAAAAAGGTGCAGGCGGCGTGGATAATGGCGTCGGCGCCGCGGGTGGCCTGGCGCAGGCTGTCGCCATCGGCCAGGTCGCCAATGGCGACCTCGACGCCGTGCTGGCGCGCGACCTCCGCGGAGGCCGCGCGGGCCAGCACCCTGGCCGGCCGGCCGTGGCCCTGCAGCTCGCGCACGATGAAACTCCCCAGCATCCCGGTGTCGCCTGTGACTAGAACCATCGTGACCTCGAATCGCAGAGACGGGAAGAGCGCAGAGGGAAAACAGGTCCGGAGGCGCCGGAGCACGGAGGGAGAGGGGGGTTACAGGGCATCGTCAATCCAGAGGAACTCAGCTGCCGCCACGTGGGCGCGGCGCCAGGCCAGGCAGGGCTGGGCCAGGTCGCGCGCGCTGCGGTAGTACTCGGGCTCGCGGCGGCGTTGGCTCTTGTAGTCGACGTAGGGCCCCAGCTTGGCCCAGGCCTTCACGACCATGGGGTTCATCCAGGGCATGATCATCTCCTCGGGAATCCAGTCGGCCTGGGTCAGGAAGGCCACGCGGTCGAGGGAGTTCAGGACGGATTTCACGGCGGCCTGCCCTTCGGGGGTGAGGGTGCTCAGGCCCTCGGCGGGGTCGTCGGGGAGATTCTGGTAGACCCAGCGGCGGGCGGCGATGGCCTCGGCCGAGTTGAGCTCGCCGAACAGGCGGTCGGCCACGTCCAGGTGGCGGCTGGCGGAGAGCTCGTTCAGCTCGCGCGAGGCCACGAAACCGGCGCCCAGGACGGCGGCGGCAGCGACTGCGGTCGAGAGGGCTTCGACCATGGCCCAGTAGCTGGTATCGACGCCCAGCAGGCGCAGGAACAGCCACACGGTGAGCAGCATGCCCACCCAGGCCGCCAGGCCGGCGGTGGTGACGACCAGGAAGACGGTCAGTGGGTATCGTTCTAGCCATTTGCGGTTCATGGGTACGGCTCACTTTGCGGCGGATGCAGGATCCGAGGATGCACCCACCCGTAGACCATAGCTGGCTCGGTGGCCCGCAAGGGCCGCGACCGTTCCTTCCGGTCGGCCAGGCGCCGGCACTCGTAGAACAGGCTGCGGGCGTCGTCCACTAGCATCGAGTCGAACAATGCCTTACCGAACTCCTGGACTGCCAGCTCGTCCTGGCTCAGGGCCAGGCGCCGCTTGCCGCCCGAGCGCAGGAGGACATTCTGCAGGGTAAGCAGCCGGTTTTCCAGAACCAGATCATCGAAGGGGAAGTGCATGGTGGCGCGCGCCTCGCCGGCCGGCGAGCGCACGGATACCCGGTACTCCCTGCCGGCACCCTCGTCGATCTCGATGTCGAAGCCCAGGTAAGACGTCACGGAAGGCTCCTCCGCGTGGCGGTGTGCTATCGACCAGTCTGCCGCTACGGGCTATTCTAACACTGGCCTGCCGTACGGTCAATGGTTTGTTTGCTAGCGCACCGCAAACACCTCCGCCATGTAGTAGAGCAACATCGTAGTGTAGAGGTCCGCCTTGTCGTCGAAGTAGTAGTAGTCGCATGCCTGCCTAACACGGCCAACCTGCCCCGCTTGCGGGAACCTGATGGGACTGCTACAATGAGTTTGGCTGACCTGCTCATCTCGCAGCGTCCATCGACCCTCTGGCCTGGGTGCCATCGCAGAGGTGTACCGATGCCGACCATCGTGCAAGCCACCATCTTCATCTCCCGCCCACCCGAGGCGGTCACCGCGGTCATGCTCGACCCCGCGCAGATGGTGCATTGGACCTCGGACCTGGAGCGCTTCGAGGTGGTGGAGGGAAAGGGGGGGGAAGCCGGCGCCGTAGCCCGCCTGCACTACATCCAGGGCGGGAAGCGCCACGTGATGCAGGATGAGCTCCTCAGCGTCGAGCCGAACCGGCGTTACGTCTCCCGCGTCTCCAGCGACGCCCTGACCGCAAGGGTCGAGACGACCCTGTTGCCTACCGATGGGGGCACGCAGGTGACCATCCGGTGGAGTGGCGCCGGCAAGACCTTCCTGGTGCGCCTGATGCTCCCCTTCATGCGCCGCCGCATCGCCCGCCAAGCCCTGGCCGATCTCACCAAGCTCAAGCACCTCGTCGAAAGCCTCCCGCCCGCTATGTAGTGCCGTGCTCCCACATAGGGGCAGTGCCTCCGTACCCTTCCGCGATGATCTGCCCGCCCCGCCTTGCGGGCGGCCGCGCTCACGGCAGGGCGTCTCCGTCGCCGCGGCTGCGCCTGCTCGAAATCGGAGGAACATACGTTGAACTGAGAAAGACCATGGGACTGATGGAGACAACCTGTACCGACTCGAACCGCCGGGTAAGCAGAGGAGAATGTGCGCTATGCCAGACCACAACGTGACGACAGAGTTCGATCAAGCCAGGGCTGAGGCTTTCGCCGGCCGCTTCATCAATGCACTCAACGACGGTGCCCTGGGATTGATGGTTTCCATCGGCCATCGCACGGGCCTTTTTGATACCATGAGCCAGATGCCGCCGGCGACGCCCCAGGAGATCGCGGCCGCGGCCGGGCTGAATGAACGCTACGTGCGCGAATGGCTGGGAGCCGTGGCCACCGGCCGGCTGGTGGAGGTCGATCCTACGACCGGGATTTTCACATTGCCCGCCGAGCACGCCGCGCTCCTGACCCGCGCCGCTGGCGCCGACAACCTGGCGGTGTTCATGCAGTACATCGCCGTCATGGGCGCTG
>JAULUH010000239.1:515-5757 GCA_032111745.1 Anaerolineae bacterium | reverse complement strand
CCAGGGACAAGGCTTGTTCAGGCCTTCTCAAGAGCCCCCTGCGTGCTTCCGGCGTCTATGCTCCGGCCCGGCATCCGTGTTCCGGTCGCCTGGCTCCAGCTGATATCAGCCCTTCCCCCCGGCCCACCGCACCCATGGCTGGCCGGCTGCGTTGACCAGCCGCAGGTCGGCTGTCCACAGCTCACAGTCCAGTTGCTCGGCCAGTGCCAGGTAGAAGCTGTCATACGCGGCGGCACGCTGGAGGCGCCAGGTCCAGGAAAAGGCCTTGAGCGCCAGCTCCTCGCCCGGCTCGATCAGTTGCACGCCCAATCCAGCGGCCAGCGCCAGGCTTTCCCGCGCATCTTCCTCATCCATCTCCCCGAAATGCACCATCTTGGTGAGAATCGACGTTAGTTCATAGAGCCACAGCGACGGAGCACAGAGGGCAAGCTCCTGGCTCGTCCACTGCCTGGCCAGCCGCTTGATCTCCTCGCGCGCGGGATTCGGTACCAGCATCTTGAAGGCGAAGCCGGCATCAATCACCACGTAGGAAGTCATGGCGCTCCTCCAGATCGCTCCTGGCCTGCTGCAGCACGGCATCGGCATCGACGAGCCTGCCCTCTCGCTTCTCGAGGATCCTGGCTGCCAGGCGATCAGATGCCTCCAGCCACGCCTCGAGTCGCCGCACACCCTCGCCGTCTTCGCTGGCCGTGAGCCGCCGGTAGTCATCCATGCTGATGAGCACAGCCTTGGGCTTGCCGCGAGACGTCAGGATGATTCGTTCACCCCCATAGGCAACTCGATTCACCAGGACAGATATGTCGCGCTTGATCTGGCCGATGCTCACTTGCATACCGGAAACCTCCGTAGGATCAAAGTTGTAACATCCTGATAAAGACTATTTTACTACAAAAATGGGCTAGCGACAAAGTTTCATGCTCGCCCCCGCTTCCGGGCCAGCTGTTAGTCGATACCGTTCACAAGGTCGCACCGGCCGGAATTCCGGAAGTTGCCTTTTCTCAAGTCCTGCGGTATAATCTAGACAGTCTAGCTAGATAAGAGGAGGCCATGATGACGTCGTGGCAGCTGCAGGAGGCCAAGAACAAGCTCTCGGAGCTCATCGATCGCGCTCTGGCGGAAGGCCCGCAGGTGATTACGCGCCATGGGGTCGAGGTCGTCGTAGTGATGCCCTTCGCCGGGTACAAGAAGCTCACGGCCCCCGGCCAGCGCCTGGGCGATTTCCTGCTGAACTCGCCCCTGCGCGGCAGCGACCTGGTCCTGGAGCGCGATCGCCGGGCCGGGCTGCGTGAGATCGACCTGTGAGCCTCCGCTACCTGCTCGATACCTGTGTGCTCTCGGAGTTCGTCCAGCCGGAGCCAGAGCGAAAGGTCGTCGACTGGCTCAATTCGGTCGAGGCGGAACGCGTGTACTTGAGCGCCGTCACGATCGGAGAGATCCAGGTTGGTATCAGCAATCGCCCGGCCTCAAATCGCCGCACTGAGCTGGAGATTTGGCTAAACGTAGCGCTGCCCGCGCAGTTTGCCGGCCGTGTGCTGGCGCTGGATGCGGATACCTTTGTGGCCTGGGGCAAGCTGACGGCCGAGCAGAGACGAAAAGGCGAGCCGATGAGCGTCATGGACTCTCTGATCGCGGCTACGGCGCTACAGCACAAGATGGTCTTGGTGACCCGAAACGTCGCGGACTTCATCCACGTGGCCGATCTGAGCATTCTCAACCCATGGGAGTAGCCATCTGGTCAAGTGCGTTGCACCGCCGCCACGGAGTCGCGTGTACGCCGCGAGTCGTCGCAGGCGGCGGTGCAACGCACTCATGGCCGTCGGATGTACCCGCCGTTCACATCCTCGAGCCACCAGGCTGGCGTATTCGTACTCTGTTCAGTTCCGCCGTGATAACTGCACCGGTTTGAAGTGCCTCCCCATGCTGCGCTAACACCTGGAGGCATACGGCGACCTGTTGCTTGGTGGACAGGTTGTGAAGCCGCAAGATCCCCGCATGGGGCCTGCCGTGCAAGAACGCTAACGCCCCAAAGTCCTTGTCCAGCGTCACGAGCACGCGGCCATCACCATGTGCCAGGGCCAGAATCTCGTCATCGCCCGGATCTTCGCCCCAGTCTCCCGTCCAGACCACATCGTGGCCGGCACCTGAAAGTGCCTGGCGCACGCCGCCCCACACGCAGGTGTCCAGCAGGACCTTCATGGCGCAGGTTCTATGATCAACGGCTCAATGCGCTCTTCGCCAACTACCTTGCGCGCGTAAAGCAGGCAGGCACGGATATCGTCTTGCTCCAGCCACGGATAGGCATCCAGCAGGGTTTGGGTGGTATCGCCTGCTGCCAGCATGCCCAAGACGTGCTCCACCGCCAGGCGGCGCCCGCGGATGATGGGCTTGCCTCCGAAAATGTGCGGATTAACCGTGATGCGCTGCAACAGGTCCAGTTCACTCATGTCCTCATCTCCTTCCGCAGCGGTACGGAGTACCTTCTCGCCAGTATACCGCAGCCGGAAGATTTCGAGAAGCGCCCGACCAGGCTATGGGGCATGGGACCCTGACTCGGCCCCGGCCAGCTGGATGGCCTCCTGCTCCAGCTTGAGGCCGCGACGCAACATGTGCTCGACCAGGGGCTGCATGTCCGCCAGCAGGGGCCGGTGGCCGAGGCGGGCCAGCAGGCGCTGGTCGGAGGGGGTGAGAGGCCTGGCCCAGCGGGCGTGGGCGTCCAGGGTGGCGCTGTCCATCAGGATGGGCTGGAAGCGCGGGGAGACCTGCCGGCGCAGCGTGGCCAGGATGTTGAGCCCGCCGTAGTCGATGTCGGCCCACACACCCAGAGGCACGGCCGCCGACAGGGCCTCGGCCAGGCGGCCAAGCAGGTGCCGCACCGGCGGCGCCGGGTTGCCCCACAGGCACAGCGCAGCCAGGCCCTGCCCCTGGCAGCGGATCAGCTCGTAGAACGCGGCCAGGTTCTCCACGCAGACGACCCGCTGCACCTGGCCCGTATCCACCGTAACGTGGGCCACGGCCGCGGCCAGGGCCGCCGGGATGCCTACCGCCGGGTGGAAGGGGGCCAGGTCGATCACCTCACCCGACTCCGGCACGAGCCGCCAGGGGCCGTAGAGGAAGACGTGGGCCGGGTTGGCGACGAGGCCGAGCTCGGCCAGGGCCTCGGCCGGGGTGAGGCCACGCCAGCCCGGGCCGTGGCGGCGGGCCAGGGTGGCGACGGCGCCCTTGAGGGCGTCGAAGGCCTTGCTGTCGTTGAAGGTGCGCACGCTGAAGACGCGATAGGGGGTCTCCTCGGCGATGGTGTCCAGGGCCAGCAGGGCCGCCAGCAGGTCGCGGTTGAAGGCGGGGTCGGCCAGCAGAAAGGGCGCGGGGGAGCGGCCGGCGCGCAGCTGGCGCAGGGTGTGGTCGACGGCGTGCAGGCGCCAGTCGTCCGGGGGCAGGCGGAAGCGGTCGCCCAGCAGGAGGTCGGCCAGCGCGCTGCGCTGGGCCTGCAGCGGGTCGCGGCCCAGCCAGGGGAACAGCGCGGGCGCCTGCTCGGGCACGAGGGTGACGGACGCCAGCAGGTGCCCTTCCTGCCCCGCCTGCCAGGCCAGCTGCAGGTAGCCGAGCTGCGCCAGGGCCGCCAGCTGGTCGTGGGCAGTGTGGCGGGGGATGGGATCGACCTGGCTGAAGTAGCCCGGCAGGGCGAGGTCCTCCAGCCGGACCCGAATCACCCGCTGGATCGGCCGCCGCGGGTCGCGGCGCTCGACCAGGTCCAGCAGGGCCTGGACGATGGCGGCAACATCAGGCGCGGGGGTGAAGGGGATCATGGTGATTGGGGTTGTAGGGGCATGAACGGCGTGGCCTGGCGGGGCTGCCGCAGCCCCGCCAGGCCACGCCGTTCATGCCCCTACGATTCGGGTTCGGCCTCGGCGACCAGCTCGCGCTTGTCGATCTCGAGGACGAAGGAATGGCTGTTCTGGCGCACCACCGTGCGCACGCTGTCCACGTGGGGCAGCAGGCCGCCGGCCTTGTCGGGGGGCGTCGCCAGCAGGACCTGGAGGCCGGTGTCGACCATGAACTTGAGCGCGCTGGCCGTGCGTGCGGTGTCCATCTTGCCGAAGGCCTCGTCGAACAGGGCCAGGCGGATGGTGTCGGACGGCCGGGCCTGGTTGAGGCGGTAGGCCTGGGCGAAGCTGGCCGCCATGGCCACGTAGAAGGGGGTGGTGGTCTCGCCGCCCGACTTCTTGGCGCTGATCTGGCTGTGCAACGCCCGGTCGCCGTTGGGGTAGTGGATGCGGATGTCGTAGGCCAGGTAGTTGCGGTAATCCTGCAGCAGGCGCAGCTCGGGCGCCAGCTCGTCGTCCGGGCCGATGGTCAGGCGCTGGAACAGCAGGTCCCAGCCCTCCTGGTGCTGGCGGCGGAAGTCGGACTCGAAGAGGGAGGCGCCCAGCACGGCCTGGCTGTCCATGATCATGCTGTAGACGTGGCGCAGGTCGGGCGCCGGGCTGGCGATGAACTCGTAGCGCTCGCCGCCGAAGCGCAGCCGGCTCAGGGTGGCGTTCAGGTGCTCCAGCTGGCTGCGGGCATCCTCGATCTGCTCGCGCAGGCGGTGGATGAAGTTCTCCACCAGCTCCTGCTCGGCCAGGCTGCGCTGCTTCGCCACGCGCTCCTCGTAGTCGGGCAGCTCGGACTCCACGTAGCGCTGGCGCTCGGCCCCGTAGCGCTCCGCATCCTCCCGGTCGTCGTAGCCGAAGTCGTAGCGCAGGCTGTAGGCCTGCTTGGCCTCCCGCAGGCGGTCGCGGCTGCGGGCCTCGGCGGCCTGGTAGTCGTTCTCGTAGCGGGTGGCGTTCTCCAGCACGATCTCCAGGGCCTGCCGTTCGCGGCGCCGGGCGTACTCCTGCTCCACCTCCTCCAGGCTCTCCTCCGCCCCCTCCAGCAGCAGGAACTGGCGCGCAGCCTGCACCGCGGCCGCGCCCTGTTGCTCCAGGGCCGGGATGAGCTCGTGGTCCAGGGACTGTAATCGGGCCTGCAGGTTCCCGATGGTGCGCTCGGCCTGCTGGAGGCGGCCCTGCAGGTCGTCGACGTAGGCGGCGGTCCGGGCGACCTCGGCCTGCAGCGTGGCCACGGTGCGGGTGTCGAGGGTAGCCAGCTCCTGGTGCAGGGCGTCCAGGGATGCCTGCAGCCCGGGCAGGCGGTCGAGGATGGGCAGGTCCCGCTCCAGGTCGACCAGGGGACGCACGCGGTCGCGGGTGAGGGAGAGGCGTTG
>JAULUH010000239.1:0-505 GCA_032111745.1 Anaerolineae bacterium | reverse complement strand
CGTTGGTCGAGGGCGGTCATCTCGGCCGCGAGGCCCGCCAGCTCCTGGGCGATGGTGGATAGCCGCTGCTCCCGCTCTTCGATCTGGCGGGGGATGGCGCGGGTGCCAATGAACCAGCGCCGGTAATGATGGGGGTCCAGGTGGCTGGTGGTGTAGTTGCGGCGCACGAAGGCCTCGCGGGTGACTGCCGTGCGCTGCTCGCGCAGATCCTCCAGGGTTTCGACCTTCACGTAGGGGCCCAGCAGCAGGTCCACGTAGGCGCGGGCCGCCGGGTGGCTGGTATGCACCTCGGCGGCCAGGCGATCGGCCGCGCTGCGCCGGATGTCGCCGGCGGCTACGGCCCGCAGGATGCGCTCGGCATCGGGCAGGCCAACGCCGTGCAGGCCGTCCTCGAAGCGGCGGGCGCGGTAGAGGCGCAGCGCGTCGTCGTAGTGCTCCGGGGGCACCAGCAGGTGAAAGCGGGCTGCACCCAGCACGCCCTCCACGGCGTCCTGCCAGCCCTCGT
>JAULUH010000238.1:1368-14016 GCA_032111745.1 Anaerolineae bacterium | reverse complement strand
GCCGCGGGCGAGGCCGGGGCCGGCGATGCAGAGCTCGCCGGGGACGCCGGCCGGGACGGGCTGGAGGTGGCGGTCGAGGACGAAGACCTGGGCGTTGGCCAGGGGGCGGCCGATGGTGGGGATGGGGGAGGCCAGGGGGTCGGGGGTGACTGTGGTGTTGGGCTGGACCAGGGCGGAGGTGGAGTCGACGGTGCACTCGGTGGGCCCGTACATGTTGAAGAAGCGGGTGCGAGGGGCGAGGCTGAGGGCGTCCCAGGTGGGGTCGTCGATGGGCTCGCCGCCAGGAAAGACGATGGCTGGGTGCCAGTGGCCGGGGTGGAGGAGGCCGGCATCCAGGAGGAGCTTGAGCTGGGAGGGGACGCAGTCGAGCTGGTGGAGGCGGTGGCGGCGGATGAAGGCGACGAAGGCATCGGCGTCGGTGCGGACCTCCTGGGGGACGATGACCAGGGTGTGGCCGTGGGTGAGCATGATCCACTGCTGGACGGAGGCATCGAAGGAGAGGGGGGCGTTGAGGGAGAGGCGCAATGGGTGGTCGATGCCGGTGTAGGCGACGTGGTGGAGGGCTGCGGCGAGGTTGAGGGCGGAGCGATGGGAGACCATGACGCCCTTGGGGGTGCCAGTGGAGCCGGAGGTGTAGATGACATAGGCCAGGGAGTCGGGCAGGGCCAGCTGGGGCGGGGCGAGAGTAGGCAGCTGCGCCAGGGCCTCCCGGTCGGCGTCCAGGCACAGGGCCACCGCAGCTTCGGCCTGGCCATAGCGCTGGAAGCCCTCGGGGAGCAGGTGGAGCAGGGGCTCCTCCGTGAGGACGATACGGGCGGCGGAGTCCCGCAGCATGAAGGCCAGGCGGTCCGGGGGATAGGCGGGGTCGAGGGGGAGATAAGCTGCGCCGGCCTTGAGCACGGCCAGGATGCCGGTGATGGCATCGGCGGAGCGCGGGGTGAGCAGGCCGACCACGGCGTCGGGGCTCACGCCCAACGGGCGCAGGGCGGGAGCCAGCTGGTTGGCCCGGGCGTCCAGGTCGGCGAAAGTGAGGGTCTCCGGCTCCTCGGCGCCCGCGGCCGCTGCGACGAGGGCGATGGCGTCGGGGGTGGCGGCGGCCTGCTGGGCAAAGCGGGCATGGATGGTGTCCACCGGTGCCGCCACCTCGGGCCCCCTGGCCCAGGTAGCCAGGACCTGGCGGCGCTCGGCCTGGCCGAGGATGGGCAGGGAGGTGATGGGCTGGTCGGGGTCGGCCACGATGGCCTCCAGCAGGGTCTGGAAGTGGCCGGCCATGCGCTGGATCGTACTGTCGTCGAACAGGTCCGTGTTATACTCCAGCGCCCCGGCCAGCGCCTCCGGCCGGTCGACGATGGACAGGGTCAGGTCGAACTTGGCTGTCCGGCTGTCTACCTCCAGGGGCTGCAGCGATAGGCCGGGCAGCCTCAGGGCCTGCATCGCCGCCTCCTGCAGCGAGAACATAGCCTGGAAGAACGGGGTGTGGCTCATGTCCCGCTCGGGCTGCAGCGCGTCCACCAGCATCTCGAAGGGCACGTCCTGGTGCTCGTAGGCCACTATAGCTACCGCCTCCACCCGGTGCAGGAGCTCGCGAAACGATGGCTCGCCGCTGAGATCCGTGCGCATCACCAGGGTGTTCACGAAGAAGCCGATCAGCCCCTCGATCTCAGCCCGGGTGCGGTTGGCCACCGGCGTGCCCACCGGGATGTCATCCTGGCCCGCATACCGGCTCAACAGCGTCTGGAAGGCCGCCAGCAGGGTCGTGAATAGGGTCGTGCCCTCCTCGCGGCTCAGGGCCCGCACCGCTCGCGATAGGGTGGGCGATAGCGTGAACAGGTACCGGCGGCCCTGCTGGCTCTGCACCGCCGGCCGCGGCCGGTCGATTGGCAGCTGCAGCAGAGATGGGCTGCCCGCTAGCTGGTTGCGCCAATAGGCCAGCTGGGCCTCCAGCAGCCCGTCCGTCTCCGGCTGCTCCGGCATCTCGCCTAGCAGCCGGCGCTGCCAGGCCGCGTAGTCCGCGTACTGCACCGGCAGCTCCGCCAGCGGCGACGGCCGTCCCCTGGCAAAGGACTCTACCAGGGCCCCCAACTCGCGGATCAGCACCCCCACCGACCACCCGTCGGCGACGATGTGGTGCATCGTCACCTGCGCAATGGTTTCGTCATCTCGCAGGCGCAGCAGCCGGGCCCGCACCAGCGGTCCCGTCGACAGGTCGAAGGGCTGCTGCGCCTCCTGGCTGATCAGGCGCCTGGCCTCCGCCTCCCGCGCCTCCTCAGGCAGCTGCCGCAGGTCATGCACCGGGATCTGTAGCCGCAGCTCGGGCGCAATCTCCGGCACCGCCTTGCCATCTACCGTGGAAAAGGTCGTGCGCAAAACTTCGTGCCGTCGCACGATCTCATTCATGGTGCGCTCCAGCACCGACACGTCCACGTCTCCCTCCAGCCTCACAGCCGCCGGCACGTTGTAGAAGGCACTTCCTGGCTCCATCTGGTCGAGGAACCACAGCCGCTGCTGCGCGAATGACAACGGCAGCGGTTCCTCGCGCGGCACCGGCGTCAGGGGGGGCAGCCGCTGCCCCTGGACCGGACCGGCTCCGCCCAAAGGCTCGCTGCTAACGTCCCCGTAGCCCAGGCGCTCGGCCAGGTCCAACGCCATGTCGCTCAGGAAGCCGGTCGCCACGAATCTTTTCCAGCGCTCCGCCGCCCGCACGTCGATGCGGTTGCGCAGGTAGAATTTGAAGTCCCCCACCATCTGGTGGTCAGGCCGGATACCCGTGGTCATGCGGTCACCCTCGTAAGGGTTCAACATGGCCGGGTCGAAGTCGATGTCGAGAAACGCGCAGATGCCCTGCATCACCTGCTGGGGGTCCTGCACCAGGATCTCGAACTCCACCTTGTGCCGGCGCTCTGCCGGGATCGACTCCAGGAAGCTCAGGATGTTCTGGTGGCTGGCGATCCAGATCAGCTCACCCAGCTCTCGCAGCGTGAACGGGTGCGCGTAGCGAAAGAACAGCTGGTCCAGCTTCGCCTCGGCAAAGGAATGCACGGTGGCATAGGGATTGCGCACCAGGTGGATGTAGCGTGCGTCGGCAAAATCCTGCTCCATGCGCTGCAAGATGGCGGGATCCAGGGCATAGACCGGGGTCTTGTCCACCAGCAGCCGGTTCCCTACCGCTGCCTGTAGCTGGCCATAGAACGCCTTCGCGGTCAGGCCCTGCTCCTCGTAGCCCGCCACGATGGCCTGCGCCTCGTCCGCGTCACAGCCCCTGATCTCCATGATCGCCCGGATCGGGCCCTCCAGCCAGAAGCTGTACTTGCCGGAGAAGGCCGCCCGGCGCTCGAGTAACGTGTTAAACGACATCAGGTCCAGCTCCGGCGGCGCAAACAGCCGCGGGTTGCCGGCCAGCATCACCCGCAACAAGGTCGAGCCGGAACGGGGCGGCGACAGCACGAACAGCGCCGGCGGGTTCTTCGGGCTCGCCTCCATCTCCGGCCGCGGGGGCAGCGGCTGGACGATCCGCCGCAACAGCGCCAGCTTGGTGGTATCCACCCGCACCGCCATGCCTGTCCGGCCGCCGTTGCCCGCCGCCGGCCCGTCCGGTGCCATGGCTGGCACTGGCCGCTCCCCGGTGATCTCGGCCACCGCCTTGGGGTAGTACTCCGTCAGGTACATGGCCAGGTCCGCTACGGTCGGCGCCATGAAGATGGCCCGCACATGCGTCGTCTCGCCGATACGCTCCTGCAACCGGTTGATCAGCACCGCCGCCTGCAAGGAGTTGCCGCCGATCTCGAAGAAGTTGTCGTAGATCCCGATCCGCTGGTCGCCCAGCACCGCCTGCCACTGGCTCACCAGGAATTGCTCCAAAGCCGTGCGCGGGGCCACGTACGCCTCGTCCCCGCCGCGCATCTCCCCTGGCCAAGGCAGGGCCTGGCGGTCGATCTTGCCGTTCGGCGTCAGCGGGAACGCCGGCAGCGCCACGAAGGCTGCCGGCACCATGAACTCAGGGAGCCGCTGCTTCACAAAGGTCCGCAGCTCCGTCCCATCCACCGTCTCACCCGGCCCCGGCACCACGTAAGCCACCAGCCGCCGCTCGAAGGTCCCACCGCCCTGCTCCCGCCCTGGCTCCTGGGCTACCACCAGGGCCTCGCTGACCGCCGGGTGTTGCGCCAGTACGTCTTCGATCTCGCCTGGCTCCACCCGGAACCCCCGGATCTTCACCTGGTGGTCGATCCGCCCCACAAACTCGATGTCCCCCTGCAGCCCGTAGCGCACCAGGTCCCCGGTCAGATACATGCGTGCGCCCGGCCTGGGGTCATACGGATCCGGCAGGAACTTGCCCGCCGTCAGCCCGGGCCGGTTTAAGTAGCCGCGGGCCAGGCCATCCCCGCCGATGCATAGCTGTCCCGGCACCCCCACCGGCACCGGGCGGAAGCGGCGATCCAACACGTACAGCCGCGTGTTGCTCAACGCGCGGCCGATGGGCACCGTGCGCGCCTCCTCGGAGACCTGTTCCACGACATACCACGAGGCGTAGGTGGTGCTCTCCGTCGGCCCATAAAGGTGCAGTAGGCGCGGCCGTGGCTCCTGCTGTATCACCCGCCGTACCGCACGCGGGTCCACCGCCTCCCCGCCAAATAGCAGGTGCTTCAGGCCGCCGAACGCACCAGGGATTTCGCTGGCCATCATGTTGAACAACGCCGTGGTCACAAACAAGACGCTGATCTGCCGGCGCTGCAGCTCCGCCGCAAAGGCCCGCGGCGATAGCACCACGTCCCTGGGGATCCCTACCAGCCGGCCGCCGTTCAGCCACGCTCCCCATATCTCCATGGTGGCCGCGTCGAACGAGGCGTTGGACGCCTGCGCGATCACCTCCTCTGCTGTAAACTTAACATAATTCGAATTCAGCACCAGCCGGGCCACCGCTCGCTGCGGGATGGACACCCCCTTGGGCCGCCCGGTCGACCCCGACGTGTAGATAACGTAGGCCAGATTATCCCCAGTAGCCAGCTCTGGCGGGTTCTCGGCACTGAGCTGGGCGATGGTGGGCCAGTCCGTGTCCAGGCACAGCACCCGGGCCCCGTGGGGCGGTAGGCTCGCCACCAGGCTCTGCTGGGTGAGCAGCACAGGCACCCGCCCATCCTCCACCATAAAGGCCAGCCGCTCCGGCGGATAGTCCCCATCCATGGGCAGATACGCGCCCCCCGCCTTGACGATGCCGAGGATCGCGACCATCATGTCCAGCGAGCGCTCCATGAGAATCCCCACCAGCACATCCGGACCCACCCCCTGCTCGCGCAACCAGTGCGCCAGCCGGTTGGCCCGCTCGTTGAGCTCCCGGTAGGTCAGCTGCTGGTCCTCCTCGCCGGGAGCACCGCCGCGGCCTGGATAGACCACCGCCACTGCTTCTGGGGACCGTCGCGCCTGGTCCTCGAACAGGCCTTGCAAGGCACGTTCTCGCGGGTATTCTGTCTCTGTGTCATTCCACCCCACCAGCATCTGCTGTTCTTCCGTGGCCTGCAGCAGCGCCAGGTCGGCCACCGGCCGGCCAGGGTCGGCTACCGCAGCCGCCAGTAGATTGAGGAAATGCCCGGCCATCCGCCGCGCGCTGGGCTCGTCCCATAGATCGGTGCTGTACTCGAAGGAGCCTCTCAGCCCCTCCTCGGTCTCGGCCATGAACAGGGTCAGGTCGACCTTCGCCGTCCGGCTGTGCGTTTCCAGAGGCGACAGGTTTAGGCCCGGCAGCTTGAAGCCCCGGGAGACCCGGTTGTTCAGGTCGAACATGACCTGGAACAACGGCGTGGTGCTCAGGCTGCGCCTGGGCTGCAGCGCGTCCACCAGCAGCTCGAACGGCAGGTCCTGGTTGGCCTGGGCCTCCAGAATGGTCTCCTGCACCCGGTGCACCAGTTGCCGGAACGCCGGCTGGTCTGACAAGTTGCTGCGGATCACCACCGTGTTGACGAAGAATCCCATCAAGCTCTCGATCTCGGCCCGCCCCCGGTTGGCCACGGGGGTGCCGGTGCAGATGTCATCCTGGCCGCTATACCGGTGCAGCAGCACCTGGTATGCCGCCAACAGGGTGGCAAACAGGGTCGTGCCCTCCCCGCGCGCCAGCCCGCGCAACCCCTCCGCCACTTCCCTCGGCACCGCAAACTGCACCACGTCGCCCTGGGAGGTGCGCACCACCGGCCGCGGCCGGTCTGCCGGTAACTCCAGCAACATGGGAAGGCCGGCCAACTGCCGCCGCCAGTAGTCCAGCTGCTGCTCGTGCGGAGACTTGGCCCCGTCGTCGCCGTCGCCGTTCAGCCACCCCCGCTGCCAGGCCGCGTAGTCCGCGTATTGTAGCGACAGCGCCGGCAACGGGTAAGGCCGCCTGGCCAGGTAGCTCTCGTACAGCAGCGCCACCTCTCGCACCAGCACCCCCATGGACCAGCCGTCGGCCACGATGTGGTGCATGGTCAGCAGCGCCAGGTGGTCCCTGTCGGTTAGCCGCCATACCTGTCCCCGCAGCAGCGGCGCCCTGGACAGGTCAAAGACCCGCCGCGACTCCGCCGTGGCCCTGTCCAGCAGCTCCACCGGCAGCTCCGCCGCCAGGCCATCCGCGGTCGTCTGCCCTACCAGGTGCCCCAGGTCCTCCACGGCCAGCTCGATCGACACGTCCTCGGCGATCACCTGCTGTGGCGCGCCGTGGCGCAATACGAACACCGCCCGCAGGACCTCGTGCCGCCGCACCACCTCGTTCAGGGCCCGCTGTAGCAGGCTCACCTCCAGCGGGCCGGTCAACCTCAGGGCCACGCTGATATTGTAGTACGGGCTGTCCGGCTCCAGCTGGCTGAGCGTCCACATGCGCTCCTGGGCAAAGGACATAGGATGGCTGCCCGGATCCCTGCGCCGCTGGATCGCCGGCTGGCCCGCCTCGGCCTGCCGCTTCTCCCGCAGCTGCGCCATCAACAGCGCGCGCTTCTCCGGGGACAGCCGCTGCAGGCGCCCACTGGTATCGCCGGTCAGAGTGGAATTGGGTTCCGTCGACTTGGCCATGCTGCTCTGCTCCGTCATTCTCTACCTGGGGCCCTCGCCTGGTGGCCCAGCATCCGGCTGGCTTCTTCGTTCGATAGGCCCTCCAGCTCCGCCAGGAGCCGGGCCAGTTCCTCTTCGTCCTCCTGCCCCACGAGGCCCTCCTCGATGGTCTCGGCCAGCCCCGCCACCGTCGGCGTCTCGAACAGGCGCCGCAACGGCAGTTCCACCGGATAGCTCTCCCGTAGCCGGGCCAGGATCTGGGTCGCCAGCAATGAGTGGCCACCCAGGGCAAAGAAGTTGTCGTACACTCCCACCTGCTCCAGTCCCAATACCTGGCGCCAGATCACTACCAGGTCCTCCTCGATCGGCGTACGCGGCCCTACATACACCGTCTCTATCTGCGCCTGGCTGGGATCAGGGGCCGGCAAGGCCCGGCGATTCACTTTGCCGCTGGCCGTCAGCGGCAGGGCATGCAGCACCAGGAAAGCCTGCGGTACCATGTACGCCGGCAGTTTCTCCTCCAGGTAGGCCCGCAGCTCCCCAGGCGTCACGTCGGACGTGCCCCGGGCCGGCACCACGTACGCCACCAGCCGCTTGCCCGTGCCCATCCACTGCCCATCTGTCCCGTCCGCACCGTCGTCGCGCACCAGCACCACCGCGTCCTGCACCACCGGATGCGCGCTCAGCACGGCCTCGATCTCGCCCAGTTCCACCCGGAAGCCGCGGATTTTGACCTGCTGGTCCGTCCGCCCGAGGAACTCCAGGATGCCGCCGGGTAGCCAGCGCACCAGATCCCCAGTGCGGTAGGCGCGTGCCCCATTCCCGCTACCATCCGGCACGAAGCGCTCTGCCGTCAGGCCAGGACGGCCCAGATACCCGCGCGCCAGGCCCGCCCCGCCCAGGGTCAGCTCGCCCGCTACTCCTATGGGCACCGGGTTGCCGTGGCGGTCCAGCACCTGTGCCGCGCGCCTGCGCAGCGGGCGTCCGATGGGCAGCGGCCGCTGGCGCTCCGCCAGCGCCACCTCAGGGCTCACCTGGTATGTCGTGGCTGTGATGGTGGCCTCCGTCGGCCCATACGCGTTCAACAGTCGCGCCTGGCGCCACGGCGACTGGGCCCACAGCCGCAGCCCCTCCGGCGCCAGGGCATCGCCGCCCACGATGATCAGCCGCAGCTGCGGCGCTGGCACCCCGGCCGCGGCCTGTATGACCTGGTTCCAGTACGCCGGCGGCAGGTTGATCACGGTCAGCTGCTGCCGCTGTACCACCTCTGCGAAGCCCGCAGCCGGCCATACTTCTGTCCCCCGCATCACCATGGTGCCGCCTGCCACCAGGGTCGCCAGCATCTGCTCCAGCCCCTGATCGAACGTGTAGGCCGCAAACTGCAATACCCTGTCCTTCTCGCTCAGTTCGAAATGCTGTACCACGTCCTCGATGTGGCTGGCGATCGCGCCCTGGGTGATCAACACACCTTTGGGCCGGCCGGTCGAGCCCGACGTGTATATCACATAGGCCAGGCTCTGCGCCTCAACGCATGGCTGCGGGTTGTCGTCCGCAACCCCGGCGAGAGTCCCCCAATCCCCGTCCACGCAAATCACCCTGGTGCCCTTCGCCAGCCCCAGCCCGGGCAGCAGTCGCTCCTCGGTCAACACCACCACGGCCTCGGTCTCCTCCAGGATGAAGGCCAACCGCTCCCGCGGCGTGGCCGGATCCAGGGGTACGAACGCCGCCCCGGCCTTGAGCACGCTCAAGATGGCCACGATCATGTCCGTCGAGCGCTCCATCAGCAGCACCACCAGCCGCTCCGGCCCGGCCCCCTCCGCCATCAGGGCCCGCCCCAGCCGGTTGGCCCGCCGGTTCAACGCCTCGTAGGTCAGCTGCCTGCCATCGCCATCCACCACCACCGCCACGGCCTCCGGCGTCCGGCTAGCCTGGGCCTCGAACATCTCTGCCACGGTATGCGGCGTTTCCCCTCCGGCCGCCGCCGCGCTCCACGCCGCCAGCTTCGCCGCCTCGGCCGCCGTCAGCAGCGGCAGCTGCGACAGCCGCCGGTCCGGGTCCGCCACGGCACCCTCTAGCAGCATCACGAAGTGCCCTACCATCCGCACGATGCTCTCCCGGTCGAACAGGTCCGTGTTGTAGTTCAGGAAGCCGCCCAGGGTCTCCTCGTCGCTCCCTATGCCCGCCGGCTCGATCAGGCTTAGCGCCAGGTCGAACTTGGCCGTCCCCGCATCGACGGGCAGCGGCCGCAGGGAAATCCCCTTCGGCCCGGGCCGCCCCGCCGCCCCCCCACTCGCCAGGGGCGCCACCTGCAGGTCGAGCATGACCTGGAAGAAGGGCGACCGGCTCATGTCTCGCTGCGGCTGTAGCTCCTCCACCAGCATCTCGAAGGGCAGGTCCTGGTGGGCATAGGCACTCAAGGCCACCTCGCGCACCCGGCCCAACAGCTCGCGGAAGGTCGGATCGCCTCGCAGATCCACCCGCAATACCAGGGTGTTAAGCAGGAAGCCGATCAGCCCCTCGGTCTCCGGTTGGCCCCGGTTGGCGATGGGTGCCCCAATGCAGATGTCTTCCTGCCCCGTGGTGCGGCTTAACAGGGCCTGCAGCGCCGCCGCCAGGGTCATGAACAGCGTGGTCCCCGCCTCCTGGCCCAATGCCTCCAACTGCCCGTACAAGGCCAGCGGGATCTCGAACCACTCGCTGGCCCCGCGCGAGGTCTGGATCGCCGGTCGCGGCCGGTCTGTCGGCAGCTCTAGCACCGCCGCATTGGCCAGTTGCTCGCGCCAGTAGGCCAGCTGTCCCTCGCGGCGCTCACTCTGCAGCAAGTCCCGCTGCCAGGCCGCCCAGTCTACATACTGGATCGGCAGCGCCGGCAGCTGCGCCGCCGTGCCCGCGACCTCGCTCTCATACAGCGCCACCACCTCCCGCACCAGCACGCCCACCGACCAGCCGTCGGACACGATGTGGTGCATGGTGAAGAAGAGCACGTGCTCCTCTGCAGCGAGGCGCAATAGTGTGGCGCGCACCAGCGGGCCAGCCGCCAGGTCGAAGGGCTGCCGCGCCTCTTGCGCCGCCAGCTGCGCCACCTCGGCCTCACGCGCTGCCGGGCTCCGGAGGTGCTGCAGGTCGATCACCGGCAGAGGCACTGCCATCTGGTCGAGGATCACCTGCCCTGGCCGTCCACCCTCCTCCCGAAATACCGTGCGCAGGATCTCGTGACGCTGGACCATGCCTGCTAGCGCCCGCTCCAGGGCCACAGGCTCCACCGCCCCCTTCATCTCCAGCGCCGCGAAGTTGTTGTACAGCGGGCTGCCGGGCTCCAGCTGGTCCAGGAACCACAGCCGCTGCTGCCCGTAGGACAGCGGCAGCGCCCCCTCACGCGGGACGCGCACCACGGCGCCTGTCGCCGCCTCCACTGCCTTCTGGCCTTCCCGGATCATCTGCGCCAGGCCCGCCACCGTGGGCGATTCGAACAGGGTGCGCAACGGCAGGTCCACACCGTAGCTATCCCGCAGCCGCGACACGATCTGCGTCGCCAGCAGCGAATGTCCGCCGAGCTCGAAGAAATCGTCGTGCACCCCCACCGGCGAGATACCGAGGATCTTTTCCCACAGCGTCACGATCTCCCCTTGGAGGGGGTCAACCGGCGCCTCGTACGCCGTCCTTAACGCAGGTCGGGCATGGCCGCCCGTACCGTGATCAGGCTGCTCAGTCTCCGGCTCTGCGGGGCGCTCCCGCCCCACATACTGCGCTAGCCTGGCCCCCAGGTCGGCCGTGGACACTGCCACCTGCGCCAGTCCGGGCAGGCTTGCCACCCTCTGAAAGGCCTGTACGCCCTCCTCGGGCCGGATCGCCAACGCCATCAGCCTCGATGCTGGGCTCGCGCCGGCTGGCCCGTCGCCGTCAAACTGCCAGCCATCCCAGTTCACGCTAGTCCACCGGCTATCCCCTCGGCCCCGCCGCTCGTGCGCCAGCGCGTCCATGTAGCGGTTAGCTGCCGCATACGCGGCCATGCCCAGCCCCCCCAGGATCGCCGCCAGAGAGGACTGCAACAGGCAGAAGTCCAGTTCATAGCCCTCCAACACCTCCACCAGGACCTGCAGCCCGGTAGCCTTGGCCCGAAACTGCTCGTCCCACGCCTCCGGTACCAGCTCGGCCACTGGCTGCAGGGCCATCTCGCCCACCAGGCCGGCCGCATGGATCACGCCGTGCAGCGCGCCGAAGCGCTCCACCGTTCGCGCCACGGCCTGCGCCATAGCCTCCCGGTCCGCCACATCCGCCTGCAACACCAGCGTCTCCGCACCGTGGGCCTGCAAGGCCTGCAGCTGGCGAATCTTGCGGCTGGCCGGGTGATCCTCCCCACGGCTCTCCAGCCACGCCTGCCACTCCCCAGCCTCCGGCAACGGCGACCGGTCCACCAGCGCCAGCCGCGCCCCGTAGCCGGCCGCCAAATGTTCGGCCAGCACAAACCCAATCCGGCCCAACCCACCAGTGATCAAAACTACCCCACCCTCGCGCAGCCGGGCCGGCACCTCCGCTGGCGCCCTCACCTGGTCGAATCGTTGCACCCAACGGTGCCGGCCCCGCAAGGCCACCACCGGCTCCACCGGCGCCACCGCCAGCTCCGCCAAGACCCGCGCCGCCACCTCCTCCGACCTATCTGCCGCCGCCCCTACCGTCAGGTCGATCGCCCGGCAGCTCACCTCAGGCATCTCCTGCGGGATCACCAGGCACGGCCCCAGCACCGTGGCCCGCTCCGGCAACACCACCTCCTCCCCCGTCACCTCCTGCACACCTGCCGTTACCACGTCGATCTGCACCGTGCGGCCCGCCCCGTGCCGACCCCAGGCCTGGGCCAGCGCCACCAGGCTGCCAAAGCCGCGCGCCTGCGCTCGCTCAAACCGCTCTCCTTCCGTCTCCACCTCCCTCGGCCCCGCCCCCCACAAATGCACAATCCTCGGCACCGGCCCCCCCTCCAACACCCTCGCCACCACCGCCTCCAGCCCCTGCAGGCCCCCGTGGTCCCGATTCCCGCTCTGCGCCCTCTGCGGTTCACTCTCTGGAGTCCGTGTTGGTCCGTGCTGTTGCGTGTTCGTCCGTGTCTTCTCGGCTTCCACCACCACGTCTACCCCGGCCTCCCGTAGCCCGCGCACTACGGCCGCGCTCAGTGCGTCGTCGCTTGCCAGCACCAGCCATCGCTCCCCCGCCGGCAGCCCGGCCCGCCCGGGCACATCCGCCCGGTGCCAGGCCGGCACATACAGCCATTCCCCCACATCAGGGCGCTTCTCCAGTCCGGCCCGCAGTGATGGCCCATCTCCCCAGGCCATGTCCGGCGCCACCCAGTGCCGCTGGCGCTCAAAGGGGTAGGTTGGCAACGGCACCCGGCGGCGGAACTCCCGCCCGTAGAAGCCCACCCATTCCGGCGCTACCCCCGCCAGCCACAGCTGGCTCAGCGCCGCCAACAGTACGCCCTGGTCATCCGCTGCCTCGCCCCGCTCCGGATGGCGCATCGAATGTGCCACCGCCGGCCCTGTCCCCAGGGTGGCCCTGGCCAGCGTCGCCAGCGTGCGGCCGGGGCCCACCTCCAAGTACACCCGGGCCGGTTCCTCCGCCAGCGTGACCAGGCCATCGGCGAAGCGTACG
>JAULUH010000238.1:0-1358 GCA_032111745.1 Anaerolineae bacterium | reverse complement strand
CGTACGGGCTGGCGCAGGTGCCGCGCCCAATAGGCTGGATCCATGGCCTGCTGCGCCGTGATCCAGGTCCCGGTGACGTTGGACACGAACGGCACCTGCGGTGGCGCCAGGCGCACCCGCCGCACTGCCGCTGCGAAGGGCTCGAGGATGGGGTCCATCATGCCTGAGTGAAAGGCGTGCGAAGTCACCAGGCGCCGCCCCTCCACCCCGGCCGCCGTCAGCCGCTGCGCCAGCCGGTCCACCGCCGGCCCAGGTCCTGACACCACGCTGAGGCCGGGCCCATTCACCGCCGCCAACGCCAGCTCCGGCTCCCCGGCCAGGTAGGGCTGCACCTCGGACTCGCCCAGGGGCACGCTCAGCATCGACCCCCCCGGCAATCCCTGCATCAGGCGCCCCCGCTCTGCCACTAGCGCTAGGGCATCCTCCAGAACCATTACCCCAGCCAGACACGCCGCCACATACTCGCCGATGCTGTGGCCGATCATCGCCTGCGGCCGCACCCCCCAGGAGATCCACAGCCGCGCCAGGGCATACTCGACCACAAACAGCGCCGGCTGGGCCATCGCCGTCTGGGTCAGCCGCTGGCCCGCCACCTCTTTGTCCCCCGCCGCCGGGAACAGCAGCTCCCGCAGGTCCAGCCCGAGGATCGGCCGCAAGGCCTCGCAACACCGGTCCACCTCCTGGCGGAACACCGGCTCGCTCTCGACCAGCCCCTGGCCCATACCGGCGTGCTGCGCCCCCTGCCCCGTCAGCATGAACACCACCGGTGGCTGCCCCTCTGGCGCCACCCCGTCCAACACCCTTGCCGTCCCCTGCCCGGCCAGCCCGGCCTGAGCCTCCGCCGCATCCTGGCACACTACCGCCCGCCGGTGCCGGAAAGCCTTCCGTCCTACCTGCAGGGTATAGGCCACATCCGCCAGGTCGGCCTCCGCGTTTTCCGCCAGGAAGCGAGCCAGGTTGTCTGTGGCCGCCTCCAGCGCCTCCGCCGTGCGCGCCGACAGCAACAACACCTGCCAATCTCGCGTGGCGTCCCCTGGCGCCAGTCGCGGTGCCTCCTCTAGCACCACGTGGGCGTTCGTGCCGCCAATGCCAAAGGAGCTCACCCCCGCCCGCCGCGGTCCCTCACCCGCCTGCCAGTGGCGCAACCTAGTATTGACATAAAACGGCGTGCTGGGAAAGTCGATCTGCGGGTTGGGCGCCGTGTAGTGCAGGCTGGGTGGGATCTGCCGGTGCTCGAGGGCCAGGGCCGCTTTGATCAGGCTGGTCACGCCTGCTGCTGCGTCCAGGTGCCCGACGTTGGTCTTCACCGATCCGATGGCGCAGAACTGGCGCCGCTGCGTCGCCCGGCGGAATACCTC
>JAULUH010000237.1:0-14481 GCA_032111745.1 Anaerolineae bacterium | reverse complement strand
CCTTTGCCACCGACGGATTGATCTTCGTGGGCACGGCCGACGGCCGCGTGCTGGCCCTGGATGGGCTGGAAGTGTAGCCGGGTCGCCGGACTGGGTAGCCGGGTTCATGCCGCCAGGGCCAGGGCGGTGGCGATATCGCTGGCGATCATCTGGCGCTTGCTCTTCTCGACGAAATAGCTGGGGCCGGCCTGCAGGTAGGATGGCAGGGTGCGTAGGCCACGGAAGTAGAATTGCCCGCCGCGGATCTTATAGGTCGAGCCGGCCGGGATCACGCGCGGCTCGCCAGCCTGGCGGGCAATGGCATTGACGGCCTTGATCGCCACATCGCCCATCAGGAGCAAGGCCCGGGCCCTGGGGAACAGGGCCAGCTCCTGGGCCAGGATGCCCGAACACTGGTTGATGGTGCTGGTGGCGACGCCATAGCCGGTCTTGCCGCATTTGACGGCCGTGGTCAGGTACACGCCCAGGTCGAGGATGTCCTGCACGGACGACACGGCGGCGCCAGCATCGCGGAAGGCCTGGACGGAGGTCTGGGCAAACAGTGGATCGCCGGCCGCATAGTAGTAGTCGGCAGGGCTGGGCGGTGCGGCCTCAGAGATCAGGATAATGGAGATCTTGTCCGCGCTGACGTCGACGTCTGGCACGACGTAGCAGTCGTGGCGCACGTCGGTGCATGGGAACGTCTGGCAGCCTACACAGGCGTTGGGGCGCATGGAGCTACCTTCTGAGCGTCGGTAGGTGGCTCAAGAACAGGGACCTCCGCTCGCGCGGAGATCCCATCCAGTCACGGGAAGGGCCTAGAGGTACGCCATACGTGGCCTAAACGCCATGGGCAGCATGGGCCAAGGCCATCTCCGCACCCAGCACAGCTTGCATCAGCCGTTGAGCCTGATAGCGCAGGGTATGGACGACGGCCATGTCTACCTCGGCGCCCTGATCGGCGGCGGCGATGGCCTGAGCGGCGGCCGCATAGGCCTGGTCACGCCGGGCCTGGAGCGCGTCCAGGTCGACATTCTTCACGGCCTCTGCGGCGAGGTAGGCGGCGCGGTCAGCCCGGAAGCGCCGGGCGTTGACCACGGCCATGTCCACCTCCATGCCCCGGTCCGCCGGAGCGACGGCGGCCGAGGCCGCCTCGTAGCACTGGCAATAGGAGGCCAGGGCATCAACGTCGCGCTCAGCCGCGAGAGGACCGGCCAACACGCTGCCAGCCAGGGCGAGAGCCGCTATCATCAAAAGCCCGATCCCAAGGGTCCACTTTGCTGTTTGCATCGCTGCAAGACCTCCTTTTCCCCCGGCAACTCACCATCCCCCGGGGCAAGCCTGCTGCGGGCAACCCTTTGCGCCTACGGGTATCCAGGCTCTCCTGGCTACCGGTGCACCCCGCAAGGGCCCTTCCCTAGGACAACTGGGCTGTACCGCAGCTCGACCACCAAGCCTAGGCTTGCCTTTTCTCTCTCAGGACTTACGAGGTTGATCTGCGAAGATGTCATTCTGAGGCCCGCAGAGCCGAAGAATCTTCTCTGACCAGCGGCGAGACCCTTCGCTTCGCTCAGGGTGACACCGCAACTGCGTGAGTCCTGTCGCTATTATCAGTATAGCACAGATTTGGTGTGAGCGCATCGGCCAGAAGGGTGGATTTTTGCGGCGGGGTCCCTGGATCACGAACGCATGAAGGTTAGGCGAACGCACGAAGCACGGAGCACGAAATTCGAGGCCGCGAAGCACGGAGCGCGGAGCGGGGAGCGCGAAGCCGCGGAGCCGCGAAGAGGGCGGGCACGGAGGCCCGCCCCTACGACATGGGGGCGAGGGCGCAACACGCATGGGGCGGCTGGCGGTGGGTGGGGGGCGATGATATAATGGGGCATCAGGCTCGGTCTGGATGGTGAGGTGCGTGATGTTTCGCAAGATCCTGATCGCCAATCGCGGCGAGATCGCGGTGCGGATCATACGGGCGTGCCAGGAGATGGGCATTGGAACGGTGGCCGTCTACTCGGACGCCGACGCCAACGCGCTGCACACGATGCTGGCCGACGAGTCTGTGCGCATCGGGTCACCGCCGCCGGGCCAGTCCTACCTGTGTGGCGACTGCATCCTCGAGGTGGCCTGGCGCCTGCAGTGCGAGGCGATCCATCCCGGGTACGGGTTTCTATCGGAGAACGCCGACTTTGCCGAGGCGGTGCAGCGGGCCGGATTGGTCTTCATCGGGCCAGGGCCGGCGGCCATGCGCACCATGGGCTCCAAGACCTCGGCCCGCGCGGCCATGGCAGCCGCGGGGGTACCGGTGGTGCCCGGCTACCAGGAGAGCCAACGCGACGACGACCTGGCCGCGGCCGCCAGACGTATCGGGTACCCGGTGCTGGTGAAGGCCACGGCCGGTGGCGGCGGCAAGGGGATGCGCGCAGTGCACGACCCGGCCCACCTGGCCGATGCCCTGGCGTCGGCACGGCGCGAGGCCTTCAATGCGTTCGCAGACGAGCGCATCTACCTGGAGAGATACCTGCCCAGCCCCCGCCATGTGGAGTTCCAGGTCTTTGGCGACCGCCACGGCAACGCCGTGCATCTCTTCGAACGCGAGTGCTCGGTGCAGCGACGCCACCAGAAGATCATCGAGGAGACGCCATCGTCCTTTGTGACCGCGGACTTGCGCCGGCGCATGGGCGAAGCGGCGGTGGCGGCCGTGCGGGCCGTGGGGTACGTCAACGCCGGCACCCTGGAGTTCCTGGTGGATGGGGAGCGCAACTTCTACTTCCTGGAGATGAACACCCGCCTGCAAGTGGAGCACCCCATCACCGAACAGGTGACCGGTGTCGATCTGGTCAAGCTGCAGATCCGGGTGGCGGCAGGAGAGCCGATTCCCTTCAGCCAGGAAGAGTTGAGCCAGCGCCGCCACGCGATCGAGTGCCGCATCTATGCCGAGGACCCGGCCAACGGCTTTCTGCCTGCGACTGGCCGTGTGCTGCGGGCGGTGGAACCGGTGGGGCCGGGGGTGCGGGTGGATGCCGGGGTGACCACCGGCGACGAGATCAGCCTGCACTACGATCCTATGATCGCCAAGCTGATCGCGGTGGGCGAAGACCGGGCCGACGCCCTGCGTAAGATGGACTGGGCGCTCAGCCACTATGTGTTGCTGGGACTGACGACCAATATCCCATTCCTGCGCGACGTGGTGAACCATGAGGTCTTCCGCCGCGGGGAGGCGACGACGGATTTCGTGGACCAGACCTTCTCGGACTGGCAGCCGGCGACGGGCCAGGTGCCCGACCTGGTGCTGGCGGCCGCAGCGCTGTCGGAGCTCCTTGAGGGTGCGGCGGTGGGAACGACGCCGGTAGCGGTCGGGGACGTCTCCGGAAGTGATCCTAATAGCCCCTGGCGGCAGCCATCCGGCTTCCGCGTGGGGACCACAAGATAAGATGGGCGGGAGGCACTACCATGTACTACGCCATCAACATCATCAACTTCGGCGACTGTGGCGATGCCCGTGTCTTGGCTGGGTTGGCGAGAGATGCCGAGGATGCGGGCTGGGATGGCTTCTTCATCTGGGACCACATCGCGTGGGACTGGGGCGCCATGCCGATGGTGGATGCGACGGTAGCCCTCGCCGCCATCGTCATGAGCACCGAGCGCATACGCATTGGCGCCATGGTGACGCCGCTGCCGCGACGGCGGCCGTGGAAGGTGGCCCGGGAGATGGTCTCCCTGGATCGCCTGTCTGGCGGACGCCTGATCATGGGTGTAGGCCTGGGGGTGACACAGGCCGAGTATGCCAACCTGGGCGAGCCGGCCGACTTCAAGACCCGGGCCGCGATGTTGGACGAGGGGCTGGCGGTGTTGGAGAGGCTGTGGTCGGGGGAGCCGTTCGGCTACGACGGCGAGTATTATCGGGTGCGGGACACCCAGTTCCTGCCCACGCCGCTGCAGCAGCCGCGCATTCCAATCTGGGTGGCGGGCATGTGGCCCAACAAGCCCCCGTTCCGCCGCGCGGCGCTCTGGGATGGCGTCTTCCCCATCCTGCGCGATGCCGGCCTGGACAACATCCCCAGCCCGGAGCAGCTGCGAGAGATTGTGGCCTTCGTGCAGGAGCAGCGCCAGAGCGACGCTCCTTTCGACGTGGTGGTGGCGGGCTCGACCCCTGGCGACGATGCGCCGCGGGCCGAGGGGATCACCGCCGACTACGCGGCGGCCGGCGCAACATGGTGGCAGGAAGGCATCCACGGCCTGCGGGATGACCTGGCCGCCCGGGCCGAGGCCAGCTCGTGGCTGGACGCCATGCGCTGGCGCATCCTGCAGGGCCCTCCCCGGCCATAGCGGCCGGAGCATAGGACAATCCTGGCAGGGCCGAGCGAATGATAGTGGCTGCGGCCGTGAGCCTGGCAGATTTGGTATGGCAAGGGCATGAAGACTGAATACGCTTATCAGGTTGGCGACGAAACCATCGCCATCACGGTGGAGCGCGAGGGCGACAGGTACCGTGTGACGGTCCGGGACCGAACTTACCTGGTGCATGCCCAGCGGCCAGAGCATGGGCGGCTCAACCTGCAGGTAGACGACCGGCGGCTGAGGGCCTACGTGGCACACGATGGTCTGCGCCGGTATGTGGCCATGGCCGGCACCACCTGGGTGTTGGAGCGTCCGCAGCCCGTGGCGCGGCGGGGTGGCAGGGTGGCGGCCGGCCCCGGCGCGGCCAGCCTGGAGGCGACCATGCCTGGACACGTGCTGGACGTGCTAGTCAAGGAAGGGGACTTCGTGACGAAGGGGCAGACCCTCGTCCTGTTGGAGGCGATGAAGATGGAGCTACGCATCGCCGCTGCTACGGATGGGGTGGTAGGCAAGGTCCTGTGCCAAGCCGGGCAGATTGTGGAGCGGGGGCAGTTACTGGTGGAGCTAGCCTAGGGTCTGGGCTTACGAGCCGACCAGGTGGTCCTGGCGGCATCGATGCTGGCCCGCAGGCGGCCGCGGCGGGTAGGCGCGTCGGCCGGGCCAAGCAGGTCGCCATAGACCTGGCGGGCGGCGCGGCGCCAGATCGAACGAGCCGAGGCCAGGCGATAGCCAGCCTCCAGCTGGGCAGTGCGCCACCAGGGGGAAGGGGGCCGGTCTACCGGTGCACACCATTTGACCGCCATGGCGCCCCAGGTGAGGCCGGCGCCAAAGCCCACTAGGATCAGGTTCGTGCCAGGCCTTACCCGGCCGGCGGCGATGGCCTCGCACAAGGCGATGGGGATGGACGCGGTGGACGTATTGCCGTAGCGGTCGAGGTTCACGAACACCCTGTCCTCAGGGATCTTGAGCTGGCTGATCACCGAGGATTGGATGATACGCTGGTTGGCCTGGTGGGGGATGATCAGATCGACCTCTTCCAGGCCGAGGCCGCCGCGAGCGGCGGCGTCGCGCGTGGCCTCGGCCATGACGCGGGTGGCGAAGCGGAACACGGCCTTGCCGTCCATCTTGATGGCGTGCTGGCCCATGGCGACGGTCTCCAGGGTGGCGGGATGGGCGCTGCCGCCGGCCGGCACCATGAGCAGGTTGCTGCCCGAGCCGTCGGCGCCCAGCACGCAGGGCATTACACCCCCGGGCTCATCACTGGCGGCCAGCAGAAGCGCGCCGGCGCCGTCGCCGAACAGCACGCAGGTGGTGCGATCGGTCCAGTCCAGGAGCCGCGACATGGTCTCGGCGCCGATCACCAGCACGTACTCGACGTCGCCGGCCAGGATGGAGGCTCGAGCCATACTGATGCCGTAGATGAAGCCGGAACAGGCTGCGCCCAGATCGTAGGCACCGGCGCGAGTGGCACCCAGGGCATCCTGCACCAGGCAGGCCGTGGCTGGAAAGATGTAATCGGGCGTGCAGGTGGCGCAGATCACCAGGTCGATAGCGCTGGCGGGTATGTCCGCCACCTTCAGGGCGGCACGGGCTGCCCGGATGGCCAGAGCTGCGGTCGTCTCCCGGGAATCGGACACGATGCGACGCTCTGTGATACCGGTGCGGGAGCGGATCCACTCGTCGGTGGTATCGACCATACGGGCCAGGTCATGGTTGGTGAGGACTTGTTCAGGCACGCTCATGCCCCAGCCTACGATCTGGGCGTGGCGGCGGCTTGCGCCAGGCTTGGTTGGCCCATGGCCGTTGGTCGAGTAGGCCTGCCAGGCCGGGGTCTCACTCATCGGTGTGCTCCTGAGCCATTCTACTGGCTCTAACCATGCCCTTGAAGGCGCCCCATGACCAGCACGCTGTTGTGGCCGCCGAAACCGAAGGAGGGCGACATAGCCACCCTCACCTCGGCCCGTCTGGCCGCATTGGGCACGTAATCCAGGTCGCAGTCGGGATCGGGGTCCTGGTAGTTGATCGTCGGGGGGATGAGGCCCTGTTGCAGAATCAGGAAGCAGATGGCCACCTCCACGGCGCCGGCGGCGCCCAGGAGGTGGCCGGTCATGGACTTGGTCGAGCTGGTGGGCACGCGGTAGGCATGGGCACCCATCAGGCGCTTGAGCGCCCGGGTCTCGCTGGAGTCGTTCAGGGGGGTACTGGTACCATGAGCGTTGACGTAGTCGACGGCGTCCGGCGGCAGGCCGGCCTGGCGCAGGGCGCGAGACATGGCCTCCACGGCACCGACACCCTCGGAGTGGGGTGCGGTGATGTGGTAGGCATCCTCGGTGTTGGCGTAGCCCAGCAGCTCGCCGTAGATGCGGGCGTCGCGGCGCCGGGCGTGAGCCAGGCTCTCCAAGACCAGCACGGCTGCGCCCTCGGCGATCACGAAGCCATCGCGACCGGCGTCGAAGGGGCGCGACGCGGCCTGTGGCTCGGCATTGCGAGCGGATAGGGCGGTCATGTTCTCGAAGCCGACCACGGCCAGCTCGACGATGGGGGCTTCGGAGCCACCGGCCAGCATCACATCGGCGTCGGCGCGGCGGATCATCTCGAAGGCGGTGCCGACGGCATCAGTGCCGGTGGCACAGGCCGAGGCCACGGCGTAGTTAGGCCCGCGCAGCCCCAGCTGGATGGCGATATGGCTCGAGGCGGTATTGATCAACATGCCTGGAATGAGAAATGGACTGACACCGCGAGCGCCCTTGGAGCGCAACACCTCCTGCTGCTGCAGCATGGTACCGAGACCGCCAACGCCGGAGCCGACCAGCACGCCGACGCGCGCAGGGTCTTCAGCCGACACGTCGAGGCCGGCATCTCGAACGGCCTCCAGGGCTGAGGCGAAGGCAAACTGGGTATAGCGGTCCGCGCGCCGAGCCTCCTTGCGCCCCATGATGGCATCGGGGTCGAAGCCCTTCACCTCTCCAGCGATCTTGGTCTTAATCCCCGCGGGGTCGAACAGGGTGATAGGTCCGACGCCGCTGCATCCGGCGACCAGGCTGGCCCACATGGTGGGCACATCGTTGCCCACGGGGGTCACCGCACCCAGGCCGGTGACCACCACGCGCTGTTGAGCTGTCGACAAGAGCTACCTCCGGGGCCTGGCTGCGCGCCGGCCCATATCGCTGGGATCGGTCCTCAAGTATAACACAAACTTACTACAAAAGATACGCCCATGCACTTGCCAGGGCACCCCATTTCGATTACAATGACTACGCCGTAACAGGGATGAGCCTGCGTCTCGCCGGATCGGGGGCATCGCAAAGGGAGGATGCGAAGGCTATCGATCTCGGGCCGATGGCGAACGGCCAGGGCAGTTGGACGTTCCCAAGAGGTGGCCATGAAGGCAATACATGTGTATGAGGTGGGCGGACCCGAGGTCCTGATCCACGAAGAAGTTCCCATGCCCGAGCCCGGACCGGGGCAGGCCCTGGTCGAGATCAGGGCGATTGGGCTCAACTATATCGACACCTATCATCGCAGCGGCCAGTATGTGGTGCCGTTGCCGATGACGCCTGGCATGGAGGCGGCGGGTGCGGTGGCGGCGGTCGGCGAGGGGGTGACGGTGGTCAAGCCGGGCGACCGGGTGGCCTACTGCCTGGTGTTGGGCGCCTATGCGGACTACGCGGTGGTGCCGGCGGACAAGCTGGTGCCGTTGCCGGAGCAGATATCCCTGGAGCAGGCCGCCGCAGTGATGCTGCAGGGGATGACGGCGCACTACCTGGCCTTCAGCACGTACCCGCTCAAGCCGGGAGACCGGGCGCTGGTGCATGCGGCGGCGGGTGGCGTGGGCCTGCTCCTGGTGCAGATGGCGAAGCGCGCGGGTGCAATGGTGATCGGTACCGTGTCGACGGAGGAGAAGGCCGAGCTGGCGCGACGGGCCGGTGCCGACGCCGTGATTCTCTACTCCGAGGTGGATTTCGAGAGCGAGGTGAAGCGGCTTACCGGCAACCGGGGGGTAGATGTGGTATACGATTCAGTGGGCAAGGACACGTTTGACAGGAGCCTGAACTGCCTGCGGCCGCGCGGCCTGCTGGCCCTCTTCGGCCAGGCCAGCGGCGCGGTTCCACCGGTGAACCTGCAGATCCTCAACGCCAAGGGCTCGCTCTTCGTCACCCGCCCCTCCCTGGGCCACTACGTCGCGGACCGCAGCGAGCTGGTGAGCCGGGCGGGAGACGTGTTGATGTGGACCGCGTCCGGGGAGTTGGATGTGCGCATCGATCGCATCCTGCCCCTGTCCCAGGCTGCGGAGGCGCACCGGCTGCTGGAAGGACGGCAGACGGCGGGCAAGGTATTGCTGCAAAGGGAGAGCTGAGGTGTGAGCCATGAGTGAGACACAAAGGATGCCCGAGACCAAGGTGGAGCTGTTGGCATGGATCGACCGCGAGTGGTCGAGCCTCCAACAGATCATCGACGGATTGACCGAGGAAGAGCTGCAGGTGCATGATGCCGGGGGCTGGTCGATCAAGGACAACCTGGCCCATCTGGCGGCCTGGGAGCAGTTCATGGTGGGGCACTATCTCGAGGGACAGCCGGCCTCGGTCGCCATGGGCATCGACGAGGCTACGATGGCTGCGGATGACGAGGACATCATCAACGCAATGATCTTCCAGCGCAGCCAGCAGCGCTCCGTCGCCGATGTGCTGGCAGACTCGGGCCGGGTCCACGCGGCGACCGTGGCTGCGCTGGAAGCAACTTCTTGGGAGGACCTGATGCGTCCGGTGGCACCAGACGACCCGCAGGCCCGGCCGGTGTTGCTGTGGGTTGCCGGCAACACCTTTGACCATTACGCAGAGCACGCCGCGCGCATCCGGGTGCACGCCGCCGCCCTGCGCTAGTAGGCCAGCCGCAAGCTCCCAGCCATGTCTATTCTCGCCGGCTTGAACGAACAGCAGATTGCGGCGGTCACCGCGCCGGATGGGCCATTGCTGGTCTTGGCAGGCCCGGGCTCGGGCAAGACGCGGGTGCTGACGCACCGCATCGCCTACCTGGTGCAGGAGCGGCGCGTGCCGCCCTATCGCATCCTGGCCGTCACCTTCACCAACAAGGCGGCCCGGGAGATGCGCACGCGGACCGAGGCGCTGCTGGCCGGAGGGCATGATGGCTCCGATGGGCTGCGGGGCCTCACCATGGGCACCTTTCACGCCATCTGTGCCCGCATCCTGCGCCGCGAGCATGCGCAGGTCGGCATTAGCAGCGCCTTCGTCATCTTCGACAGCGACGACCAGCTGCGGGTGGTCAAGGCAGCCATCAAAGAGCTCAACCTGGACGACAAGCTCCACCGGCCGACGGTGGTGCAGGCCCAGATCAGTCGGTTCAAGAACGAGCTGATCGCGCCGGACCGGGTGACACCACAGACCTACCGGCAGGAAGTGGAGGCGCGGATCTACGCCCGCTACCACGAGCTCTTGCGGGAGAACAATGCGCTGGATTTCGACGACCTCCTGATGGAAACGGCGTTGCTGCTGCGCAACCACCCGGAGGTGCGCCAGCACTACCGGGAGCGCTACCTGCACGTGCTGGTGGACGAGTTCCAGGATACCAACGTGGCCCAGTACGAGCTGATCAAGATGCTGATCGGGCCGCAGCGCAACCTGTTCTGCGTCGCGGACGAAGACCAATCGATCTACGGGTGGCGGGGGGCCAACCCGCGCAACATCTTGCGCCTGCGGGAGGACTTCCCGGAGATGCGCCAGGTGCTGCTGGAGCGCAACTACCGGTCCACCCAGACCATCCTGGACGTCGCCAACGAGGTGATCAAGCGCAACGGGCAGCGCACGCCCAAGAAGCTCTTCACCGAGCATGAGGGTGGGCCCCTGGTGACGGTGTACGAGGCGTTCGACGAGACCGAGGAAGCCAGTTATGTGGTCGAGGAGATCGTGCGCCTGTCCATGCAGGGCGTGGCCGCGCCGGGGGACTGCGTTGTCCTGTACCGGACCAACGCCCAATCCCGGGCTCTGGAGGATGCGTTCGTGCATCGGAACCTGCCCTACCGGCTGGTGGGTGCCACGCGGTTCTACGAGCGCAAGGAGATCAAGGATGCCATCGCCTACCTCAGGCTAGTGCACAATCCCAACGATAGCCTGAGCTTGCTTCGCATCCTCAACGTGCCGCCGCGGCGCATCGGCAAGTCCAGCGAGACGCTGCTGGCGCAATGGGCTGCGCACCTGGGATTAACCCAGGCCGAGGCCTTGCGGGTGCTGGCCGGGGAGCGGGGGGAGCTGGCCCTCAAGGCCAGGGGCATGCCGCTCCTCGAGAACGCACCTTTCTCCAGCGGTGCCAGGATCGCGCTGCTGGCGTTTTGGAAGATGGTAGCGGGTTGGCTAGAGGCCAAGCACGAGCTGACGGTGGCCCAGCTGCTGGACCGTATCGTAGAGGAATCGGGCTACGGCACCTGGATCCGCGATGGCACGGAGGAGGGCGAGGGTCGCTGGGAGAACCTGAAGGAGCTACGAACGGTAGCAACCAACTACGCCGACATGCCGCCTGGGGAGGGCCTGGCCTCGTTGCTTGAGGAGATCGCCCTGGTGAGCGACCAGGACGAGCTGCCGGATAGCCAATCGGTGCCCACCCTGATGACCTTGCATACCGCCAAGGGATTGGAGTTCCCGGTGGTCTTCATCGTAGGCATGGAGGAGGGCATTTTTCCGCACAGCCGCAGCAAGGAGGACCCGGAAGGGCTGCAGGAGGAGCGACGCCTGGCCTACGTGGGCATCACCCGGGCCAAGCAGCGCCTGCACCTGGTGCACGCGTTTCGCCGCACCCTGTACGGCACCACGGAGATGAATCCGCCCAGCCAGTTTCTGCAGGATATCCCGGACCACCTGGTAAATGGCCAGGGCATGCGCACGCGCAAACAGGCGGCCCGGGACGCGGTCCTCAATGCACGCACAGCTGGCAGGCCGGCTGGTCCCGGCGGGGCCTACGATCGTGTCACGACCTGGCAGGCTGGCTCCTCCTCGGTCAAGACGCCGGACGCGGCGGCGCGCCAGCCGCGGTTCAGGGCAGGCCAGCGGGTCAGCCACGGCCTGTTCGGCGAAGGGATAGTGATCAAAACCGAGGTTGCCGACGATGACGAGTACGTCAGCGTAGTGTTTCCGGGCATGGGTACCAAGAAGCTGATGGCCAGCTTCGCGAAGCTTACAGTGATCAAAGAGTGATTGCGCCAACGACAATCAGGAACGGAGTGCGGAGACTTGAGACGAGCATTGAACCTACGGGTTGTAGTGGCTGCTATGATGGCGATCACCATCCTATCTCAGACGGCATTGGCTGCACCGGCTCCGGCCGCAGGCCCCGCCACGCCCCTGCCGCAGCTCGAGAAGATCTCACCGCTTCTGTGGGACAAGACGGCCGATGGGGCTGCCAGCTTCCTGGTCATTCTTGAGGAGCAGGCGGACCTGACCCAGGCCACCGAGCTGAAGTTGGCAAGTGACAGGCGGCGCTATGTCTACGACACCCTACGGGAGGTGGCGCTGCGCAGCCAGGGGCCGCTGGCCAGCTGGTTGGAGGCCCAGGGGATCCCCTTTCAGTCGCACTACCTGGTGAACATGTTGACGATGACCGGCGACCGGTCGTTGGTGGTGGCGCTAGCCGGCCGGCCTGAGGTCGCGCGGCTGGAGGCCAACCCCATGGTCAAGGCGCTCAGCCCTCTGACCCTGCCTAGCAAGAGCACAGCGGAGGGCCAGGCGTCGATATCACCGGCCGCACCGCAGGGGGTGGAATGGGGCGTGGCCTACGTCAATGCCCCGGCGGTGTGGCAGCAGTACGGCGTCAACGGCCAGGGCGTCGTGTTGGGTGGCCAGGATACCGGCGTGCAGTGGGACCACCCGGCCCTGAAGGCCCGCTATCGCGGCTGGAACGGCGCTGTGGCTGAGCACAACTACGACTGGCACGACGCCATTGGCAGCACCAGCCGCTGCACCAATCCGGCTGTCCCCTGTGATCCAGTGGACCACGGCACGCATACTATTGGCACCATGGTAGGAGATGATGGGGCAGGCAATCAGATCGGCGTGGCGCCTGGCGCGAGCTGGATCGCCTGCCGCAACATGGACGAGCTGGGCAACGGCACCCCCAGCACCTACACCGAGTGCTTCGAGTTCCTGCTGGCGCCTTACCCCATAGGTGGCAACCCCTTGACCGAGGGCAACCCCAACCTAGGTGCGGACATCATCAACAATTCCTGGAGCTGTCCACCGGCGGAGGGGTGCAGTGCGGACGCGCTGCGCCAGGTAGTCGAGAACTTGCGGGCGGCGGGGGTCCTGGTAGTGGTATCAGGCGGCAACTATGGCTCGGCGTGCGGCAGCGTGATCTACCCCCCAGCCACCTATGATGCCAGTTTCAGCGTGGGGGCTGTGCGCGATACGGGCGACCTGGCGGGGTTCAGCAGCCGCGGCCCGGTGATGGTGGACGGCAGCTATCAGCCCAAGCCCGATATCGTGGCACCGGGGGTAAACGTGCGGTCTGCAGTCCCCGGCGGCTACCGAATCTTACAGGGCACCTCCATGGCGTCGCCGCATGTGGCTGGCGTCACCGCGCTCTTGTGGTCCGCCGATCCATCGCTGGTTGGCCAGATCGACGATACTGAGTATGTACTGACACGCACAGCGCGGCACGTATCCTCTACGACCTGCGGTGACAGCGGGTGGCCCAACAACAGCTTTGGCTGGGGCTATATCGATGCACTGGCAGCGATTGAGGCAGTGCGCCTGCCGGCACCGTCGGCAGTGAAAGCCTACGCGGTGGCCTGCAACGGTGCCGTGCGCACCATCCAATCCGGGGTAACCATCACCTTGGTGAACAGCTCCACCGGCAAGGTCACCACAGTGATCACCACGGATGGCGGCGTCTCGCTGACATTGCCGCCGGGGCCCTACACGATCACGGCGAGACACGCAACCAGCGGGACAACCACGAGCAAGTCGCAGCGGCTGCTGGGCAACCAGCCTAACCAGGTGGATATGGACCTTGTGGTACCGGGGGCGGCTTGTATGTATGCGCCGTTGGCCAGCCGGAACGCGAGCGGTCGCTAGCGGCGTAGGAGCCAGTCCAGGGCGGTGGCGATCGAGGTGGCTGGCACGACCTCCACAAAGTCGGTGGCCAACAGGATGCCGGCTGCGGGTTCTGGTGAGGGGTCAGTTCTGGCGAGCTCTATGATCCCGCGCAGCGGCACGCTGTGGGCCAGCGCCGCCACCGCCCCCTGCGGATCCTCATCCGGTGCCGGCTGCAGGGGTACCAGGACTGCGTCCAGCCCCTGTTCGGCCAGCCAGAGGTTGCCCTGGACGACAAGGGGTGACAGGTTGGCATCAGGGGCTACGAGGCCCACCAGCGAGGTGGCCTGGGTCATGGCTTGCACGCGGTAGACATGGCGCATCACGCCAACGGTAATCTGACCGGGGGCGGTGATGGTGGGCACGTAGCGGGCCACGGAGGGGGGATCAGGGGCGGCGAAGCTGAGGAAGGCGTGGGGATGGCGGAAGGCCAGCAGACGGGTGGCGAGCCCGCTGGCGCCCATGGCGATGGCGATGGTAGGGCCTTGAGCGTGGGCCAGGAGGTCCAACACAGGGACAGCGCTGGCCAGCCCCTGGGCTGCGCCCACCACCTTGACGATGTCTGCGCCGGCCTGCCAGAGGCTGGTGGCTATCGCCTCCAGATCAGGTGGCATGGCGGCAAAATCGTGGCGGGAGAGAATCAGCCGGGTGCGGCTGCGGTCCAGGCCAGACGCCTCGGTGGCCACATCCCACTCGAGATCGACGTAGTCTGCGCCCAGCGCGGCCGCCTGGTGGAGGAGGGCCAGCCGCTCGGCCTCGCCACCTGCCCAGTGCCCACCCTCGCGGCGGGGCCGGCAGGTGACAATAAGGGGCAGGGGCCGATTGGCGAGCAACCGCGGCAGGTCGAACTCCTGCATCATGTCCAGGCGCAGCTCGGCCAGGGTGGCCACGCTGGCGGCCTGGTGCAGGGCAGAGATGGCGGTCTGGGTATCGGGGGCAGCAATGGCGACAGCCAGGTGGGTCAAGGTGGAGGCTCCTCAGGAACAGGTTGCTTCTCACGAAGCCTGGGGACATTGTACCACGGGCCTGGCGGGAGCGCTACGATGGGCGTGGGTGAAAACCCCAAAAA
>JAULUH010000236.1:0-4094 GCA_032111745.1 Anaerolineae bacterium | reverse complement strand
CATAAAACCGGCATAGCCTTCCATCATGCGCGCAAAGAGTCGCTTCTCATCAGCGGACAGCGTATCCCACACGGGCACATCGGGATCGTGTGCGGACAGCTCGGTGCCGGGCGGAATGATGCCCATGTCGAGCTGGCGTTGGTGGACGATCTCGCGGTATTTGTCCCAGCCCATGTCGAACTTTCCCTTGTACTTGTCCGCCCACTCCTGGGGCACGTGGTGCGGCGCATGGCCGGCGCCCGTGGCGTAGTACAGGAAGAAGGGCTTGTCCGGCGCATTGACCTGCGCATCCTGGATGAACTCGATGGCCCTGTCGGCCAGGTCGATGCTCAGGTGGTAGCCTTCCTCCGGTGACTTGGGCTGCTGGACCTCGTGGTTGTCGTAGGTCAGCTCCGGATACCACTGGTGGGTTTCGCCGCCCAGGAAGCCGTAGTAGCGCTCGAAGCCGCGGCCCAGCGGCCAGCGATCGTAGGGGCCGGCCGGCGTCGTGTGCTCGGGAGGCGTCAGATGCCACTTGCCGATGGCGAAGGTGTTGTAGCCCTTCTGCAGCAGCATCTCGCTGATCATGCCCCGGTCGAAGGGCAGGATGCCGTTGTAGCCGGGGTAGCCGGTGGAGGTCTCGGTGATCGACGCCAGGCCGATCGAGTGGTGGTTGCGCCCAGTCAGGATGCAGCCGCGCGAGGGCGAGCACAGCGCCGTGGTGTGCATGTTGGTGTAGCGCAGGCCGTTGGCGGCCAGGCTATCGATGACGGGCGTCTCGACCAGCCCGCCGAAGCTCGACAACTGCCCGTAGCCGACGTCGTCTAGCACGAAGAAGAGCACATTGGGCGCGCCGTCCGGCGGGCGCGGCGGCTCCGGCCAGGCCGGCGAGGACTCCTCGGTGGTGCGTCCGATGACGCCGGTGAAAGGGGTTCCATCCTTGTAGGTCTTGATGGCCATGAGATTTCTCCTTCTGATTGAGTATTCAGAGATTGCGGCCAGCTACGGATCTAGCCCGAAGCTGGTATTTTTGACCTGAGCGGGCAAGATGCGCCCAATCAGATCGTGGTTTGTCGACGGCGCTGATCGAGCCCAGGAGCGCGGCGAGCAGCAGCAGCTTCAACCGGCGCCCATTTTCTCCAGCATGTGATGCAGGGCAGCCAGCTCTTCCTTGATGGCCTTGAGTTCTTCCTCTACAGAGAGGACGGGCGCGGCCGCCGGGGTCTCCTCCTCTTCAGAGGACGATGACCCAACCAGGAGGCTGGCGAGAATACTGGCCAGGGCACCGATGATGCCGACACCGGCGAACATGATGAACATGGCGGTGACCCGACCCCAAAAGGTAACCGGATAGCGGTCGCCATACCCCACGGTGGTGATGGTCACGATCGAGTACCAGAACGAGTCCCAACCCGTGGTAATATTCGCTTCCGGCGACTTGCTTTCGAATTGCAGCACGAGCACGCTGGCAACGGTCAGAACGAGGACCGTCAGGAAGATGGTAATGAACACCGCGTACTGGTTGCGGTGATCGAGGACATCCTTGACCAATGCCTTTTTCTGTTCACCGCGCAGCAGGCGAGTAATGCGGGCCAGCCGGCTCAAGCGGGCCAGTCGCAGGAGGCCACCGTATCGTGATATGCCCAGGGAGGGGATCGAGCCGATCAGGTCGAGCCAGCCGCGCTGCCGGATGAAGTAGTCGGACTTCTTGGGGGCTGCACGCAAGTTGAGGAAGAAATCGACGAGGAAAATGACGCAGATCACAAAGTCATAAAACGCAAGCAACTCGAGGGTGGTCTCAGATAGGGGCAACAGCATCGCCACCATCACCGCCAAAGAGAGGACGGTGAGGACGAGGATGAAGATGTTGTAGGCATTACTGGTTTTGCGAGGTTTGGTCGTTTCCTGTGTCATGGTAGTCCTCATACAAGAGCAGGTCTGCAACCACGTGCGACTATCCGCAAATCAATCTGGATGGTACGGGGCAAAGCTCGGCATCATCCATCTGACCATCCACTGTGACTGCCATCGCACCAGCTCATGGTGCAGGTGCGCCACCGCCGTTCACGAACAACATGCGCTGTTCGCCGCCGGCCGTCTCCAGTGCCATCGTAGAGCCGGCGCCGTCGGGGCCGCCCGCCGCGATCGATCCCAGCAACTCCAGGTATTGCTGGTCCAGCGAGTCCTCGCCGCAGGCCGCCATGGTCATAGCGCCCAGGGCGATGGAGAAGCCGGCCTCCTGGGAATGGGTGCCTCTGACCGTTAGCCGCGCTCCGTCGCGTCGATTGCCCGGCTCAACTGGGCCTGAACGGCTGCCAGCTGCGCCCGCCGATCGCCTCCGGCCTGGATGAGCATATCGTTCACCGCCTGCTGCAGGACCCTCAGTGCGTCGCCTGACAGGCCAAGGAAGGTCTCTGCATGCACATCTCCGGTGCTGAGGTGCTCCAACACGCCCTCTAACACGCGCGTATAAATGTGTTCTGCGCCGATGGCCTCGGTAACGCCGCTGCGGTCCAGCAGGTCTCGCACCGCCGGGCGCACGCGCGCCAGCAGCAACTGCACGCCGGCAGCCTCCAGGTCGTCATGCAGCTCCTTGAGCATATCGGCGCTGGGCACGTCGATCTCGTTGGTCAGCTCCAGGTCCAGGAGCACGCTGTCCACCGGCTCTGCTTTGGCAGCCAGCCGGTTGGTGATCTGCACGCGCACCGTGTCGGCGTTGGCGAAGAAGAGGCTCTCCTCCGGTGCGAAGATCAGGAGACCGGCGATGGGTGAAACCTCGGTTGCGGCGCCGACTTCCTCGAACCTGAGGGTGCCACGTACCAGGCCCAGCTCGCTCATCTTGCCCTGGCTGGTGCGCCAGACCAGCGCCACGAGCGATAGCACGACGGCCAGCAGCAGCGCCCACAGGGCCTCGTCGAAGGTTACGACACCCAGGAAGGTCACCAGGGCCAGGGCAAAGTCCACACGGCGCAGGTTGTAGAGCCGGAGCATCTCGCGCCATTTGAACATCCCGTAGACGGCCACCACGACGATGGCCGCCAGGGTGGCCTCGGGCAGGTCAGTGAAGAGCGGCGTCAGGAAGAGCGCCACAACGATTGTCAGCGCGGCGGCCACGATGCCCGACATCTGGCTCTTGGCGCCCGCGGCATCGTTGGCCGCGGACTTGGAGAGGCTGGAGCCGATGGGAAACCCCTGGAACAGGCCGGCGCCGACGTTGGCCGCGCCCAGGCCGATGAGCTCCTGGTCCGGGTTGATGCTGTAGCGATACTTGGCGGCGAAGCTGCGGGCCGGGCCGATGGCCTCGGCGAAGACCACCAGGGAGAGAGCCAGGGCGCCGGGGATCAGGGAAAGCCATTGGTCCAGCGTGATGTTCGGCAGCTTGGGCGGCGCCATGCCCGCCGGGATCTCGCCCACGACGTGCACGCCGAGCTCGCTCAGGCCGAAGACCGTAGACACGACGATGCCGTAGATCATGGCCACCAGCGCGGCCGGAAGGCGATGGAAGTAGTGCTCCAGCAGCACCATGACGACGATGGTGCTGACGCCAACCGCGAGGGTCAGCAGATGCGTCTCCGGCAGGTGGATCAGCAGGTCGTAGAGGCGCTCCCATACGTTGCCTGAGGCCGGCTCGATGCCGAACAGCTTGGGCAGTTGCTTGACCGCCACGACCACGGCCAGGCCCGAGACGAAGCCCACCAGCACCGAGGCCGAGAAGAACTGGGCGATGCGGCCGAGGTGCAGCAGGCCGGCGAGAATGGACACCACGCCGGCGGTGATCGCCAGGGCGGTGGTAAGCACGATGAACTCAGGGGTTTCGGGCGGGGCCAGGGCGGATACGATCGAGAACGACATGACCGCCTGCACCGAGGAGACCACGACCACCAACTGGCGGGAGGTGCCGAAGATGGCGTAGAGCAGGAGGGCCGCGGGTGCGGCGTAGAAGATCGTCTCCGGTGGCATGCCGGCCAGCTCGGCGTAGGCCATCCCTTCCGGGACGAGCAGCGCCGTGACGGTAATGCCGGCGATAATATCGGCACGCAGCCAGGAGCGATCGTACTTAGGCAACCAGGACAGGATGGGGAAAAACGATGCCGATCCTCGGCGTCGAGGGTGGT
>JAULUH010000235.1:0-5734 GCA_032111745.1 Anaerolineae bacterium | reverse complement strand
ATCAGCTTTGAACACACTGCCCTGCTGGGCAACACCCTGGACCAGATCGCTCGCGAGAAGGCCGGCATTGTCAAGCCCGGTGTGCCCGTCGTCTCCGGCCTCCAAGAGGACGAGGCCCTGGCTGCCATCGCCGAGGTCTGCGCCCGCCAGGGCTCCCCCCTGGCTGTGGTCGGCCGGGATTGGCGCTATGAGCCCGTGGCCGATAGCCTGGCCGGCCAGCTCTTCGATGTCGCCTGCGCGGCCGCTGCCTCCACCGCATGGCCACAGGGCTGTACCCTCCCCGGCCTGCGCACCCCGCTCCTGGGCTCACACCAGTTGGCCAATGCCACCACGGCCGTGGCTGCCTGCTGGGAGCTGGCAAAGGCCGGTGCGCCCATCGACGAGGCCAGCCTGCGCCAGGGCCTGGCCAACGTGCGCTGGCCCGCCCGCCTGGAGGTGCTGCCGCAACCCACTGTAGCTGGGCCTACCGTCGTCCTGGATAGCGCCCACAACACCGCATCCGCCCGCCTGCTGGTTGCGTCGCTGGCCAGCTATTTCCCCGGACGTCCTGTGACCTTGGTGTTCGGCGCCTCCAACGACAAAGACGTCGATGCACTCCTGCATGAGCTGGTACCTATGGGATCGCAGGTGATCGTTACCCACTCGCGCCACCCCCGCGCCAGCGACCCGGCCACCCTCGCCCGCCGCGCTGCAGCAGCCGGTGCCCGTCCTCCCGTGCGCGTGGCCAGCTCAGTCTCCCAGGCCCTGGCCTGGGCCCTGGCTGCATCCCCACCCACCGCCGTGATCTGCGTCACAGGCTCGCTCTTCGTGGCCGGCGAAGCCCGCGAGGCCTGGCTGGCCTTATATCCCGATGCCCTGGCGCCCGGCGACCCGGCCCACCAGGCCGAGCCCATGGACCCGGGCTGGCAGGTATCCCAAACCCTTCAGCCATCGCAGGGCTCTGAGACCATAGCCACCTACCCATGACCTCCAGACGAGCCTCCCGGCGCCCCGTAGAGCCCTCCGGGCTGATCCCCGGCCGTAGCCGCCACCCCCGGCGGCGGCCGGCCCCGGTCGGCGCTATTCACCATCCTCTACTACCCCTGCAGGAACCACCCGTGTTTCCCCACATGGTCGCGCCGCTGATCGTGGCCCGCGAGCGCTCGCTGGCCGCGGTCGACGCCGCCGTGGGCGGCAATGGCCTGGTAGTGCTGGTGTCCCAGCGGGATCCCAAGGAGGAGGCTCCGGACGCCGGGGGCTTCTACAACGTCGGCACCCTGGCCCGCATCGTCCGCCGTTTGCCCATGCCCGACGGCACCCTGAGCATCATCGTCCAGGGCAAACACCGGGTCCACCTGGCCGTGGTGGTGGACAGCGGCTCCTATTGGAGCGCCGCCATCTCACCCCTGGAGGACGAGGGCGAGCTTACACCGCCGCTTGAGACCCTGATGGGCGCCGTATTGACCACCTTCGAGCGCTGCGTCGACCTCAGCCCCGACCTCAGCGACGAGGACTACGTGGCTGCCCTCGACGCCGACCGGCCCGGCTGGCTGGCCGACCTCATCCTCTCCATGCTCCCGCTGGACCTCGCCACAGGCCAGGACCTGCTGGAGACCCTCGATCCCGCAGAACGGCTGCAACGGGTCAGCGTGCTGCTGGCCCGGGAGCTCAGCATGCTGGAGCTGGAGGACAGCATCCATGCCCAGGTGCAGGAGGAGGTAGACCGCTCCCAGCGCGAGTATCTGTTGCGCGAGCAGATGAGGGTCATCCAGGCCGAGCTGGGCGAGATGGATGAGCTGGCCAGCGAGGTTGCGGCCTACCAGGCCAGGATCGAGGCCGCCGCCATGCCCCCCAAAGCCCAGGAGAAGGCCGAGCAGGAGCTGCGCCGGCTGGCTGCCATGCCCCCCTTTGCGCCCGAGCTCACCATGGCCCGTGCCTACCTGGACTGGTTGGTGGAGCTGCCCTGGTCCGCCACCACCGAGGACAACATGGACCTCGCCCACGCCGCGCGGGTACTGGCGGAGAACCACTATGGCGTGCCCAAGGCCAAGGACCGCATCCTGGAGCACATCGCCGTGCGCACCCTGGCCGAGGAGAAGATGAGCAGCCCCATCCTCTGCCTGGTGGGCCCTCCCGGCACCGGCAAGACATCCATGGGCCGCTCAGTAGCCCAGGCCCTCGGCCGCAAGTTCGTGCGTATCAGCCTGGGTGGGGTGCGGGATGAGGCCGAGATCCGCGGCCATCGACGCACCTATATCGGCGCCCTCCCCGGCCGTATCATCCACACCATGCGCGCGGCGGGCACCGCCAACCCCGTCTTCATGATCGATGAGATCGACAAGCTGGGCCAGGATTTTCGCGGCGACCCCGCCTCTGCCTTGCTGGAGGTGCTGGACCCGGAGCAAAACGTCGAGTTCACCGACCACTACCTTGACGTGCCCTACGACCTGAGCAAGGTGCTCTTCATCACCACGGCCAACCTGCTAGACCCCATCCCCGAGCCCCTGTTGGATCGGATGGAGGTCATCTCCTTCCCGGGATATATCGAGGAGGAGAAGCTCCGCATCGCCGAGGACTTCCTGATCCCGCGCCAGGTAGAGCAGACCGGCCTCACCGGGCACGGCCTGCATTTCACCGAGGGCACCCTGCGCCTGATCATCCGCGAGTACACCTACGAGGCCGGCCTGCGCAACCTGGAGCGCTGCATTGCCAGCATCTGCCGCAAGGTGGCCCGCCGCGTGGCCGAGGGCAAGCAGGCCCCCCACCGCATTACCCCGGCCCAGGTGGCCAAGTTCCTCGGGCCGCCCGAATACGTGCCAAGTATGGCCGAAGAGCAGGACGAGATCGGGGTGGCTACGGGCGTGGCCTGGACCGAGGCTGGCGGCGACCTGGTCCAGGTGGAGGTCACCCTGATGCCCGGCAAGGGCAACCTGACCCTGACCGGCCAGCTGGGTGAGGTGATGCAGGAGTCGGCCCAGGCCGCCCTGAGCTATGCCCGCTCCCATGCCGCCGAGCTTGGCATTGACCCGGTTGACTTCGATGAGCTGGATGTGCATATCCACCTGCCCGAGGGCGCTACCCCCAAGGATGGCCCCAGCGCCGGAATCACTATGGCCACGGCCCTGATCTCGGCCCTGACCGAGCGCCCGGTGCGCCGTGATGTGGCCATGACCGGAGAGATCACCCTGCGCGGCCGGGTGCTACCCGTGGGTGGGCTCAAGGAGAAGGCCATCGCCGCCCACCGGGCCGGCCTCAAGATGATGGTGATCCCGGCCAGGAACCAGAAGGACCTGGTGGAGATGCCGGCCCGCATCCGCCGCGAGGTGCAGATTGTGGCGGTCAACACCATGGCCGAAGTGCTGGAGCATGCCCTGCTGCCCCCGCCACCCGACGCCAGGCCCAGCCGGGTTGCGGCGAGGCCCAGCAAACCGAAATCCCCGGACTCCACCAGCCGCGACGAGGTTTGAAGTTGCCATCCTTCGTTCCATGGAGGCAAGCAGATATGGCCATCATACCTTCCTGTGCGCAGGCCACACGCCGCGCCGTGCCCCGGGTCGTCGTCCTGGTGGCTGTAGCCCTGCTGGCCACCTCATGCAACCTGCTCCGGCCCAGCCCGACCACCAGCCTGCCACTGCCCCTGGAGGACCTGATTCCAAAGTCCTGGCGAGTCTATACCGTTCCCGACACTAAAACCCAGCTCTACGAGATCAACATCGACGGCGATATCGACACCGAATGGCTGGTCTTCTTCTACTACGACAACGTGAAAGACGGGGCCAATGGCCCCCTGGGCGGCATCATCTACGACGCCCAACAGGACACCACCCCCTACGATCCCCAGACCATCATCCCCCTGCCCTACCAGCCGTCGGCCTTCCTCGTGCCCTACCGGCTGTTGCCCGACTGGCGCCAGGGCAAGGGCCAGGGCTACCTCGGTGAGAGCAGCCTGAGCTTCGAGCAAACCAGCACCAACCCGGCCCGCAACGACGAAGACACTATCTACGACGAGCTACTGGTGTTGGGCAACAACCGGGGCGACATCCTCACCCGCGCCTCTATCTTCTGGTGGCAGGGGGTGCCCAACGGCTACGGCGTGGCCCATTTCGCCGGCACCTATGGCATCAACCTGGGCGATCGCGCCCCTGGGACCACCGTGAGCACGGTCAGGGTCCTGGATAGCCTCAACGAGCGCGCCTATCTGTGCAAATCCACCCAGTACGCTCGCATGGCTGGCACGCGCAACTTTGGCGTCACCGCGCAGCCATCTATCGTCTTCTGCCACGGAGGCACGCCCGAGGCGCCAACTTACCCCGAAGCCGTGGTGCTGACCTGGCTGCTGGACCCAGGCCGCACCGACCTGATCGCGCCCAACCGGGTCGACGCCATCCGGGCTGTTTCGCCCCAGGGCGTGCAACGCGTGGTAAGCATCACCTACGACTCTACCGCCGGCAGCGCCGGCCTGGGCAACAACGCCGTGTCCAAGATGGAGGTCGTCACCTCCCTGGTGGATGCCGCGGGGATCCAGCGGACCTATCGCTGGACCCTAGTCGAGCGCAAGCCCCAGGCCGTGGGCGAGACATCCCGCTGGCTGATCGAGGACATGGTTTTGCTCCAGTAAGCGAGTACGGCACGTTCACAGCCAGACTCTGATCTCACACCCATGGACGCCTCTGTCGAATCCGCCTATCGCCCCACACCCACCCAGGTGCGCCAGTGGCTGGCCACCGGCGCTGGCCCCTCCCTGGCCTTCCTGCCCGAGACCGCCACCCCGCGCCGCCTGGCCGAGACCCTGGTGGCTATGGCCAATGCCCATGGCGGCATCCTGCTGCTGGGGGTGTCGCCGGCCGGCAAGACCACCGGCCTTATCTCGCCCCGCGGCTCTGAGGACCGCGCCGCCGCCGCCGCGCTGATGGCCGACCCTCCCCTCATCCTGCCTCTGCCCGAGACCCTGTCCGTGGACGGCAGCACGCTCTGCGTCGTGCACGTGCCGCCCGGCCTGCCCCACGCTTACAGCCTCAAAGGCCAGTACCTGACCCGCACTGGCAAAGACAACCGGCCCCTATCCACCGCGGAGCTGCGCAGCCTCCTCATGGCCCGCAGCGCGACGAGCTTCGAATCCCTGCCCGTGCCGGATGCCACTCGGACTGACCTGGACGAGGCCCTGGTGGCCCGCTACCTGGAGCGTCTGGCCGGTCTCGCCGCCACCTCCAGCTCCACAGCACTGTTGGCGCGCGGCTGCCTGAAGACCACCGAGCAGGGCGACTTCGTGCCCACCTATGCCGGCCTCCTGCTCTTCGGCCGCAACCCCCAGCAGTACCTGCCCTCCGCCGAGATCATCGCCGTGCGCTACGCCGGGTCCACCATGGGCGACGAGTTCGTGCGCGAGGACATCCGCGGCCCCCTCCCCGAACAGATCCGCCGCGCCGAGGCCTTCATCATGGCCAACATACGTCGCGGCATGCGCCTGCGCGGCTTCGCCCGCGAGGAGGTCACCGAGTATCCCCTGGCCGTGGTGCGTGAGGCCCTGGTCAACGCCGTGGCCCACCGGGACTATAGCCTGCGCGGGGACGGCATCCGCCTGCTCATGTACGGCGATCGCCTGGAGGTCACCAGCCCTGGCCGTCTACCAGGCCACGTGACCCTGGAAAACCTCCTGGATGAGCGCTTCAGCCGCAACGAGGTGATCGTGCAGGTGCTCAGCGACCTGGGCTTTGTGGAGCGTCTGGGCTATGGCATCGACCGCATGGTCGCGGCC
>JAULUH010000234.1:4486-5388 GCA_032111745.1 Anaerolineae bacterium | reverse complement strand
TGAACGACCCGCTCTAACAGTAAATCGGCGCTATCTTGAGTGCGTTTGCCGATGACAAAGGCAAGCACCAAACGCCACCCAGACCCAAGCATCACCATAGGTCTCGTCGTAGAACTTGGCGAAAGGCAGGTTGTGCTCCTTGGTATGGACAAAGCTCCAGAGTTCGTCCAGTTGGCATTCAAGGACACGAAGATCTCGCCAGAGATAGAGCATCACCAAGCGACAATGTTGAGCAGCCCGGTCAAGCCATTCGCAAACCGTGTCCTTGTCTACCTGGAAGATGCGAGCCGTTGCCCGGATTGAATTTCCTTCCGCCAAGGCCCGCACTGCCATCTCGAAAATCGCCGGCTCTGCGTGCAGATCCATGTAGGCTGTTCCATACCTTATCGACACGCTTGTACCGCATCCTTTGCATAAGGCTTGTTTCTGGCCATGACTACTACCATTCTTCACCAAATAGCCTGGATCAAACGGCATCCCGTAGTATTTGCAGCGCTGATTAGGGCAGTAGAGTGACTTCCAGTCCATCCTGCTCTCCTCGATTCAAGCTTTTTCGCTTGATCGAGGATTCTACGAGATGATTGGCTTAGTCAAGTTCATCAAGGCAGTTGAGGGACACTACCGAATTCCGGGGCTTCGAGCTAAGGGATCTGCGGATTGTCCGCGGGTTCCCGGACGATCGCAGCCTGGCTATAGTGCCGGGCGATCCAACCGGGAGCCTGGAGGCTCTGCACAGCGAGCTGGTTCACCGGGTCTATCGCCGATCGGCCGCCTCCAACTACTCCCTGGGATTGGCGCTGCCGTCGCGTGACCCGGACTATGAACGCGCGCGGCGAATGATCCGGCGTTACCGGGCGCCGTACATTCTGCAGCGCTTCCGCCCTCACTTCACCCTCTTGACC
>JAULUH010000234.1:0-4476 GCA_032111745.1 Anaerolineae bacterium | reverse complement strand
CCAGGTACCACCGTCGCAGATGGAGCTGGTGGGCGATCACCTGCAGCAGATGTTCCTGGACGAAGCAGTCTCAACCTCCATACGGGTGGAGAAGCTGGCCGTGATGGCGAGGCCGCAGCCTGCCGAGCCGTGGCGAATCAGCAAAGAGATAGAGCTGGGATGACGGCTGATACACCTGGCGCGCGCGCCGCCGATCATGTCTGCCGATCCGAGTATCTTCAGCTGCGGCGAGAATGCCGCCGGGCAGGTCTGGACGCCGGCGAAGTCGCCCGATCGGCGACGACGCACAGCGTTGAGGCGGATGGCGTGTTCTATCTCAAGCCGAGTGCCTATGCGCCTACAGGTGCGGCCCTCGGTGCTCCACTGCCGCAGCGCCGGGATGCCCGCCTGCTGTGGCGGTTGACCCGCCTGGTGGCCGATTACCTGTCGCAGCTGGTCCCTCACGAAGCCCCCACGTTTTCGTATGTGCCACCGGAGTGGTATCACATCACCATCGTCAATCGCACACACTTCGAGGTTTCGGAGACCGTCGCCCAAATCCAGCTGGCGGAGTACCATCAGATCCGCGATACCATCGCCAGGTCCCAGCCAGGCCGGCTGGCCGTTCAGCTTCAAGGCCTTATCCTGACCCGCAGCGGGCGGCTACTGGCCGCCGGCTTTCCCTGCGACGACCGGCTATTCGGGCTTCGTTCTGGCCTGGCCGCCGCGCTGCCGCAGATGAACGTAAACCTGTCGAAGATCGCCCACATCAAGCTCGGCCACGTCCTGGTGCCGCTGGCCGGGGCCGAGCTGGATGGTTTTCTCACCTACCTGGCGCGCTGTGGGGAACACGCCAGCACGCGCCTGGTATTCGCGGATGTCTACACGCCTCTGGGTAGAGTTGTCCTGGGAGGGCCGGGATGAATCGGGAGTAACCCTGCCGCCAGCACTGACGACAACCCAAACTGGTCCAGCCTTCGAAGGCTGGACCAGTTTGCTGCATGGGAAGGGACCGCGCGCCTAGCGACGGTAGATCTCGTAGATGATCCCTCTGGAGAGCGAAACCACGTACAGGTTGCCGTTCGGCCCGGTTTCGATGTCGGTGGTCACCCCGAAGTTCCGCCCGATGAGCAGGCTCTCGCTCTCAGTGATGTCGTGCTTGGCCAGGTTGTCTGCCACGCGGTCTTCCAGGCGCGGGTCATCCACGCCAATCTTGGCGCGGTTGCCGGTGAGGTTAAAGTGGAACAGGTAGCCTCCCTGCAGATTCGCCGTGGCCGCGCCCATGAACAGGTCACCCTCGAACTGCGGCCCCAGCGCCCGGCCCTTCACGAAGCCGATTCCGCCGGGTGCGATCTCCCACTTCCAGCTGAACTCGGGATCGCTGTAGGTTGCCCCCGGCAGCATGAACAGCCGGGCCAACGCCTCCTCCGGTGTGTCCGCGAGGTTGGTGGGTGGCCAGCGCAGTTGTTGCATCTGCCCGTTGCCGAAGGTGGTCTCGATCTGCTTGAACTCGGCGATGCGGCTCACCGGCCCGGCAATCTGGATCCAGCCGCCGTTCATCCCAGGCTCGAGCCGGTTGAGCTCGCTGAAGCTGTCGTCGCCGTTCTCCTGCGCCCACAGGTTGCCGCTCTCGGGGTCGAAAGCGATGCCGAAGCCGTTGCGATGGCCGTAGGAGAAGATCCGCTGGACGTTGGCGCCCACTTCGCCGCCCATGGCTGCGCCCGCGGAGAAGAACGGGTTGTCCGCCGGCGTGCTGCCGTCGTCGTTGAGCCGCAGCACCACACCGGTGCGATGCGCGTTGTCGGTTTCAGGCCCGCCAAACTGGTCATCGGGAACAATCGGGCCGGGGCAGGTTGCAGTGGGGCCGCAGGGCAGGTTCTGTGTGTGGCCGCGCCGTCCCACGTCGCCCGTGAAGATGTAGAGCTTGCCGTCCGGCCCGAAGGCGATGACCCCGCCATCGTGGTTACCGCGCTCCGGCTGGCCGGCATCTTGTTGGATGGCCCTGATCTGGATGATGTTGTGGTCAAACGTCAGGGTGGCACCGTCCCAGACGAAGCGATCCACGCGGTTGCCCAGCAACGAGGTGTTGGAGAGCACGTTGGTATCCACGCCGGTGGTGCTCTCCGTCCAGTACAGATAGACGCCCGGGTCGGCGGGGAAGTCGGGGTGCAGGGCGATGCCCAGCAGGCCGCGCTCCGAGCCGAAGTTCACCGCCAGGTCGAGCACGGTGGATTGCACCGCGCCGCCGGTTACCCGCTTGACCTGCCCGGTGGCCTTCTCCAGGACCAGGAAATCGCCGTCGCCGAGGAACGCCATGGTAGTGGGCAGCGCCAGGCCCGAGACGACGGGCCTGACCGCCAGCCGTGGGCTCAGCATCTCTGGCCCGCCGTCCTGGGCTGAAACCAGGCCGGCCGCAGTGGAGAGGATGAGCACCGTCAGGAAGACCAACAGTATGCGCCTTACAGTCGAAGAATTCGTCTTCACCATCGTAGTTACTCCTTTCGTGACCTGCTGGCCCGCCGCCCAGGATGGACTCATGACCGGCCAACCGTCGGCAGCAGAGCTGGCAACAATACGGAACCATTAACAAGTACAACGTTTGTGCGCTAGCTTTTGGATCTGGCAATGCCAAAGAAGGAGGGTTGTGGTGCCAGCCGGCCGCTGCGGACGCAAAGACAGGTCCAATCCCGGAGATTGGACCTGTCTGGCCCCAGGTGTTGTGACTGGGCATGCCGCTTGCGCGGGTTACTGTGCCGGCCAGATGGCGATTTTGCTTTGGACGTGAGCCAGTCATCCTCAGGGCAGTGTGTATCATGTAGCGCAAAGCCCTGCGGTTGCCAAGGGGACCAGCGAACCGAACAAGTGGGTTGCACCGCCGCCCGGCGGCGGTGCAACCCACTTCCTGGCTACCTGCCGTACGCCCCCTTCTTGAACACGTAGATCGCCCAGCCGAACGTCTCCCGCTCCCACTTCAGGTACACCGCCCGGTTCCGGCGCACGGGCTCCAACACCTCTGCCACATCCGGGTCCTCTGGCTGCGCGCTGGCCCACTCCTCTGCCGCATACCACTTCAGCCCCTCGTACCTGTCCCAGTCGTCCTGGCTGCTCACCAGGGTGTACGCCAGCTCCAGGCCCAGCGCCTGCCCCGCGTCGACGTTCTCAGCATGGGTCCCATAGGCTTCGCGCTTCTCACCTGCCGTTGCCAGGTACTCCTCAGTCGGCTCCTGTCGCCAGTAGGGCTCGCCCACGACAATCCAGCTCTGCGGCGCGGCCATCCGGGCTAGCGCTTCCAGCGTACCCCGATGGCCGCCGTAGATCCAGCTGGCGCCGATGCAGGCCACCAGGTCAAAGCTCTCCGGCTGTTCCGGCACGTAGTCGGCCCCATCCATCTGCACAAAGCTCAGCCGGGCATCCGGCACTCGGGCCTGGTGCTTCCTTCTTGTATCGGCGATCGAGTAGGGGGAGAGATCCACCCCTATCCCCTCGATGCCGTATTCCTCGGCGAGGCGGACAAGGAACTCACCCTTGCCCACGGCTATCTCCAGCACCCGCGCCCCGGGCCTCAGCCGCAAGAGGGCGATGAGCTCTTCCAGCTTCTTTACGCTGGTGGGATTGCAGATCAGGTGCTCCCGATGGGTGATGTCAAAGAATCTCCACTTGTCCACTGGCCGGTCTCCTTATGCCAACAGTAGCCTGCCGTATGGCCGGGGCCTGGTCAGGCCCTCAGCCAAAGCGATTATCCGATCTCTGATCGCGGATTCTACCCCTGGCCTGCGCCAGCCAGCCAATCCGGACGTCGTCCGTGCGTTCAAACTCGGGCACGTAGGGCTTGATGTCCAGCAGTGGCGTCTCGTCCAGGACATCTATCCCCTGGACGACCAGCAAGTTTTCCTCGACGCGCACCAGCTCCACCAGGGATAGGCCAAGGGGATTCGGACGGCTGGGCCCACGCGTGGCAAATATCCCCCGCGGCTGGCTGTCAAGGAAGGGGGTGACGACGAGCTTTGACTGGCACACCTTGTGAAGGTAGTAGAGGAGGTAAACGTGCGAAAAGCCCTCCAGGTCCTGCAGGCCAGGGGCGAACTCGGGGAAGACCTCCACGGTGCCCGGCCCGCTGGTATCGCTGGTGGGCTGGATGGGCATTTCATCCAGGTCTTTGAAGGGGGTGTGGATGACGCCGATGGGCCTGAAGATCACGTCCATCACGGGTGCGGTTCAACCTTCCGCCATATCTCGCAGGTATCCCACCACCTGCTCCCGGATCTGGTCCCGCACCTGGCGAAAGACCACCATCTGCTCCTCCTCGGTGCCGGTGGCCCTGGCGGGATCGAAGAAGCCGATGTGGGTGACGGTGCCCGGGCCCAGCCACAGGGGGCAGTTCTCGGCCGCGTCGTCGCAGACGGTGATCACGCGGTCGAAGGGGTGGGTGCGGAACTCCTCGCTTGACTTGGAGCGGCCGTCCCCGATGTCGATGCCCAGCTCCGCCATGGCCCTGAT
>JAULUH010000233.1:0-10182 GCA_032111745.1 Anaerolineae bacterium | reverse complement strand
CGCTGCGGGCCAGCTCCAGGTTGGCGCGCAGGTCGGGGTCCCGGGGGTTGAACTGGGAGGCGAGCTCATAGCTGAGGAGAGTCCGGGGCAAGTCGCCCTGTTGGAAGTAAGCATTGCCCAGGTTATAGAACAGGGCGGCGTCCCGAGCGCCCTCGCGCACCAGCTGCTCGTACATCTGGGCGGCCTCGGCGTAGTGGCCGGACTCGGTCAGCCGATTGCCGGCCGCCATGGCCCGCTGGTTGGACCGGCTGGTGCCGGTCAGGATCAGGGCGGCGGAGAGGAAGAGCACCAGGAGGCCCAGGCCGATCAGCGCCCACACCAGGCGGTTGCGATTCACTAGAGCACCTCGGACTATTGCTACAGCACCCGGTCCAGGGCGATGATCACCCGCCCGGCCTCGGCCAGCAGGTCGTCGGCGGCTGCACCGTTGCCGCCCGGGGCATACCGTCCCATCTCGCTGAGCATGAGGCAGGTCTGCGTGCGATCCACCAGCAGGGCATCGACCCCGCGGCTGCGCAACAGGTCAGACAGGCTGTGCCGGGTCATGCCGGTCACCGAGCGGCCCAGCTTGGCGCCAAGATAGTCGTTCAGGATGCGCCCGGCCGCGGCATCGGCCTGGCCCGGGTTGAGCTGCGCCTGCTCCAGGGCGGCGCGGGCCTCCTTGGCGGCCCGCCGGCTGCGTAGCTGCGCCGCATTGCCCGCCAGGTGCTGGCGCCGCCGCTGCACGACCTGTTGGCCGGCCAGCAGGGCGACCGGCAGGCCCCACAGCAGCCAGTACCCGGGCTGCTCCGGCAGGACCTTGTGGGCCGTGCTCCATAGCGCGGGAGCGGCCATCGCCGGGGCCAGGCCCACGGGCGCCAGGCCCGGGCTGCGGGCAGCCATCTCGGCGGGTGCTGCGGCCGCATTGGGGGCGCCTGCGCTGGAAGCCAGGGCCAGGGTAGCGGTGCCGGTCGTGGCGCTGGTAGTGGCGCTGGTAGCGGTGCTGGCCGCCACGGTCGGGCTGTTGGGATCGGGGGCTACAGCCACCTGAATCGGGTCGGTCTGCAGAACCTGGTAGGCCTCGGCGGCCGGGTCGAAGTAGGCGAACTCCACGGGAGGCAGGGCGAGGTCCCCGGCCTCCGTGGGCACCAGCACTCTCTTGTACATTCGGGTGCCGCCCATCTTGCCGTCGACGAATTCGGATGCGGTGGTCACCTCCGTATCGAAGGCCCGCCATCCCGCGACCTCGGGCCACGCCGGGTCCGGCAGCGTGTTCAGGTTGCCCTGCCCGGTGACGGTGATGGCCTGGGTCACGGTTTCGCCGACCATGGTGCTGGTGGTGTCCACGGCGGCGGTGATCCTGTAGTTGCCCACCGCGCCCTGGAAGCTGTCCGGCGCACCGTCGGGCAAGGGCCTGACCGTCATGGTGAGCGGCTGGGTCTCCAGGATGGCCCCGCGGGTCAGCAGGTCGCTGGGCACGGTCAGGGTGCCCTTGTCGACCGCCAACTCGCCGGCCACGGTGGGGAAGAGCACGGTTTGCAGCTCCGTCACCAGGTACCGCCGGTCAGCCGTCTCCGACTCGTATTGGTTTTGGTCCGGCAGCTGTTCGCTCCAGAAGCCGCTGAACTTGGGCGGCTGGTAGTCGATCTGGCCAAAGGGATCTACGGCCCGGTAGAAGCGCAGGGTGTGGATGACCTGTTCGCCCTGGTAGGGGCTGGGGATATCCACCGTGGCGTCGGCAAAGTAGTCCTGGCCCACCAGCGACTTGGGCAGCTCGGACGGGTCCAGTGGCTCGGCTGCGGCGTAGGGCGCCTCTTCGAGCAGCTGGCTCAGCTGGTTGAGCAAGGCCCAGGGGTCGGAGCCGGGCTGCAGGAGCGGGGGCAGGCCGCCGGGAGGTGGGGTTGCCGAGGGACCCGGTGCGGCGGACGGTGCCGGTACCGACCAGGGAGACACAGGGCCGCGCGGGGAGGACTGGCCTGTACCCTCGGTCACCGTGATGGCGATGGGCTCCGTGGTGTAGGGCTGGCCGGCCACCGTCACGTTGATCGGGGGGATGGTCAGGTCGCCCGGGCGCAACGGCTGCAGCGTGACCTGGGTGGTGACCTGGGATGAGGTGACGCCCTGGACCACCCGCGTCTGAGTACCGGCGGTGGTGCCGAGGATGCGAAAGCCATCCAATTGGGGCAGGCTTAGCGGGCCTGGGGCGCCCTGGTCTGAGGCCACGGAGACGGTCAGCACCAGGGCCTCGTCGGTGCTCAGGGTATCGCGATCGACGCTGGCTGTGACCACGTCGGATTGGGCCAGGGCCAGGGGTGCGGCGACGGCCAGCAGGACCAGGCCCACGATGGCCAGGATGGCTAGGCGGTGTTGGCTCTTGAGCATGGTAGGAAAGTTGCGCTGCAGAAATGCACGTGGCGACCGGCTAAAGCCTCGGCTCCGTCCCTGGAGCGGCTGGAGCCGCCACTACGAACCGGGGCCGGCTGGAGCCTGGACTCGGGCCTGTTAGGGTTGCGACTCGGTCGAGCCAACGGCCTGGGGTTGCGCCGGCTTGCGCTGGGGCAACCTCTGGATCAACACGGTCAGGCCCGACCTGGCATTGCCGGAGAGCCACTCGCCGCCCTCGGCGAGGGCCGCGCCGGCGGCGCCAACGGCTGAGCCGGCCGCGTTGCCGGCGGCGTCGATGGCCGGGCGGGCGGCGCTGCTGGCGGCGTCGAGTGCCGGGGCGGCGGCATTGCCCGCAGCGTCGAGTGCCGGGGCGGCGGCATTGCCCGCAGCGTCGACCACGGCACCGACGGCCGAGCCGGCGGCGTCGACGGCGGGCGCCGCGCGCTGCTGCACGGCGGTGAGGAGCAGCCGGGCCTTGCCCGGGGCCTCAGCCAGCGCGCGCTGGGTCTCGACCTCGAAGTTCTCAGGCAGGGCCAGGCGGGCACTGCCCTCGGCGTCGAGCCCGGCGACGGGCACCGCGGCCGCGCCCTGCAGCAGCAGGTAGCCGCTCTCCCACTCGCCGTCGAAGGGCACGAAGGCCTCCACGTCGACCTGGCCGTCAAACACCTGGGCGGGCAGGACGCTGGCATCGACCTGGCCGTTCAGGCGCATGCCCTCGGGGCGGATGGTCAGGACCCCTTCCAGGGTCAGCGGTGTGGCCTGGCCGTCCCCGGCGTCGCCGATCAGGGGGGTATCCACCACGTAGGCGGCGCCGACCGACAGCCCGGGGTCGGGCACGTCCTGGCCCAGCTGGCCCGTCACGGAGATGCGGCTCTCCATGTCCACGGGCAGCACCAGGGGCAGCAGGGCAGCAGGCCCATCGGGGCTCAGCAGGTCGATCGGGTTGAACTGGCCGTTGCGGGCCAGGGTGAGGTTGCCCACCAGGTAGACCATGGGTTCTTCGGTATCGATCACCAGGGTGCCCCCGCGGCCCGCCGGCACCGACAGGTGGAACTTCTCGTCCCCGTCGCGCTCGGTGGCGGCTACGTCAAAGCCGGTGCCAAAATCGAAATACAGGTATTTGCGGTCCGGCTGCAGCGGCGCGTTGAGGTAGGCCAGGTTGGCGCCGGTGTCCAGGCCGACGTTGGCCGTGGCCGGCGTGATGATCTCCATGTTGTCCAGGGCCCCCATGCTGGGGAAGGGTACCTGCGCCGTGCCGCGCACGGCCTCGACCCGGTTGCCGGCGCTGAGGTCGACCTCCAGGTCCGCTGCCGGCAGCCTGACCTCGCCGATGGGCAACCGCACCACCAGGTCGTCCGCAACGTCGACGTCGACCTGGGTCAGGGGTGAGTCGGTGCGGGATCTGAGCGCGGCCAGGGCTGCGTTGGCAGCGGTGGCCAGGCCAATCTTGGCCAGCACGGGCGTGTCCTTCAGGTCCACTCGCAGCGCGCATTCCCCATCCTGGCAGCTCATCTCGTAGGCTTTGGAGGGGACGGGGTCCGCAGAGTCGGGCAGCGGCGCGGCCGCGGCCGGGACGGCCAACAGGCCGGCCAGGAGGCTGGCGATTAGCAGGGTCGGGATGGTCTTGCGTATCAGAGACATCTTCTTCTCCATGACGATAACGGATTGATCAGGTATAAGAATACCAGTTGTTTGCCGGGGAGGGCGGGGAGACCGCGCCCCTACGTGTTGTCGACACGTGGGCAGGGAGACCGCGCCTGTGCGATCACCAATCCTGGACGGGCGGGCGGCCGCGTACGGCCAACACCTCGCCCAGGCGGTCCTGCAGGGTATCGGACTGGCGGGCGATGGCGGCCAGCAGCTGGCGCGCCTGCTCGGGAGTCATGCGCTGGCCTGGGCCCTGGGGCGGCGTCTGGCCGGGCCGGGGCTGCTGGGGCTGGTTGCCGGGCTGCGGCTGGCCCTGCCCTTCGCGCTGCTCACCCTGCTCGTCGGGCTGCGGCTCCTGCTGTGGCTGGCCCTCGGGGTCCGGCTGCTCCTGGCCGTCCTCAGACGGCTCGGGCTTGGCCTTCTCCTGGCCGTCCTCAGACGGCTCCGGCTGCTGCTCCTTCTGCTGGTCCTGGCCATCCTCAGACGGCTTCTCATCTTGTTGCTGTTCCTGGTCCTGGCTCTGTTCCGTTTGTTGTTGCTCTTCCTGGTCCTGGTTTTCCTGTTGATCCTGGTTCTGTTCCTCGTCCTGCTGGCCATCCTGGTCCTGGTTCTGCGATTGCTGGTTCTCCACGAGCTTCTGCAGGGCCAGCTCCAGGTTATGCTTGGCGTCCTGATCTGCCGGGTTGCGCAGCAGGGCCTGCTTGTAGGACTCCGCGGCCCCCAGCCAGTTTTCGGTCTGGAAGGCCGAGTTGCCGGCGTTGTAGAAGCCATCCGGGGCCAGCTCCGAGTCCGTCCCAGCAGCCAGGGCCACGGCCTTCTGGATTTCGCGCAGCGCCTCAGCGTATTTGCCCTGGCGGTACAGCGCGTTGGCCGCGTTATAGTAGGGCTCGGCGCGCTCCGGCGCCTCGGCCTGGGCCGCCCGGTATTCCTGCAGGGCCTCTTCGAAGGCCTGTTTGGCAAAGGCCTCGTTGCCCGTCCTGAGGAAGCGGGCCGCGGCCCCATCACCCTGTTGCGGGCTACACGCTGCTGCCAGGAGTGCCAGCAGCAGGACGGGCAGCACGCGCGCCATCAACCGCATGCTTGCTCTCATCAGATCTTCACCTCCGAGACCGGCGCCGGGGCTGGAGCGCGACGGCGCGCCGCGGCACGCCGCCGCAGGCGGTCCGGGATGAGCTCGGCCACCAGGAGCGCGGCCAGGGCCAGGGCCAGGAAGGGCTGGTAGTGTTCAAACTTGCGCACAGCCTGGCGGCTTTGAAGCTCGGCGCGTTGCAGGCCGTCGAGCTCCGCCAGCAAGCTGGCCAGCTCGCTGCCCTCGGTGGTGGCGCGGTAGTAGTTGCCGCCGCCGATCTCGGCGATCTGCTGCAAGGTCTCCTCGTTCATCTTGGAGATCACCGGGTTGCCCTCGGCGTCCTGCTTGACGCCCACCACCCGGCCGGTGGCATCGGTCTGGGGCACGGTCTCCCCTTCCGGGGTCCCAAAGCCGATGGTGTAGATCAGCACCCCCTGCTCCGCAGCCGCCTGGGCCATGCCCAGGGGCTCGCTCTCCACGTCCTCGCCGTCGGTCATGATCACCAGCACCTTCTGGCTGGACAGCTTGGGATCGAAGGCCTCAGTGGCCATGCGGATGGCGTCACCGATCACGGTGCCGGGGCGGGAGATGGCCGACGGGCCGGCGTTCTTCAGATAGTTCAGCGCCGTGACATAGTCGGAGGTCAGGGGCACCTGCACGAAGGCCGCGCCGGAGAAGAGCACCACCCCGATCTCGTCCCCGCGCAGCTGCTGCGTCAGGTCGCTGATCTCCAGCTTGGCGCGATCGAGGCGGCTGGGCTTGATGTCCTCCGCCAGCATGCTCTGGGACACGTCGAGGGCGATCATGACCTGCAGGCCCTCCTGCTCGATTTCCTGCACCTCGCTGCCCCACTGGGGCCGGGCGATGGAGAAGATGAGCAGGCCCAGGGCGGCCAGCCACAGCAGGTGGCGCCAGCGCCGGCCCTGCCAGTTGACGGTATCGCTGAGCCGGTGGATCAGGGCCAGGTCGCCCAGGCGGGAGAGCACCTGCCGCCGCTGGCGGCTGGCCCAATAGAGGAACAGCCCGGCCAGCGGCACCAGGATCAAGGCGATCAGGAACTCGGGATGCTGGAATGTCATGGTACCTTCCGGAAGACCGTCTGCCGCAGCAGCATCTCAAGCAAGAGGATAGCCAGAGCCGGGACCAGCAGCCAGCCCATCAGCTCGGTGTACTGGTTGAAGACCTGGATCTCCACCTTGGACTTCTCCAGGCGGTCGATGGCGTCGTAGATGGCCCGCAGGCCCTGCGTATCCTCGGCCCGAAAATACTGGCCACCGGTGAGGTCCGCTACCTGGCGGAGGGTCTCCTCGTCGATCTCGCTCTCGCGAAAGGTGACGTCCATCTTGCCGAAGGCATCCAGCAAGGGCACGGGCACCTGGCCGGGCTTGGCCGCGCCGATGGCGTAGATCTTGATGCCCAGGGCCCGGGCCGCCTCGGCCGCGGTGATGGGGTCGATCTCGCCCGAGTTGTTGACGCCGTCGGTGAGCAGGATCAGCACCTTGCTCTTGGCGTCGCTCTGGGCCAGCATGCTGGCGGCGTTGGCAATGCCGAGGCCGATGGCGGTGCCGTCGTCCAGGCCCAGCCTGGTGGACAGCTCCACCTGCTCCAGGGAGCGGGACAGGGCCTGGCGGTCCAGGGTAATCGGCGCCTGGCTGAAGGCCTCGCTGGCGAACACCACCAGGCCGATCTTGTCGTAGGGCCGGCGCTCGATGAAGCGGCCGATGACCTCCTTGGCGGCCTCCAGCCGGTTTTGGGGCTGGAAGTCCAGAGAGGCCATGCTGCCCGAGATGTCCAGGGCCAGGGCGATGTCCACGCCCTCGCCCTTGATGGTCTCGTTGCCCTGCACCATCTGGGGCCGGGCCAGCGCCACCACCATCAACGCCATGGCCAGCAGGCGCAGGGCCGTGAGCAGCGGCCGCAGCGCAATGCGCCAGGTCGGCGACAGGTCGCGCACCATGTGGGTCGCCGTGTGGGTCATGGTGGCCGGCGCCGACCGCCGGCGCCTGAGCCAGTGAAAGACCAGCAGCACGGGCACCAGCAGCAGCAGGGCCAACAGGGCGGGATTGGCAAACTGGAAATCGCCGTTCATGCCTGCACCATGGGACTGGCGGCCGGCAGCGCGGGTCCGCCCGCTGCGGCCGGCTCCTCAGGGGCCGGCGCCGTGGCCTGGACGATGGCGCGGCCCTGCTCCAGGAGCTCCTGCGCGCTCTCCTGGTCGGGCGTGAAGGTCGAGAACTTGATCAGGTCGCTCTCCTGCAGGAAGGCCACCAGCAGGGCCGTGATGGCGGGCGGCATGCCGGTCTGGCGCAGGTCGCGGCGAATCTCGCCGGTGGTGCGCTCCAGCGCCGGGATGCCATAGCGATGCTCGACGTAGGTGCGAACGGCCTGGGAAACCAGGGTGTAGTGTTCCTTGTAGCGCCCCTCTGCAGGCAGGGCCATGGCCTCGATGGCGGCCAGTTCGTCCAGGGCCCGCTGGTAGGGCGTCCGGCTGTCGACCACCGGCGCCGGCCGCTGGCGGCGGCGCCACAGGATCACGGCGGCGATCACGGCCAGGAGGCCGCCGGCCACGACGAGGGCCACGGGCACCGTGCGGATGCCGGCCTGCGGCTTGATATCCCGCAGGTCGCCGCCGCCGGGCTCCAACACCGAGGCGATGGTAATGGTGGCCGGCTCGAACGCGACCCGGGTCAGGTTGCCCTCCCCGTCGGTGACCGTGACCTCCAGTGGCGGCGTAGTGACGGTGCCGGTGGTAAAAAGCCGGGCGTCGACGACGGCCGTGGTGGTTTCGGTGCCGTCGCCGTTGTCGGCGATGGTCGCCGGCGATTGCGCGACCACGGTCCAGTCCGTGGCCGCGGCGACCTCGGGATTGGGCACGGCGCCCCAGGCCTGGCCGACCTCGGGCAGGATGGCCTGGTAGCCGGCCGGGTGGGTGATGACCAGGGTCAGCTGGATGGGGTCGCCGATGGTAGCCTGCGACTTGGCCGCACGCAGCGCGGCCGACACCGGCCCGGGCTCCTGGGCCGCGACGGGCACGACGCCCGCCGCAAGCAGCAGGAGCAACAGGAACAGCCGAGAAACGCGCGCGCGCGATATCTTGAAATCGCTCATAAGCGGTTAGTGGCGAATGCGCCGGTAGCGTTCCTGGAAGAACGCCGCGAGCTGGGCCACGTAGTCCTGGTCGGTGCCGACGCCGATGCGGTCGACGCCGGCCTGGCGCATGGCCCGGGTCATGCCCAGCTGCACGGTGTCCATGCGCTGGCGATAGGCAGTGCGCCAGCCCTTGCTGGCCGTGTCCACCCATACCACTTCCCCGGTCTCGGGGTCCTCCAGGGCCAGCACGCCGACGTTGGCGATGTCCTTCTCCAGGGGGTCGTTGAGGTCCACGGCGATCAGGTCGTGGCGCCGGTTGGTGACGGCCATGGCCGTGCGGTAGCTCTCGGGGTCCGCCATGAAATCGGACACCAGGAAGATGATGGCGCGGCGTTTCAACATCTGGTTCACCGAGTCCAGGGCCAGCTTGAGGTCGGTGCCCCGGCCCTGGGGCGCGAAGGCCAGCAGCTCGCGGATCAGCCGCAACACGTGCTGGCGCCCCTTGCGCGGGGGAATGAACAGCTCGATGCGGTCGGTGAAGATCAGCAGCCCTACCCGGTCGTTGTTGGTGGTGGCGGCAAAGCTCAGCACCGCGGTTAGTTCCGCGGCCAGCTCGCGCTTGAACTGGCGCACCGAGCCGAAATCCTCCGAGGCGCTGGCGTCCACCAGCAGCATCACCGTCAGCTCGCGCTCCTCGACGTAGCGCTTGACGTACACCTCGCCGGTGCGGGCAGTCACGTTCCAGTCGATGGTGCGGATCTCGTCGCCGGGCTGGTAGGGCCGCACCTCGTTGAACTCCATGCCGCGGCCCTTGAACACCGAGTGGTAATCGCCGGCGAAGCTATCGTTGACCAGGCGCTTGGTCCGGATCTCAATGTGGCGGATCTTCTTGATCAGATCGCTGGAGAGCATGCTCTTTCCTCAGCCCCGGGCGACGTCCAACGGCCGCGGCCTGCGCGGCCGGCCATCCCATCTCCGGGCCCTGGTGCCCATCCCTTACGGGACGGGGGTATAGTCCAGGATGCGGCGGATGATGTGGTCGCTGGTGATGTTCTCGGCCTCGGCCTCGTAGGTGGTGATGATGCGGTGGCGCAGGATGTCGGGCGCGATGGCCTTGATATCCTCGGGCGTGACGAAGCCCCGGCCCTGTAGGAAGGCATGGGCGCGGCCGGCCAGGATGAGGTTGATGCTGGCGCGGGGGGAGGCGCCGTACGCGATCAGCGTGTTGAGGTCGGCCAGGCCATTGCTGCTGGGCTGGCGGGTGCGCACGACCAGGTCGAGCACATACTCCTTGACCTTGTCGTCCACGTAGATCTGCTTGACCACCTGGCGGGCGCGCAGAATGTCGGCCGGGCGCGCCACGGGGTAAACCGTGGGCAGGGTGGCGCCGGTCATGCGGTCGACGATCACCCGCTCCTCGGCCCGCGAGGGATAGTCGACCTTTACCTTGAGCATGAAGCGGTCGACCTGGGCCTCGGGCAGGGGGTAGGTGCCCTCCTGCTCGATGGGGTTCTGGGTCGCCATGACCATGAACAGCTCGTCCAGCTTGTAGGTGGTGTCGCCAATGGTCACCTGGCGCTCCTGCATGGCTTCCAGCAGAGCGCTCTGCACCTTGGCCGGCGCGCGGTTGATCTCGTCGGCCAGGATCAGGTTGGCGAATATCGGGCCCTGGTGCACACTGAACTCGGAGGTGCGGGGGTTGTAGATCTGCGTGCCCACCAGGTCGGCCGGCAGCAGGTCCGGCGTGAACTGGATGCGGGCGAAATCGGCGTGGATGGCCTGGGCCACGGTCTTGACCAGCAGGGTCTTGGCCAGGCCGGGCACGCCCTCCAACAGCACGTGGCCGTCGGCCAACAGGGCGATCAACACCCGCTCTACCAGCTCATCCTGGCCCACCATGACCTTGCTGATCTCGGTCAGCAGGCTGCCCACGAAGACGGCCTCCTGGCGGACATAGGCGTTCAGCTCGCGCACGTTGATGCTGGTTCCGGGATCGGTGCCGTTGCCGCCCG
>JAULUH010000232.1:0-2132 GCA_032111745.1 Anaerolineae bacterium | reverse complement strand
ATCATCAAGAACGGCGGCAACGCCAAGGTAGTCGATGCGGCCCTGATCGGTGCGGCCCAACGCGTCGAGCACTACGAGATAGTTGGCTACGGCACGGCCCGCACCATCGCCAGGGAGCTTGGCCACTCCAACATCGCCAAGGCCTTGCAGACGACGCTGGACGAGGAGGCCGCGGCCGACAAGAAGCTGACGAAGCTGGCCACCGGTGGGTTCCTGAGCCAGGGCGTCAACGAGGCGGCGCCCCAGCAGGCGATAGCCGCGTCGAAGTGAGCGCTTGGACGCGCGGCCCGGTGTTGAGGAGATGAGGAAGACAGCGCCCTCTCACCGGGCCGCCGCCGCGTCGTGGGAGCCGGCTGTGCATAGAAAGAAGAGGAACCGAGTATGACCTTACAAGGCAAGGTCGCCCTGGTTACGGGCGGAGGTTCGGGCATTGGACGGGCCACGGCGCGGCTGCTGGGCAGTGAGGGCGCCAAAGTAGCCGTGCTGAGCCGCGGAGTGGAGGAGGTCCTGGCGGTAGTGAACGAGATCGAACAGGATGGCGGCGCAGGTATGGCCGTGCCAGGCGATGTCTCCCAGCCCACCATGATGCAGGATGCCATCGCCACCATCGTGAATCGATGGGGCCGGCTGGACATCGTGTTCGCCAACGCCGGGATCAACGGCGTCTGGGCACCGATCGAGGAGCTGGAGCCGGAGGAATGGGCCAGGACTATCGACGTCAACCTGACGGGCACCTTTCTGACGATCAAATACGCGGTGCCTTATCTGAAACGCGCCGGTGGCGCGGTGGTCATCACGTCGTCGGTGAACGGCACCCGGATGTTCAGTACCACAGGCGCCTCAGCCTATGCCACCTCCAAGGCGGGCCAGGTGGCGCTGGCCAAAATGCTGGCGCTGGAGCTGGCGAAGCATCGCATCCGGGTCAACGTCATCTGCCCTGGCGCAGTCGAGACGGACATCGACGAGAGCACGGAGAAACGTGACGTGGAAGACGCTGGGGAGCCGGTAGAGTTCCCTGCCGGCCGTATTCCCCTCACGGACGGCCGGGCCGGGTCGGCCTGGCAAGTGGCGGAGCTGGTGCGCTTTCTGGTGTCGGACGCCTCCAGCCACATCACGGGCACGGAGGTGTGGATCGACGGCGCGCAGTCGCTCTTGCAGGGATGAGGCCGGCTACGGTCCACGCATTGATACGGGTGGGCGCAAGTCGAGCTGCAGCTCATACAGGCCAGGGAGGAATGAAAGCGTGGCAAGACAGGGGGCTGGCTGAAGCCGCCTGTGGATGCGTACCGCCCTGTTGCCGGGGCAGCCAGGTTGTGATAGGATACCCGTAGTAGATCGCAACTCTTGGTGGGTATGGCAGGTTGACCTTGCAGGAGTCGTCCGACAATCCACTGCCCCAGTGGTCCGCGCGCCAGGTGTTCATTGCCACCGTGCTGGTGATCGCCGTGGTGCTGGCCTTCGCACTCCTCTATTTCTTCCGCGTTGCCATCCTCCTGCTTTTCATCGCCATTGTCCTGGCCACGGCCATGCGGCCGGCGATCGACTGGCTGTACGGCCGCCAAGTGCCGCGCGCGACCGGGGTGATCCTCATCTACCTCCTGCTGGTCATCCTGCTGGCGGGCTTCGCCTTGATGGTGTTGCCGTTCATCGCCGAGCAGGTCACAGCGCTGGCCACGGAGCTGCCCATCTATTATGCCGAGGTGCGGGGGATGTTGGCGGAGTCTCCCAGCCGGCTGTTGCGCCTGATCAGCTGGCAGATGCCACCGGTGACTGCCCTGTTCGGGCAAGACGCCAGGGCAGCCGTCGAGGAGCCCGCGCAGACCCTGGCCCAGGTGCCGGCGGCGTTCGCGGCCGTCCAGAATGCGCTGCGAGCCCTGGTCATCGCAGTGGCGGTGTTCATCATGGCCTTCTACTGGACCTTGCAGAGCGACCGCATCATCGCCAGCCTGCTTCTCTTGCTACCCCTCCCACACCGCACCAAAACGCGCAGCTTGATCGACGAGATCGAGAACAAGGTCGGCGGCTTCCTCCTGGGCCAGTTCACGCTGATGGTTATCGTCGGCGCCGCGGCCCTGGTGGCCTACCTGCTGATCGGCCTGCCCTATGCCCTTCCCCTGGCCATCCTGGCCGGG
>JAULUH010000231.1:0-25703 GCA_032111745.1 Anaerolineae bacterium | reverse complement strand
GTCGGGCCGCGTCTTGGCCCATGCCTCTGTCCCTTCACCCATCACCCTGAAGAACTCGTTGGCCAGCGATTTCATCACCAGCCCCACCGCCACCGGCTCCATCGACTCCTCAACCACCGCAGGCGTGGCCTCCGGCACTGCCGCAGGTGTCTCAGCCTGGGGAGCCACAGGCTGAACGGGCACACAAGAAACGAGCAGCGCGACCACTGCCAGCAATACGACCACCAACCGCCAGGCTTTCATAGCCTTCCTCCTTGATTGAGCGATATGCTTAACCGAATCGGCGGTACTCACACCGATGGCGCGACCTGCGTACCGCCTAACGCAGGCCACGAGCGCTGGTTCTCCAATGTCCTCGGCATCTAGGTTCCCGCAACACCTCCTTTGTCCTGGCATGCCCGGCTGCTCTCGCGCACGACCAACGTCGGCGACAACACCTGCCGTCTGACCGGAAGGCCGCGCTCGGCCATTCGCTCCATCAGCAGCCTGATGGCCGCGCGGGCCATCTCTGCCTTCGGCTGCACCACCGTCGTCAGCGACGGCGTAATGTAGGAAGCCAGCTGGATATCGTCGAAGCCCACAATACTCAGGTCTGCCGGGACACTGAGCCCCTGCTCACAGGCCCCGCGCACCGCACCAATCGCCATCAGATCGTTACACGCAAAGATGGCCGTCGGCCGGTCAGGCCGGTCGAGCAGGGCACGAACCCCTGCCCGGCCCGACTCCGGATGAAAATCCCCGCGCACTACCAGCGCCTCGTCGAACGGGATACCGGCCTCCGCCAGGGCATCCATGTATCCCGACACCCGCCGCGCGCTGGGGGTGATATGGGAGGGCCCGGAGATGCAGCCGATGCGCCTGTGCCCCAGCTGGAGCAAATGCGTAGTGGCCAGGACTGCCCCCAGCCGGTTGTCGGCCAACACCACATCCGCATCTGCAGTGGGCAGGTCCCGATCGAGCATCACGATCGGCACGGCCGGGCGCAGCGCCTGGGACAGCGACCCGCTATCCTCGCCCGTGATCAGCAGGATCAGCCCGTCCACCTGCCTCTTCTGCAACACCTCCAGGTAGAGGCTCTCCTTCGACGGCGAGCCCTCGGCGTTGCACAGGATGACATTGTAGCCCTGGTCGAACGCCTCGACTTCCAGGTTCTGCGCTACTTCCGCAAAAAAGGGGTTACTGCTATCCGGCAGGATCAGGCCAAGGGTATGCGTCACACCCCGCCGCAGCGACCGCGCCAGGGCATTAGGTTGGTAGCCGAGGTCGTCCATGGCCTGCTGCACGCGCAGTCGCACTTCGCTGGACACGAAGCGGGTCTCGTTGATGACATGGGACACCGTCGTCGGCGACACACCCGCCCGCGCCGCCACCTGACTGATCGTAGCCATCGGACCTCTTGTAGAAACGGGGAAGGAAGCCTTTCACAATCACTCACGCAATCGGTTGCGCAATCGATTGCGTGAACATCTGCAATACTAGCACAGGGAGTAGCAGATGTCAAGAGGGAATTCTACAGGCCATCATCCCCCGCCCCCTTTAGCCGCGCCGGAACATTTCATCCTGTCGCCGGGCCATTTTGCTCTGTGGTCGTCTCTATCCTCGGCTATGCAGCGAGCCGCCTCTATGTTTCGTGCTCGCTGCTTCGCGGCTCCTGATTTTGCGCTCCGTACTTCGTGCATCCGTCTATTCTTCGTGCGTTCGTGATCCAGACTCCCCATCCAGCGTCCCCGCGACCACCTCACCCTCCAGGAATCGGCTCACCAGCCCTTGCAGCTCCCTATAGTGCCCGCCCAGGAAATGCCCGCCCGTCTCGAACGGCACCCACTGCGCCCCAGGGATCGAGCGGGCCGTGTGCAGGCCGTAGTCGATCGTCACCAGGGTGTCGTCGCGGGCATGGATCACCAGTACCGGACATGTGATCTGGCTCAGCGAAACCGCCGGCATCTCGAACGCCTGATCCACGGCGATGCCCGGCAAACGGGGCGACATAGGCAGCATCTCTTCCAGGACCCGGTAGATGATGGCCCGTTCCTCCGCAGCCATTGCGCGCTGCACTGGCTTCTTCACCCCCAACAGCGCCAGTACCTTGGAGGGTGCAGCCCGGATGGCTGCCCAGTAGACGAAGTCCGACCCGACCATCCGGTTGATCGCACTCTCCGTCCGCTCCTCTTCCGCGGTAAGTGGTGGGCGCATGCTGATAGCCGCCAGCATGGCCAGCCGCGTCGTCCGCTGCGGATACTGCAGCGCGAATTGCAGCGCCGACGGCCCGCCCGCCGAGAAGCCGATCACCGCCACCTGGTCGATCCCCAAGGCGTCCAGCAGGCAGGCATACACCTCCGCCTGCGCCGCCACGCTGGCCTGCGCTGGCACGGGCGCGCCCAGGTAGCCGAAACGGGATGGCGCGATCAGGCGATAGCCGGTGCCGAGCCCCGCTTCCCCGATCGTCAAGCCCTGGTCGAACCCGCCGGCCGCGCCGTGGATCACCAACACCGGCGCGCCCGCGCCGCTTTCCCCGTACTCCACAGGGCCGCAGGCCGTCTCGATCATCCGCCTACTCGCTTGCACCCGTGCTCGCGCCGCCGCCATGTCGCGCGCGTAACTGGCATAGACCGCCGCCATCCCTCCGGCCATGGCAGCCAGCAGCCCGCCGCCCACCAACTTCAGTGTCGCTCGCCTCTTCGTCTGCATTTGTCCCTTCCTCCTCGTGAATTCCTGGTCGCCGTGTCTTGCGACTGCGCCAGGCCGCGGGCTAGGACCTAACCCCGCCGCGCACAAAGAGCACGCAGGGTACGAAACACACCAGTCCGATGACCAAGACCACTAGCACGTCGACCAGCCCGAAGGCCGCATCCGTCAGCATGGACTGCAAGAGCAAAAAGATGATCAGGCCGATGAACAACATGCTCGCCTGGAAGAGCAACCCGGTACCGGTCACGTAGCCCAGCTCCTGGCACCGCCACAGCAGCGCGCCGCCGATGATCCACGCCGAGATGATCAAGGTGTCGGCCACCAGAACCGCCAGCTCCGGTCGCGGCAGCCCGTCTCCGCCGGTGATTGCCCCAGCCAGCACCCCGACCTCTCGCAACAGGAACAGTACGCCCAATCCCATGAGCACGCCGCCCCCCATCCGCTCGGGCACCGCGCCGGCCAGCCGCCCCTGCACTTGCGTCCCGTCGATGCTGGCCAGGAGGCCGGCAAGCGTGTAGATGGCCAGTGCCAGCAACACCAGATTGAGCACGAAGGCCCACCCCACAGGGAGGGCAACGACATAGGCGATGGCGTTGTAGATCACGTAGAGCAGCGCCCCCGGCCACAACAACAGCCCGATCAGCTTGCCCCGCCGCGCCAGCGCCATCGAGCCCAGCAAGATGGGCACGCCGATCAGGAGATTGACCACGTCGTTGGCGACAAAGGACCGCTTGAGCTCTGGCGTGGGGTAGATGGCATCCGGGAACAGAAGGCCAGCCATGGACCCACCAGCCACCAGCAGGGCAATACCGAGCGATGCCGCAACCACGAGCCCCAGTCTATGCCTGATAGGCAGATGATGGGGCGCGGCCTCGATGTTACGTGGGGCCATTCAAAGGCTCCTCATCTTCTGAATTCCAGCATCAAGCATGCTTCGAAGGATAGAGATCGATTGCCAGATCTTGCGGAACAAGCTATGATGCCGGAAGCATCATGTCACCGAGGTGTCAGCGCGATGGAAAAGGAACAGGAACGATCCTATTTTATCTCCGATGCTGCAACCCTGGGTGGTGAGCCGATTATTCACGGTACAAGAACTCCAGTTCGTGCCATCGTCGAGATGTGGCGTCAGGGTGTGCCGCCCGAAGAGATGCCGGTGCATCTTCCTCATCTGACGCTGGCCCAAGTCTTTGATGCCCTACGCTACTATGCCGAACACCAGGATCAGATCAATCACTTCATTGAGATCAATCGCGTTCCTGAGGATTTGATCCACCCACTCCTGCGCGCAACCTATGTGTAGGCCGCAAACTCTACCGCGCATCTAGTTCAGCAGTCCTCTCCCCCACTCCTCCGCCCGCTCCAGCTCACCTTCCAGCAGCGGTCCCTCCGTCCCACCCACATAGAAGCCTTCCGGCACCATCGCCACCACGCCGCCCTTCTTCGCCAGACTATCCGAGATACGCGGCGCGGCATAGCCAAAGATATCTACCATCGTGCCCAGCACCGGACCGTGGGAGTGCATCTCCTCCTCGGTCATCCTGGTGTCAAAGGCCGCTACCCTGATACCCTTCAGGGCATCCCTGGGGATGGCCTTCAAGAAGTCGCGCATCCCCGGCGTGGACCTGAATCCATGGGTCGGTGACCCGACGACCAGCACCTCCAACCCCGCCAGCTGCCCGGGATTGGCCTCGCCCATGCGCATTACCCGCACCTCTTCCGGTGCTCCCAACACCTGGCCCAACCCCCTGCCGATGGCCTCAGCGATCCGTGCGGTATTCCCATATACGGAATCGTAGATGACAATAGCCTTCATTGCCGTCTTCTCCTTAGGTCATTCTGCACATGCCCTCACGGCCTCCAGCCTGGCCTGAGTGGCCCCAAGTTCAACCTGTTTCGTCGCAACAGGCAGAGCGTCACCTCCGTGGCCAGGAGGGTCAGAAATGGCGTTACCCAGTGCGTTGCCCGTACCGCCCGAGGCATGCGCCTGTCCATGCTCACCAGCCCGCCCGAGATGATGGCAATCACAAAGAGCACAACAGTAGCCACGCTGGCAATCACTGCCGCTGTGCCGAGCACTACCACCTGGTTCGCCTGCACCACAGTCACGCCCAGCAGGACCAGCCCTGCCAGGGAGATCAGCTTGTGGATTGTCAAGGCCACCACGTTGTAAGGCCTGCCGAAACGGCTCAGCCAGATGCCCAACAGAAAGATCAGGACAAAGCAGATCGCCAGGCCTGCTACTCTCTCGGTCGTGGTGGCCAACTCTTCACCTCGCTTCCACCACCAGATCCTCGATTCACCGGTCTGTGTTCGTCCGTGCGTTCGTGTTTCTCCCTGCTCGCGCTTCTCACCGTTCCTCCCTCAGCGCATCCGCAATCCCCGTCGCCCACGCCGTGATGGCATCCCAATCCCGGAAGTCGCCGACCGCCGATTTGACGTTTTGGAACATCCATTTCTCCATGAAGTTCAGTCTTTGCAGATCCACTGCCCCGTGAAACACGGCAATATCGCGGGGGCAGATGCGGTCGGCAATGGGCTGCAGCTGGCCGGGGAGGCGCCAGCCCTGCAGCAACGCCACCGGATCCCCCTCGCCAGTTGGCCCGCTGGAAAACAACCACACCGGCCTCTGGGCCAGCGCATCCTCGTGGACCTGCAAGAACTCGGCCGCCTCCTTGCGCCATCGACCAATGTACACGGCGCTGCCCAGGACAACCGCTCCGTACGGCGTCAGGTCGGCGACCTCCTGCGCCGGCCGCACGTCGGCAGGCAAATCCGCCTCCCGCAACGTCTGGCCAATTCTCTCGGCGATCTCCGCCGTAGCGCCGTACTTCGTGGCATAGGCCACCAAGACTCTCAGACTCACTGCCACCTCCGCTTAGTCGATTGGTATCTCACAGGCCGCCCTCTCATCCCGCCGCCGCCTCCCGTATCGGCCGCGGCACCGGCTCCCGGTGCAGCGTCGCCCGGTGGTAATCGTCAGGATCAGCCGACCAGGGCTCCACGTGCACGATGGCCTCCGCCAGCAGCGGTATAGCCTCGAACAGCCCCGTCCGCACCTGCTCGGCCAGGTCGTGTCCCTGCGCTGTGGTCAGCCCCGGCTGCACCGCCACGTGCAGGTCTGCGTGCAGCCGGTGCCCCATCCAGCGCAGGCGCAGCCGGCGAATCTCCTCCAGGCCGTCGTGGTGCCTGGCCTGCTCCTGGGCCACCGCCATCGCCTGGTCGTAGAGCTCCGGCTCCACGGCGTCCATCAGGCGATACCAGATGGTCCTGGTGGCATCCCACGTGATGAACAGAATGGCAATCCCAATCAAGATGCCGATGATCGGATCCAGGAAGGGAAAGCCCAGCCACACCCCGGCCGCCGCCACCAGCACCGCCAGCGACGTCAGCCCGTCCGTGCGGGCATGCTGTCCATCCGCCACCAGCGCGGCCGAGCCGATCCTGCGCCCGGTGCGGATCTGCAGCAGGGCCACCGCCTCGTTGCCCAGGAACCCCACCACAGCGGCCGCGGCCACCGCGCCCAGGTTGGTGACCTCGCTGGGGTTGAAGAACTTGTTGATGGACTCGTAGAAGATATAAGCAGCACTGAAGATGATCGAGAGCACGATCAACACCCCGGCCACGTCCTCGGCCCGGTGGTAGCCGTACGTGTACCGCCGGGTCGGCCGGCGCCGGGCCAGGTAGAAGGCGATCAGCAACGGAATCGAGTTCAGGGCATCCCCCAGGTTGTGCACCGTGTCGGCCAGCAGGGCCACGCTGTTGCTCAGCAGGTAGATCGCCACCTGGATCGCCGTCGTCAGCAACAACAGGCCCAGGGCCAGCCACACCGTGCGGATGCCCTCCTGGCTGCCAGCAAACGCCGGGTCAGCCACCAGCTTCTGCTCGGCGTGGCTGTGGCCACCAATATGAAATACCGAGGCGATCCAGCCCAGCGGCCCGGATGGGTGGTCATGCTCGTGCCCGGCTTGCCCGTCGTGGCTGTGCCCATCGTGATCATGGCTATGCCCGTTGTGGCTGTGATGCTCGTGCTCGTGTGGATGGGGATCGCCGGGATCCATGTCGTGTGTGCTCATTGCTTACCTCATGGTGGGGCTGTTCCGCGCCCCTGCCGGCATCGTCCTCACTGCTTGATCCCGCCCACCGTGATTCCCTCCACGAACTCCCGCTGGGCAATGAAGAAGAGCAGGATGACCGGCAGCGCGATGGTCAGCGACGCTGCCATCAGATAGGCCCAGTTGACCTGGAAGGAGCTGCGGAAGAAGCTCAGCCCCAGCATCAGGGTGTACTTGGACTGGTCCTGCAGGTAGATCAGCGGGGCCAGGAAGTCGTTCCAGGCGAACTGGAAGGAGAAAATGGCCACTACGACCATGGCCGGCCGCGCCAGCGGCAACATCACATACCAGATGGTCTGCAAGATGTTGGCGCCGTCGATGCGCGCGGCATCCTCCAGGTCGGGTGGGATCTGCAAGAAAAACTGCCGCAACAGGAAAATGTAGAAGGGACTGGCCAGAAACGCCGGCAGGATCAAAGGCCAGAAGGTGTTGACCAGGTTCAGCTCTGAGAAGATCACGTACTGCGGGATCATCACCACCGGGTAGGGCAGCATCAGCGTGGCCAACACCAGCACGAACAGCGCATCCTTGCCCGGCGCCCGCAGCCGGGCAAACCCATAGGCTACCAGCGTGCACGAGAGCGTGTATCCGATCACGGACAGGACGGCAATGATCAGGGTGTTGACCGCATAGCGACCGAACGGCAGCCTGGTCAGGGCCTCCGGATAGTTCTGCCAGCGCGGCGGGTTGGGCCACCACACCGGCGGCCGCGCGAAGACCTGGTACTCTGGCTTTAGCGAGGAGGAAATCATCCAGTACAGAGGCGCCAGGAACAGCACCGCCGCTGCCGCCAGCATCAGGTAGCGCAGCACCAGCCGCCGGCCGCGCAGCTGCATGATGTGGGTCTCGTTGCGCTCCTCATCCATCGGCCCGCTCTCCGGCGTAGAAGACCCAGAAGCGCTGGGAGCGCAGCACTAGTAGCGTCAGCCCCAGCACGATCGCAAACAGCACCCAGGCCAACGCCGACGCATAGCCCATGTCCAGGAACTCGAAGGCCCGTTTATAGAGGTAGAGCACGTAGAACAGGGTGGCGTCCAGCGGGCCCCCGTTGGTGGCCACGAACGCGTTGGTAAAGGTCTGGAAGGTGCTGATGATGCTCAGGATCAGGTTGAAGAAGATCGTCGGCGTCAGCAGGGGCAGGGTGATCCGCCAAAAACGCGTCCAGCCCCCGGCGCCGTCGATGGCCGCTGCCTCGTACAGCTCCCCCGGAATGGCCTGCAGGCCAGCCAGGTAGATCACCATGGCCCGCCCCCAGCCCCAGAAGCTCATCATGATCAGCGCGGGCAGCGCCCAGTCGGGATCCAACAGCCAGCGCGGCCCCACGATGCCCACCTGGGCCAGGATCAGGTTGACCAGCCCGCCGCGCGGGTCCAGCATCCACAGCCATACTACCACGAAGGCCACGCCGGCCAGCACCGTGGGCAGGTAGAACACGGTCCGGAACACCCGGATGCCGCGAATCCGGTTCTGCACCAGCAGGGCCAGCGCCAGCCCGCCGATCAGCTCAAGCGGCACGTAGATCATGGTATACAGCACCGTCACCTTCAGCGCCTGCCAGAATCGCTCGTCGTTGGGCATCTTGACGGTGTAGTTGCGCAGGCCGACCCACACCGGGTCCGTCAAAAGGTCCCAGCGTGTGAAGCTGATGTAAAGCGAATAGAGCATCGGCCCCACCGTGAGGAAGATGAAGCCAATCAGCCAGGGGGATATGATCAGATAGAACGCCAGCGCCTCCCGGCGGCGGGCGCGACTCATGCGGGCCATAGCTCAGGAACCGGCCACGAATTGCACGGCCCTCACGTAGGCGAGGGCTGCGGCGACATGCGTGCAATTCGTGGCCACGGTCCGCTGCTACCTACTGTTCCGCCAGCAGCTCGTCCAGGGCCTCCTGGGCTTCCTGGGCCGCCTGCTGCATCACGGCAGCCACGTCAGCCTCGGGATCTATCAGGATGGTCTCCAGCGCCTTACGCAGCGCCGGGTCTGCGGTCTCGTTCCAGTAGGGCGTGAATGTATAGGCCCGGGGCTTTAGCTTGCCCAACTCGTCGATCCACACCGCGTTGAAGGGATCGCCCGCTACTTCGGGCGACTCCGCCACCTCGATCGCCGCCGGCAGCGCCCAGTCCTTCCAGGTCTTGGCCGCCTCGGGGCCCGCGTAGTAGCTCAGGAACTTGCAGGCCTCCAGCAGGTTATCAGTGGTGGAGGAGATGCCGAAGCCACCCCAGAACAGGATGTTGGCATCCATTGCGCCGGAGGGCGTGCCCACCACGCCGAGGTCGATGTTGGGGTTGTTGCGCATCCCAGCCTGCGGCCAGCGGCCAAACAGGCGCATGGCGGCCTGGCCGTTGTCGAACTCGCTGTTGCCGCCCCCGAACGCGCTCAGGTCGGCCGGGGGTGGCGCCACGCCATATTCGTTGTAGAGGTCGCCGTAGAACTGGGCCGCCGCGATGGTCTCGGGCGAGTCCATGTAGCCTACGTAGGAGGCACCGTCCTCGCTGATCAGGCTGCCGCCCGCCGCCGCCACCCAGTACTCGAAGCCCGTGGTCCAGTTGGCGGGCAGCTGGACGCCGTAGATGTCGGTCTGGCCGTCGCCGTCCGAATCCTGCGTCAGCGCCTGGGCCGTGGCCAGCAGGTCATCCCACGTCCAGCCTGCCTCCGGATAGGGCACGCCGGCCGCGTCGAAGATGGCCTTGTTGTAGTACACCCCCAGGGTCGAGTAGTCCTTGGGCAGGAAGTACAGCTGGCCGTCCACCGTGCCCGGTTCCAGCAGCCCCGGCAGATAGACGCCGGTGTCGAAGCCCAGGCTGTCGAGGCATTCGTCCAGGGGCAGGAACGCGCCCTTGCCCACGAAGGAAGGTACCGCGTCGTCGCCGATATTCATGACATCCGGCGCCCGGTCGGCGGCGATCTGGGTCAGGATGCGGGTATAGTAGTCACGGCCGGCGATCGCCTCCAGCTGGATCAGGATGCCGGGGTTCTGATCCTCGAAGTCGCCGATGATGCTCTGGTGCGGGTTGAGGCCCTCGCCGCTATCGCCTGTGCCGGCGCGCAGGACCACGGTGCCGGGCTCCTCGGCAGCCGGCTCTGGCGTGGCCGGTTCTTCGCCCGCCGGCGCCGGCGCGGTAGCGGGCACCACCGGCGGCTGGCAGGCGCTGAGTCCTGCCAGCAGCATGATCAGGACTACCAGGAGTAGTTGGCGGATGTGTTGGTTCATGACCTTGCTCCTATTCCACTGGACATGGGGGTTAACCTCGCCAACGCCAGACACGTTGGCTTGCGCCTTTGCGCGGTCGTCACTAGCGAAGACTCGCCGGCAGTGAGACGCACCCGCCAGCGAGCACCTCCTAAAGAGGTGACGATAGTCTCAACCTCCTGCCTCCCCACCAGCCCGCGCCACGTGCTGTTCTCCCGACAGCTGCCGGCAAATCCAACCTTAGCCTGATGCCTTGTGACGATTATAGGCAGAACTCAAGGGCTGGTCAAGCAACCCTGGCATCAAATCAGCTCGGGTGTTATCAAAACCACGTTGCCCACGACCTTTCAGCTCTCCAGGAGCTCATTGGCCCTGGCCGCCTCCAGGATGGGGAACCTCTGCATGATGACGGGCTCGATCTGGCGCTCCTCCAGCAGCCGGAACAGCGCGGCCCAGTCCTCCATATAGGGCTGCCTGTCGAACAGAAAGTAGGAGGACGTGCCGTAGAGCTTGAAGGACTTGCCGTCCGGGCGCAGCCTGGCTGCGGCCATGGTCCCCAGGATGCGCGCCAGGGTGCCCAGCCCGGCGGGCTCGCCATAGCCCACCAGCCTTCCCCCGCGGCGCACCAGCGCCAGGCTACCCTTGACGGTCTCCAGGCGCATCATGCCGTCGATCGCGACGTCGATTCCCTGAGGCTCCGCCGCCCGCATCACGGCCACGAAGTCCTGCGTGCGGTAGTCGATCGGCACCGCGCCCAGGCCTGCCACGAGGTCCTGCTTGCTCCCGGACGCGACCCCGTACATCTTCAGCCCGGCCAGCCGGCCCAACTGCAAGAGGGCCGTGCCGATGCCGCCGCTGGCGCCGATGATCAACGCCGTCTCACCTGGCCTGACCTTCGCCGCCCGGTGCAAGGCCTGGTACGCCGCCACGTAGTTCAGGACCAGGGTGACCGCCTCCGCCGGATCCACCGTGCGCGGGACCGGGATCAGGCGGTCACTGCGCCAATAGAGGATCTCGGTATAACCCCCCGTGACCGTCAACACGCCTACCCGGTCGCCCACCGCAACCCCGCTGGCCCCCTCGCCCGACGCGTCGACGTCGCCGATCACGGCATACCCCGGCACGAACGGCGGCTTCTTACCCAGCGGTGTCCCGCTGTACAGCGACTCGCCAGTGCGCACCGTGATATCCGGCCGGCACACCGCCGCGGCCAGTACCCTGATCCGCACCTCCCCCCTGGCCGGCGCCCGCAGCTCGTTCTCGACCACCTGGAGCACTTCCGGTGGGCCCGTCCGCGTTGCCACGACGCTGCGATAGATCATGCTACACGTCTTCCGTTTGCATTGTAGGGGCATGAACGGCGGGGCGTGGCAGCCCTGCCCGCCACGCCCCGCCGTTCATGCCCTGGTCGTTCATGATGCCAGCCTGTCCACAAGCTGCGCTCAAGTTCATCGCTCTCACTTGAAGATTGCGTCCACCGTTGTCTTCACCGGCCTGATCCGGCACACCACGCGCGTCTCCTCGCGTTGCTGCTCTACAGGATAGATGTCTCCGTAGAAGTGCTGCTTGCCAGTATAGTACCGGGTCAGCCGGTCGGCCAGCTCGACTGCACCCTCCTGGCTCATCTCAACCACCTCACCCCGCACCTCAAGGTACCGGCTGCCATCTTCCGGATCGATCACCAGCAGGGTGACCTTGGGATTAGCCGCCATGTTCCTGCCCTTCTGCCGCTCCAGGGTTGTGCTGACAAGCACATACTCTCCATCGTAGTCGCACCACACCATGCTGGACTGCGGCTGCCCATCGGGCATCATCGTCGTCAGGACGGCATGAATCGGCCGCTCCAACAGATCTACGTGGTTTTCCGGGATGGAAACGCTCACGGCTATACTCCTTTCGCTCACTCCACCCACCAATATGTGAGCACCACTCTGCGTAGAGACGCAAGATCTTGCGTCTCTACTCTACCCGCACACGTGTGGGTAGCACCTTGCAGATCACAGGCGTGTAGCGCTCTCTGGCCTCCACCGGCACAGCATCGCCAAAGAAGTGCGGCTTGCCCAGGTACAGCATCGTCAGCTGGTCATTGTGCTCCACCGCCCCTTCCTCGGCCATCTCCACCACCTCACCCCGTACCTCGATATTGCGCAGCGGGTTCCGGGGATCGTAGGCAAAGATCGTGACCTTGGGGTTGCGCCGCATGTTCCGCTCCTTCTGAAAGCCCCGCATGGTGTTCAGCAGCACATGCGTGCCGTCGGTGTTGCACCATATCACCGTGCACTGCGGCTGGCCATCCGGCATGACCGTGGTCAGAACCGCCGCATACGGCCCAGCGATCAGGTCCAGATGGGACTCAGGAATGGTCGAGGTCATGCGCTACCTCTGTCGCCGCGCTCGCAGCAACAACAGTCCCAACAGTGCAAACGTCACTACCGGCCATACGGAGGCCAGGTCGCCGGGCCCGCCGGGGCCGGTGCGCGCCTCCGTGCGGCGGATACGGATCAGGCGGTAGTCCGCGCTCAAGGCAGCCAGCTCTTTGTCGCTGGCCGTCCTGGGATTCATCCCGGCGAACAGCGGTGCGGCAAAGCCGCTGGCAATCAGCACCTCGCGCATGATCTTGTCCCGGCGCGGGTCTTCCGGCGGCACCTCCTGAGCCAGGCCGGCGTACCACGCGTCCGGCAGCCACAGCTCCACGTTGGGATCAGCCACGATGTTCTGGTACCAGTGCGCAGCCGTGCCAAATGCCGCCGTGCAGTAGATGTCTCCGTCCACCACGGCAAAGTTGACCGGCGTCCGGCGCTGCAGGCCACTCTTGCGCCCGCGATGGACCAATACCATCACCTGGCTGGTCCGCGGCGAGTTCCCCCAACCGCCCAGGCCCAGGCGAAAAAGCCATACCATGAAGCGGTTGCCTACCTTGAACACCTGCCGCAGGGCCTGCTCGGTTTGAGACAATGGTTGCGTCATCATCAGCCTCCATGTCAGCCTTATTGATACCCGCGTATCTCCTTGAAGATCTGGCTCAAGGACTCGCTCTGAGCATCGAACATGTGGCCACCCGTCAGCTCGGCGATCCTCGCCATCTCCTCCCGATCGGCGTCGCCGAAGAGGACGGTGAAGGTCTTGACCTTCTGCAGCTCTGGCGGCAGGTCCTGGTAGTAGGAACGAAACTCTCTCTGGGAGATGCCCGTGTTGCTGCGGCCATCGCTCATCAACACGATGGAGTAGTATCGATCAGGATCCTGGGCCTGAGCCTGCTGCGCCTGGCTGTAGGCATCGGCCAGGGCCAGGTAGATGGCCGTGTTACCGCCGGCCTGTAGCTGCTCGGCATAGCGGCGGATGCGCTCCATATCCTCGCCCTCGGCCGCCGTGGAATTGATGGCGAAATCACTCACATCCTCCACCACACCGCTGAACGGCAGCATGGTGATACGTTCCCGGCTGCGGAAGCGGGCGAACTGGCCCGTCAGGCTCTGGTCCAGCCCGGTCAGGTTGGTGAGCGCGGTCATCAGGTCCTGCAAGCCCTTCCCCTCCATGGAGCCGCTCACGTCCAGCACGAAAAAGGTATGGGAGGGCAGGCGCTGTTCATCCAGATAGGAAAAGAGCAGGCTGTCGATCACCTCCACCGTGTTCGGGAACGGCAGCTCCACCAGCAACGGATCAGGGATGCGCGAGTCCACGCGAATGCCAGGCACTACTGGTCGCCGCAGCGTGCTCTGCATCAGCTTCTCCTGGAACTCGGGCGAGCGAATGTATTCGATTAACCGGTCGTACGGCTCGCGCTGGGAGCTGTCCAACAGCATCAGCGGGTAGTCCGCCATCACAATCCCCTCGCGCGGATAGATCAGCACCAGTGGCTCGTTGAGTTGTTTGCTCTCGTTGAGCGCCAGCAACACCGACTCGTAGTTGATCATACCGTCGAGCTCATCCTGCTCCCGCACATAGCTCTCCGCAAGCCACCCCGAGCTCCCCGCGGTCAGGACCTGTCCCTTGAAGAATCCCTGCAACGCGTTGGCGTCGATATCCTCGGCCTGCAGGGCATCACCGCTACCCGTCAAGGCCGTGGCCACACCCACCAAGGCTGTGAACCCGGAGTTGGACGCCGCCGGATTGGTCATGGCATAGCGCAGCTCCCCTGCGCTCGCCTTGTCCGCGATGTCCTTCCAGGTCACGTCAGGGTTGTCCAGCCAGCCCAGGGATCTGGTCTTGCTCTCTTTCACCCCCAGCACCACTGGCGACAGCATCGTCTTCTCCTGCGTCACCACGATGTTGCGCCCCGACTGCAACAGGTCGATGAACTGGGCCTCGTAGACCATCACCGCCGGCGAATGGCCCATCCCCTTGACCAGGTAGTCTTCGAACGGTTCCAGCGAGCTGCTGGGTCGCAGGCCCTGGCGCAGGAACATGTTCGTCAGCAGCGGCATCAGAGGCTGGGCCTCTGCGATGCTCTGGACGATGTTGTTGCCGTTGGCCACATAGCTCATCAGCGCCAGGTACATGGCGGCTGAGTTCGACTTCCGCACGTCGGTCGTGGTGATGAGCAGGCTCTTGTTGGCCGCAAAGGCGGTGTTGTTGGGGATGTCCTTCCAGCGCACCTCCGACTCGAACAGAGGTGGCAAGGCACCCATGTCGATCGTGTAATAGCCGCCCTGGTCTTGCGCCATGCCCTGCTGCACGAACAGGTCGGCAATAGGCTTCCATGAGGCTATCGCCATGGGGGTGAAGAAAGGTGTGGACGACTTGCTCTGGCCCGTTTCCCGCTGGATCTTCTCTGCAGCCGGTGCGCCTGACGGAAACGCGAAATCATACTGGCCGAGATCGAAGCTGGTGGCAATCTCGCGCGACCCGGCCTTCTGCACTGTCACCTCCAGCCCGTGGCGCCGCAGGGCCTTCTGCACGCGCTCGTCCTCGAAGAACGGCGCCTTCTCCGAACCCACCAGGCCCGTGACCTGATCCACCCCCTGGTTGGTCAGCAGCGAAACCGTCACAATGGCCAGGGCGACGACCACGATGCCAACAAAGATGATCCGGTTTCTCCTCATGATGTGCTGGTCCTCGTAGACCTTCCCAATGCCAGCAGGCTGTGGGCCAGCCGGCGTCTGAAGCGGGTACTATTCAGGCGGGCCCAAGTCTTCGGCAACGTCATCAGGAGGTCATGCTGCTCCTCTAGTCGAAAGTCCCGATAGGCCGCCATGTTGTCCAGGTCATCTGTGTTCAGGCTGGCCTCGCCAGGGTTGTCCCGTGCTACAAAGTCCCCCAGAATAGCGCTCGCCACCTCGGCATCCTGGATGTCGCCCAGGTGATCCTGCAGGGCTATGACCTCCTGAATCAGCCACGGCGCCTCCGGTCCCAGGATACCCTCGAAGAACTCCAAGGTGTAGCGCAGATACTTACAGTCGATACGCAGGGCATGGAGCGTTGTAACCGGCGCCCCCGCGAGGACTCGGTCGTACGCCCACGCGGTCTCGTACAGCTGCCAGACCGTGCTCGAGAGCACGTCCCGTACCAGAAGGCGCTGGGGCTGCCCCTCCGGGACCGCCTCAACACCTGCCCCAGGGGTCTTCACAAAGTCGCCGAATTCCTGCACAAAGCGCCGATAACCCTGGCTATCCAGATAGGCGATCAGCCCCAAGCGCGCGTTCGCGCGCTGGGCATGCCAGAGGTTCAACAACGGGTCCAGATCGTGACGCCGCCGCTTCGGCTGCAGCCGCAGATAGCGCATCGCCTCCCGATTGAAGACATCCAGATCGCGCACCGTCCCCAGGGCGCGGCCAGTCTTGCGCAAATCCTTCTCGAAGCGCTTGATCGCCTCCGGTTGAAAATAGCCACCAAAAAGCCGGAACGCCGCGCGCATGCGCCGCACGGCCACCCGCATGTCGTGCACGTGCTCGATGTCATCGCCCAGCCGGCTGCCGGCCTCGTTGGCGAGCATGACGTCCATCTGCTCGCGCAAGATCTTGCGCACAGCCTCCGCCATCGGCTCGCCCGGATCCAACAGCAACGACCTCGCGGTTTCTGCCACGGCAGGCTCCTTTCACACGCACAGCCAGCTATCCTATCCACTGCCACCATACCATGCCCCCGGCCCCAATCATATGACCGGCGTCATGTTTTATGTTATCGCCATGTTAATGATACGGGGCGCACCGGGAACCCCTCGAAGTCCCCTCCCGATGGAGCCTGTGACCATACGCCCACATACCCATATACCGGATTTCTCCCAAAGAAACGGTAGGTGGGACTATGGGAGGGTATGTCGCGTTGCGATGCGTCCGGGCTGGCGGCACGGAAGAAGCGCCACCTGGCATGGCCCGGCAAAGCCGGTGCGATGGTGCTTCAACCAGCTTCAAAGGCATCCCCATCCTAACCGCAAGAAGACAACGTTAGCTTCCCCCGCTCGCACACGATCCCCTAGGCCCTGGCCCGATAGTCCCGCACTATCGAACCAGGGCCAGCCCCGAAAAACGGTTTCCAGGCCACCGGGTGCGCCCAAACCCGCAGCCTGGAAGCCGGCTCCTGGGCTCAGCGCTGGCCCGTCCTGGGGGGTGGGGACGGCTGGCGTGCCTTCACTACCCGTTCGACCTCACTGGGCAGCGCCGGCCGCCGGCCGAAGGCATCGGGGCTCCCACGGCGGTGTCCATACAGGCGCTGCAGCTTCGCCAGCGTAGCGCCCTGCTCGCTGCCGGCCGGCGCCGGCTGTGGTGAACGCGCGTTCTTGCTCATCCGGGTTCCTTTCCATGGCGTAGAAGACGTGTTCCAGCCAACCCCATTGTGGCACCCTTTGATGAACGGCGCGCCAACCCCCGGTTAACGTTTTTAAAAGGACTTGCTAAATCCTGTCGGTCCCGGCCCAGCGGGTCGACCTTGCTCGCGTGCCCGCGGCGGCAATATCCTGGCCGGCTGGGGGCTTATGCGGACGCGCCTCTGCCAAGAAACCACTGCTCTTCCTCGATGCGGACCTCTATCAGGAATGGCTGGCCCTGAACTCCACCGAACGCTACGCCGCACTGCTCGAGGCCTGGCTTCTGCGCGGCCAGCCGGAGATTGTCGGCGAACAAGGTCGCCCATCCGCGATCCCTGAGAACTACTGGCAGTCCCTGCACTTCTGCATGTGGATTCCGGACCGGGGGCAGCGGATCCGCGGCGACAAGGAGGCCGAAGAGACCCTGCCATTCCCGGCGGAGTGGCACAACCTGGGCCTCCTGGAGCTTTTTGGCTTCATCGACGTGGTAGACGGCCTACCGGACCCAGGCCAGGGCCGGCGTATCGACCGCATCTCCCGCACCCCGGTGGGCAATGCCCTGCTGGCGCTCCTTGGTGAAGGGTTTTTCCGCGACCGCAGTCGGATCCACGATATCGAGGCTGCTGGAACCGTACCCGCTGGACTGTTGCAGCCCGTCCTCCAACCCTATCTTCCTCAATGCCAGCGTACCCTGCGTATGCCCGAATGGGCCTATCGCCAGGGAACACACATATTCAACGTGCAACTGGGCCAGCTACGCAGCCGGATTGCTCTACCGGCCCATGCCACCCTCGACGACCTGGCGTCCACAATCCTCCACGTCCTGGACTTCACCAGCGATCACCTGTATGAATTCACCTACAGAAACCGCTTCGGTGCCGAGGAACACGTGGTCCATCCCTTCATGGACGAAAGACCGCGAACCGACGAAGTCGCGATCGGAGAATTGCCCCTGGCCGAGGGCCAGACCATGCTGTTCGTCTACGACTTCGGCGACTGGTGGGAAATCCTGCTCACCCTGGAGGCCGTGGCTCCCGGCACGAGCCTCAAGAAACCGCAGGTACTGGAGACAAAGGGCAGCCCTCCGATCCAGTATCCTGACTACGGCGGGGAATGAGTTGGGGTGAGGCTGGGCGCCGCCCTAGAGCAGCTTGCGCAGGCTCGGCGCCACCGAATACTTGCGGGCGTGCTTGTCGATCAGGGCCTGGCAATAGGCCCGCCATTCCTCCTGGCGCCCGCTCTCCAGGCTGATCTGGCGTGCTTTCTCCAGCCAGCGCACGGCGTGATGATAGTACTTGGACTGGCCCCGGTCCAGGATCGGCTCAGCCTGGCCCCGGCATTGCTTGATCGCCCAGTCGGGATGGGTTGGCCCGGCCGCGTCGACCACTTTCTCGACGGTGGCATAGTAGCTGGTCCCCTCATCCACCACCCTGATCGCCTCCTCGATCATGCCCTCGTGCAGATAGATGTCGATGCGCTCCCCGGCATATCCCCGACCTACCAGCTGGCCCAGCAGTTGCTCCTTGATCGCCGGCCATTCGACGCCTGCCAGGGCCTCAACCGCCAGGTAGTCCTCCAACGTAATCGCCCTCTCGAAAGCTAGCTGCGCAGCGCGCAGGGCCAGCTCATTATCACCCTGTGCCTCGGCCAGGCCACGCAGCCAGCGCGCCAACGCCGTCCGGTTACCTTCCAGGGCCAGGCCGCGCTCGCCGATTTGCCGGGCCGACGCCAGGTCTCTGCGCTCTTCTAGCGCCTGGCCAAGGGCCAGGGCTTCCTCGGCCAGGCCCAAATACTCCAGGCCATACGCCACAGCTTCCTCAACGCGTCCCACCTTCACCAGCATGGTCACATAGAGCGTCTTCTGATTCTCCGCCTGGGCCAGGTTCAGATACTCCTCGAGGCGTCCCTGCCGCTCCAAAATCCTCAGCCGGATCACAGTCAGGTCGCCGGCGTAATCTGGCGCCTCGCCTTTCCAGGCTCCCCGGTCCGCGATGTGTCCCTGCATCGCCCGCTGCAGCGGCTGGTAGTCCCAGCCGTACTTGATCGCACCGGCGGCGATCGCGAAGCCCTCCTCGACGGCATAGTCCTCCAGCTCCGCATGCCACTTCTGCAGCCGCCCGGCCAGGTCCTTGCGCTCGGCCTGGGATAGATCGGCGCTCAGGATCGCTTCGGCCAGCGCCTTTCCCAGGTCGCCAAAGAAGTCTCCAAACTCGCCATCCGAATCGTCGAAGTCCTCCCAGCCCGGGATCGTTTCCTCGGCAACTACGGTCAGAATGGCCAGGGCCGAGCGGCCATCCCCATGTGCGAGGAAGCGCCCGGCCTGCTCGACGATGCTCACCAGCCCGGCCACGGCCCCGGACGTGGCGTAGTAGCCATGGTCGGACGACCGCACCTGGTAACGCACCTGGCGACGGATGGCATTGGTGTCGATCGCCACAGGGGGCGGCTCTGTCGGCGTACCACCCTGCGCAGATGGCGAAGGAACAGCCTGCTGCCGGCGGATGGCCAGCTGGCCTTCCACCCAGTCGATCAACTCCGGCTGAGCTTCCAGCAGATCGAGCATCAGCCCATGCAGCGCGTCGCGATCCAGGTCGGCCAGCAATGCCTCGGCCGTAGGTAGCTGCGCGATCTTGCCCTGCTGATCGGCATATTCCAGCAGCACGGCCACGATGTGCTTGCAGTAGCCGCCCCAGTCATAGGGGCACGTACATGTTGCGCCCACCACGCCTCCGGTGCCCAGCTCCACCGACACCTGGTAGGGATCGTACTCACTGCCGCGGACCGCAGCCAGCACCGTGTCGCCCCGTTGGCGCAGGCCAAAGACGGCCCCCGAGTCGTAGTAGTCACGGCCACGGGCAAAGGACTGGCCTGTGGCCAGCCTGCGGATGGCGGACTCGGCGATATGGGGCTCGGTCATACCACCAACCTCCTACCTGCGTCGCTCATCAAATTCTCGCCGCGCATCAGCTAACAGGCGCTCATCGCGCCACATTGGGGGTAGCACCAGGGTCTTGCGTTCCTCCACTTCCTCATGGCGGACGAGGTAATATTTCACGCGTTTGGGAAGCAGGTAATACTCCTGGCGCAATGCCGACAAAAACGCCTTCACCTGTTCCTCAACCGCGAGTGGACTGCCCGGCCGGTACAGCCAGCCATTCGCTGGACAAGGCTCCTTCTCGCAGCGGCACTCGACGTGGATGCCTTTCGGAGTCAGCTCAATCGTGCGAACAGCCAGCACCAGGTTCGTCGAGCGCATCACGAAGGCCACCACCCGCGGGTAGTCCTCGTGGATTTCCACATTGATCCGCACGGCCGATACCGCCGGCGCCGGGTGGGGGGCGGCGGGCCTGGTTTGCTTCGCCACCGGACGCGCGGCTTTCCAAGTGCCCCTCGCCGGGGGCTGCGCCACAGGTTCCGGCTTGCGCGGTGGCGGGGGAGTAATCACCTTCGGCTGCGGCTCAATCTTCTTGTCCTCCAGCACCGCGGGCTGGCCGGCGGCGGCATGGCACAGGCCCTGGTGCTCCTTGCAGGTGCCGCGTCCGCAGTCCGGACACAGTCGCAGGCTGGCCCGGCACACCGGCCGGCCGCATACCACACACGCCGCCACCTGGTCGGCACACAGCCGGCAATACTCGCGGTTGCACTCCACGCATTGGGGAGCCAGGCAGCTGCGATGGGCCAGGTGGCCGCCCGTGCACAGGTGCAGCCCGTCGCCGGGCTCCCCGCACACATCGCACACCAGCGGCTCCAGGCGATGTACCAGCGGGTCCCACACCACCGTGCGGCTGATCGTCACCCGGCGATTGCCGATCTCCACCGGCAATACCACTTTGGGCTGGGCCGTAACCAACACATTGATCAGCTCCAGCTCCACCCGTAGCTGGTGCCGGGCCCGGATGTCGGCCAGCTTGGCCTGGTGCTCAGCCCGCAGGGCCTCGATCTTCGACTCGATGCTGCGGCGCCGCTCCGCGTCACCCGCCTCCACCCGTGCCAGGCGTTGCTTCAGATCGCGCTCCAGGGCGCCATAGTAATCCTCGATGCGCGCCCCGTCTAACTCGAGAAAGCGCTGGCTGCGGGCCTGCAGACCCGCCAGCCGCTCGGCCAGCGCTACCTCGGCCGCCGACCGGCCGCGCTGCACCAGCGCCTCCAGGGTGGCCGGGCCCAGGGCCTCGCCAGCGCCTCGCCAGCGGGGCTGCGCCACCGTCAGGTGGGGAAAAGCAGACTCGGTCTCGTAGGATACCAGCCGTTCCAGCAGGTCAGCGCTCCGCACCACGTGCCCGCCCTGCACGTCCAGCACCACGGAGATGATCTGCTCCTGCTTCTCGTCGCTGAGGAAGGTGGCCTTGAAGTTGCAGCGGAGATAGTGGTGCAGCGCCACCAGCTCCGTGGCCTGCCGCTGGGCGCTGAGACGGGCGTTGGGAAAGCTCAAGGCCTTGACCGCCACGTCCAGCAGCCCCCGTTTGTCGAGGCGCACGTGGTTGAGGTATACCTGGGCATCGCCTTGCCGCTCTGCCAGGCGCTCGGCCATCGCCTCCACCAGGGGATGGTTCACGGAGAGCACGAGGGCATCATCCCCTGCACCGGCCGCGAACGCCAGCCTCAGGTAGGGCTCGACGCGCAGCTGCGCGGCCAGCCCATCGGGCAATAGCACCTCGTGCACACCATAGGCGGGCGGCGCCACGACGCTGCCCTCGTGCTCCAGGTAGCCCAGGACAAAGCGGGCCAGGTCAAAGTGCTCCTCGCGCCGGTGCTGGCTCATTCGGCCGTGAAATCCTCCCCGAATAGGGCTTCGTCATAGGCCTGGGTGTGCTGATGGGCCGCCCGCGCTTTCACCAGGTCATCGCCCAGCCCCGCCATCCCCTGGCGCAGGTCTTCCTCCGATCGTGCTTGCGCCCAGATCTCCAGGATGATCTCCTCGAAATCCCGCTCGTCGCCCATCTGCCCCAGGATCATGTCCACCTCGCCGATGACCAGCTCGAACATGTTCAGCTTGCGATCGAGGATGTCCAGCACGAAATCCTCGATGGTGCCCTCCGCGGCCAGGTTGAAGATGTCCACCGGCCGATCCTGCCCCACCCGGTGGATGCGGCCGACCCGCTGCTCGATGCGCATGGGGTTCCACGGCAGGTCGAAGTTGACCATGGCCCGGCAGAACTGCAGGTTGCGGCCCTCGCCGGCGGCCTCGGTCGAGAGCAGCACCGGTTGCCCGCCCTGGAAATCGCGGATGGCAGCATCCTTGTGCGCCGGGCTGAGGCTGCCATGGTACAGCGCGAAGGGGATGTCCTCCTGCAGCAGGCGCTCGGCCAGCATGCCCTGGGTGGCGCGGAACTGGGTGAAGATGAGCACCTTGTCCCCCTGGCTCCCCGCCAGCTGGGCAGCCAGCAGCTTGTGCAGGGCGTCGGCCTTGGCCGATGCCTGCACGGCCGCGGCCTCGTCCGCCAGGCGCAGTAGCTCCGGCCGATAGGCCGCCAGCGCCGCATGCTCAGCCAGCGACCGCAGGGTGGAGATCGTTGCCGCGGCGCTGCTGCCGGCCTCGCGCAGCAGGGTCAACACGCCGAAGCGGTGCGCGCTGGTGATCTGATCCTCCATCATCTGGCGGGCCAGGGCGCTGATGCCATCGTAGAGGTTCTGCTCCTCGGCATGCAGCCGCAGTTGGATGGTGTGGGCGCGCCGCGGCGGCAGCTGCAGGCTAATCTGGCTCCGGGTGTGGCGCACCATCACATCGCCCAGCAGATCCCTCAGCTGCGCGCGGTTCTTAGGCAGCCGCGGGTCGCCGCGCGCCACGAACTGGCTGCTGAACTCCTTGGGGCTCTTGAGCTGGCCCGGCTTGAGCACGGTGACCAGGTTGTGCAACTCCGTGAGCCGGTTCTGCACCGGCGTGGCGGTGAGCAGCAGGATGTACTTCTTCTGCAGCGCGTTGACCAGCTGCCAGGAGGCCGACGAGCGCTGCTTCAGGTGATGCGCCTCGTCGACGATCACCAGGTCGTATTCCTCGGCCGTGATGGCCCTGGCATGCTCGGCGCGCCGGGCCGTGGCCAGCGAGGCGATGACGCGCGGAAAGTGTCCCCAGGCCCGCGCGCCCAGGCTGCGAAACTCTGGTGCGTTGCTGGTCACGAAATCGGCCAGGTCGAACTTGACCGCCAGCTCCTCCTGCCACTGCTCCACCAGGCCGGGTGGGGTCAGGATCAGCACCCGAGACACCATCTGGCGCAACAGGTATTCCTTCAGCACCAGCCCGGCCTCGATGGTCTTGCCCAGGCCCACCTCGTCGGCCAGCAGGCCCCGGCCGCGAAAGCGCCGCAAAGCCGTGCGCGCTGCCCGCACCTGGTAGTCGAAGGGCTGGAAGTCAATGGCCTCCAGCGCCAGCAGCTCATCGAACCCCGCCACCAGCTGCAGATGGTAGGCCATCAGCTTCAGCTGGTAGAGGCTCAGGTTCGAGAGCTCGCCCCTGGCGATCTCCCCCACAGGCCGCAGGCGGACCTCGGGCCGGGCGGCTGCCAGACTGGTCGAATCGGTGTTATCTGCCATATCCTGCATGGTATATCATACGGCGGGCTCCCGTCAAACGCCGATATGCGATGGGCGGGCGTCTGGACCACGATGGCGCGAAGGGCCACGAAGGCGCGGAGCACGAAGGGCACGAAGGGGGGGCGTCTGGACCACGATGGCGCGAAGGGCCACGAAGGCGCGGAGCACGAAGGGCACGAAGGGAGGCAGTATTACAGTGAATGGAGGGACAACGAATAGGATTGCTTCGTTGCCGAGGCCTGACGAGGATGAGGAGGGGACGTGTGTGAAACCCTGGAGTACGTGCCGGTTGGACGTGAGTCTAAGTGAGAACGCCAGCCGCATTGGCCGGCGTGATCCGATGCTATGCTAGCCCGGGCCCTTGCCCGGTATGCGGCGCGCTTTGTCCGATCCGGCTGCTACAGCTCGTCGGCAAGCCGGCTATACTCGTCGACGGTCAACCCGAATACGGACCCTGGTCTTGCTCCACGGTTGCCAGGTACGCCTCGATAGCCTCCCGCATGTTGGTCTCCAGCTCCGCCAGCGTTGGGGCCTGAGTGTAGCATCCAGGTAGCTCAGCCACGGATCCAACCAGCCACCCACTGTCGGTATCGCGTTCGATGATCACCACAAACGCAGGTTCCATCCGTCCTCCCGGCCTCAATTCGGCCCCGCAGCGCGTAGTCGAGCAGGATTCGGGTCTGGATATCGTCCCACCACGGGGCCAGTCAAGCCTGAGCGGCGATCTCAGTTACAGTCGCGGGGCCATTAAGGGTCATCACCACCTATTGCAGGACATTGCGCCCGAGGATCACATCGGAGCCTTCCGGGACTGCTATCACTCGAATGCCTTCCAGCACGTGAGGTCCAAGGCCCAGATTGGCCAGGTACACGCTCACTTCGTGGCCTGTACCGAAGATACCTCGCATGTGAGCCTCCCCCACATAGCCAGCACCAACTTCTTCAAGAACATCGATGGGAATAAGGGTTCCGTCCGCGCCTGAGTCGACCAACGCTGTGAGCGTCAGGTCGATCCTCTTCCGCCCCGGTCGTCCGACGCCAAGATCGACGATTGGCATTGGGGGCCAGTAGGCCTCGCTGTACGGAAAAGTGTACAGCTTCAAAGGTTGCCTTCCAGCCGGGGAGATCGGAATGTGTAGACTTCTTGCGGATCCTTCAATACTTGCTTGATAAGGACCGGTGCACCGTGAAACCGCTGTTCAATCCGCAGATACAAGGCCAGTTGATCGCTATCATGGTCGACGACCTGGCCTTGATGCACAGCCACGTATTGACCCGCATATACCTCAAGGAGTTCGCCGTGCAGCGCCATGAACGCTTCTACCTCGCGCTGCATACGCCTACGGGCTTCGCTGCGCAGGAACTCGCGGATAGCCTGTTCGGCCACTTCCTCGGTCGTGGTTCCCCTGGCGGTGGCTATTTGCTCCAACTGGGCAAGGGAGGCGTCACTCACTGCCAATCGCGTCATGATCCCAGTCTCCTATCCAACGTCGACTCGTCTCTCGATGCAATTATAGCCGGTTCCTGCCCACCGGCAAAGCCCCTGCCGCTGCGGGCCTCCAGAAGGCGCAGGAGGCCAGCCGGCGCGTCCGCTGCGCGCAAGACTCCCGTTAATTAAGCCCTTCCCGTTGAAACAATTAACGGGTCAATGGGAGTAGCCGGCGCAAGTGCGTTGCACAGCAGCCACAGAGTCGCGTGCACGCTGCGAGTCGTCGCAGGCGGCTGTGCAACGCACTGGAAGCTCGCCTCCTGTCGCATCGTTCGTACAAAGGTCTTGACACGTGGCGCAAGTGGTGGTATGATTAGAACGAATAGAACAGGTGTTCGACTACCCTTGTTGAAGCAACCTGGCCTTATGAGCGAGATCACTACCACCAACCGCCTCACCATCCTCCTGGGCCGCCTGCAGGCCGCCACCGGCCAGCGCATGACCCTGCGCAGCCTGGCCACCCGCGCCAACGTGCCCAAGGACCTGGTCTACCGCCTCGACTCGGGCGAGGCCCGCTACGTGGACATCGACGCCCTGGCCAGCCTGTGCCGGGTCCTGCAGTGCGAGCCGCATGAGATCCTGGTCTGGCACGCCACTCCGGCCAACGACCCGCCATGAGCCCTACACCCAATCCCTTCGACACCCTGCCGGCCCAGCTGTTCAACATCCTGGCCACCGGCGGCTTCGCCAACCTGCAGCGCCACTACATGGCCATCCTGCTGCGCCTCTACGACCTGGCTGAGTTCAACCGCTTCGGCCTCACCCGGGAGGTCGTCCTGGCCGAGATCATAGACTACCTCAGCACCGTCGACGCTGCCGAGACCGCGGACGTGGCCGCGGCCGCGGAGGCCGATGCCAGCCTCACCGGCGAGAAGTCGATCTCGGAATACGCCAGCTACCTGCTGCGCCGGCTGGCCGAGGCGGGCTGGATCGAGCGCGAGCAACACGCCG
>JAULUH010000230.1:0-15653 GCA_032111745.1 Anaerolineae bacterium | reverse complement strand
ACGAGGAGTTGTTGCAGTTTCTGGAGCTTGGCAAAACCCAGGCCAGCACCTTCGACTTCGCGGCGGCGCGTGCGGAGGCCTTTGAGCTGGCCCGCGCCACGGGCACGCAAGGCTGGATTTGGGAGGGGCTGCAGATCGATGATTTCGAGACCATGGCGGGGATCGGCTCCGCCTACGAGCAGCGACTCTACGAGCACGGCATCTGCACCTATCAGCAGCTGGCCAGTGTCCCAGAGGAGGAACTGGCACTGATCATCGACGCCCCGGAGATGCGCCAGCCGAACTACGCCGGATGGATTGCCGAAGCCCAGGCGCTGGCCGATCAACAGCGGGAGGCAGCGGTTGCGGCTGCGCAGGCCACGGTGCAGGAATAGGTGGCCGGCCCGCGGGACAGGTAAACCGTTAACACCTTCAGGAGCTCGCACACCCGCGGCCGCGGTGTGCGAGCTTTTTGCGGCCTTGGCCGCCGCAGGTTGCGGGCGTGTCGAGCCGGCTTCGTGACCGCATAGGAGAGCCCGATGAGTAAAGAACCGATGAGCGTGGTAGCCGCCGTTTTTCCGACCCTAGACGGTGCACAGGCCGCGTTCGAAGAGCTCAAGAGCGTAGAGTACTCGATCCATCTGGACGACGCCGCAATCGTCCGCATGGAAGAAGACGGCAAGGTCCATGTGAAGGAAACCCACGACATGGGCGGCGGCAAGGGGGGCGGCATGGGTGCCCTGATCGGCGGCGCGCTGGGCCTGCTGGTGCCGGGCGTCGGTACCGTGGTCGGCCTGGCCGGTGGCGCCCTGGTGGGAGGATTGGCAGCCAAGCTGCACGACGCCGGATTCCCCAACGACCAGCTGGAGGCGTTGGGATGGGAGCTCAAGCCCGGCACCTCGGCGTTGCTGGCCACGGTGGACCAGGTCTCGGCGCCCTCGGTGGAGTTGCTACTCAAGGGCCGGGGCGGGACCAGCATTACCGAGACCCTGGCCCACGACATCGTGGAGGCCATGGAGGCGGCGGGCGAGCTGGCTGGCAGCGGCGAGGCAGCCGCACGGGGCTATCCCCAGCCTGGGAGCCCGGTGGGCAGTGATCCCGAGGCCCTGGATCTGGGTGTGGCGGCCAGTGCAGCCGGCTCGGCCGGTGGCCTGAGCGCGGCGCCCGGCGCCGCGCAGGCATTCGGCGACTTCGCGGACACCGAGGGCCGCGATCTGGCGCCGTGACGTACGGTGGATAGATGAGGCGGGAGATGGATGCCACGGGCATTGCCACAGGTGCTGGTCCTCGCAATGGTGGTTGCCAAATAGTCGGAAGAGGAACTCGTCGTATGTCTTCGCAAGCCGGCAGACTCGCCGTGATTGGCTTAGAATTGGTTATCATCCTGGCTCTGGCCATTAGTGCCGGGCCAGCCCTGGCGGCTGGCCCCGAGCCGCAGCAAGAGGGGATGCTGCGGGTGGCCACGAAGCCGCTGGAGCCCTTCGTGTTTGAGCGTGCTGACGGCTGGGCCGGCTTCAGCATCGACCTATGGGACGCCCTGGCCGAGTTGCTGGGCGTCCGGTACGAATGGATCGGCGTCGAGACGGTCACCAACCAGCTGGAGGCAGTGCAGGCTGGCACCGTCGAGTTGGCCATTGCCGGCATCAGCATGACCCCGGAGCGGGAAGCGGTGATCGACTTCTCCCATCCCTACTTCAATGCCGGCCTGCAGGTGATGGTGGAGGCTCAAGGCGGCCAACTGACTTTCCTCGACCTGATACAGGCCTACGCGCCGCTGATCGCGCGGGTGGTAGCCATCGGCATGCTGATCGCCTTCGCAATGGCCAACATCGTATGGCTAATCGAGCGGCGCCACAACCCCGAATTCCAGCACGGATATTTCCCCGGCATCTGGGATGGGCTGTGGTACTTCTTCGGCATCGTGTCTACCGGCGAGTATCAGGTCCGTCCCACCCAGGGCTACCGCCGCATCCTGACTGCGGTCTGGTGGCTCTTGGGCGTGATCCTGATCGCCCAGTTTACCGCCGTCATGACCACCACCTTGACCCTGGACCAGCTCAGCGGCCAGATCAGGGGGCCGGAGGACTTGCCGGGCAAGCGGGTGGCCACAGTGGAGGGCAGCACGGCGGCGAAGTATTTGATCGCGCGCAACCTGGGCTTCGTGGGCGTCAAGAGCATCGACGAGGCTTACGACCTGCTGGAGCAGGGCCAGGTTGACGCCGTAGTCTATGATGCGCCGGTGCTGGCCTATTACAGCGCCACGGGCGGCCAGGGCACGGTACGGCTGGCAGGTCCCATTTTTCAGGAGGAAACCTACGGCATCGTCTTGCCGACCGATAGCCCACTGCGGGAGCCTATCAATGCCGCCCTGTTACGTTTGCGGCAAGATGGCAGTTACGAGCAGATCTACCAGCGGTGGTTTGCTGCTCCGGCCGGTTGACGCTGGTGAGACGGTGATACTCATGCGAGAAACCCACACTGGAGGCCAGTCAAGATGACCAAGACCATTCGCACCATCACCCATGCCCTGGTGGCTTTTGCCGTCCTGTGGGTGGTAGACGCCGTCTCCCTGGCAATCACGGCCTGGCTCCTGCCCGGGATGAGTTTCGACAGCGGAGAAGGCATGCCGGCCTGGCTGATCCCCATCTCCGCGGCCCTGCTGCTTGCCCTGGTCAATCTGCTGATCCGCCCGCTGATCCTGATGCTGGCGCGGCCTTTGGGTTGGATCTTCGTGTTCGTGGTGGGCTTCTTCGTCAATGCCATTGCCCTGGGCATCACGGCGTGGCTGCTGCCGGGCTTTGAGCTGGGCGGCCTGGTGCCGGCCATCATCGGCGGCCTGGTGTTCTCGGCGGTCAACACCATCCTGACCGGCCTGCTGGACGTCAACGAGCAAGGGTCGTACTACCAGAACACCGTGGAGAGGCGGGCGGCCAAACAGCCGTTTACGGGCTCGGCCGAGCCGGGCATAGGCCTGGTCATGATGGAGATCGACGGCCTGAGCTACCACCACGTCAAGAAGGCCATTGAGGATGGCACCATGCCCACCTTGCGGCAGATGATCGAGGAGGAGGGCTACGTGCTGAGCCACGCGGACTGCGGCATCCCCTCCCAGACCTCGGCGTGCCAGGCGGGCATCATGTTCGGCGACAACTACGATATCCCGGCCTTTCGCTGGTACGACAAGGATCAGCAGAAGCTGATCGTGTCCAGCACCGATGCCCCCGAACTCAACGCCCGCTACGCCAAGGGGCACGGGCTGATGCGGGGCGGCTCCAGCATCGACAACATGCTCAACGGCGACGCCGAGAAGTCCCTGCTGACCGTGGCCGATCTCAGGACCGGCGATCCAGAGGAGCAGAAGCGGCGGGCCGAGGACATCTACCTGCTGATGCTCAACCCCTATTTCTTCATGCGCACCATCGTGCTTTTTCTGGGCATGGTGGGCGTGGAGCTGTGGCAGGGCTGGCAGCAGCGCCGGCACGACGTGCAACCGCGGCTGAACCGGACGGCCCATTTCTATCCCTTCGTGCGGGCGGCGACCTCGGTGTTCGTGCGCGACATCGCAGCCAACCTGACCATCCTGGACATTGTGCGCGGGGCGCCGTCGATCTATGTGACCTGGCCTGGCTACGACGAGGTGGCCCACCACTCGGGACCGTGGACCACGGATGCCTTTGGCGAGCTGGAGCGCTATGACCGCGTGATCGACCGGATCCGCACCGTGATCAAGGAGCGGGCGCCGAGGCCCTACGAGCTGATCATTCTATCGGACCACGGCCAGTCCTTCGGTCACACCTTCCTGCAGCGCTACGGCCTGACCCTAAAGGAGCTCATCGAGCAACAGCTGCCCGCGGGCACGACCGTGGCCCAATCCATGGGCGGTGACACCGGTGCCGGCTCGCTGACCTCCATCGGCGCCGAGCTGGGCAACCTGCAGACGCAAGAGGTGGGCGGCACCGTGGGCAAGACGGTGGCCAGGCAGGGCCAGAAAGCCATCGAGAAGGGCACGGCCGCGCATACCGGGACCGTCGAGGTCGAGGCAGCCAGCGTTACCGCCTACGGCAGCGGGAATCTGGCCCAGGTCTACTTCGACCTCCACCCGCGCAAGATCACCCTCGGCGAACTCGAAGCCGCCTACCCGGGCATGGTGGATGCGGTGGTCAACCATCCGGGCATCGGCCTAGTATGCGGCTACGCGGACGATGGCACCCCGGTGGCCCTGGGCAAGAACGGTCAGCGCAACCTGCACACAGGCGAGGTCACCGGCGAGGATCCGCTCAAGCCCTATGCGCCCGCGCAGGGATACGGCGTCGCCTCCCTGGAGAAACGAGCCTGGCAGGTGCAGCGGGTGATGGACTTCCCTCACGCCGGCGACCTGATGGTGATCAGCACGGTCTATCCCGACGGCACCGTGGCCGCGCTGGAGGAGCTGATCGGCAACCATGGCGGCCTGGGCGGCGAGCAGACCGACGCCTTTATCTTCCACCCGCCGGAGGTGCAGGTGCCGGACACCCGGAACTCCACCGACGTGTTCCATATCCTTGACGCGCGGCGGGGGGCCCCGGTTGTGGAGGAGGCTCCGGCCCCCGCGGCGGAGGGCATCTCAGCCTGGGCGCCGTCTAACCTCATCGCGGGCGTCGCCCGGTTTGGCACCTGGCTGGGCCTAGCCGCCCGGGCCATCATCCTGGACCGCAGCGCCTACCGGCAGATTGTGGCCGACCCCACCATGACCGGGCCGGCGTTGCTGATCGCCCTGGTTATGCTGGCGGTCGGATCGCTATTCATCGTGGATGGCCTGAACCTGGTAGACATGGGCCTGCGCCTCGTGCTCTGGTTCGTGGCCGTGTTCGTGGTCTACCTGGCCGGCCGCCTGCTCACCCGCAAGGGTGAATTCACCAAGACCTTCCGGGCCATGGGCTTCGCCAAGGCTGTGGGCATCGTGGAGCTACTTGCCCTTGTGCCGGGGCTGGACTCCCTGGCCCACTTCCTGGTGGTGGTGCTGGGCTTCTTCGCGGTGTGGATCGGCGCCGCGGAGGCGCACGAGACCCGCGGCTGGCGCACCCTGGTGTTCCCGGTGGCGCTGGCGCTGGTCTTTGTGGTGGGCACGGCCGTCGCCGGCATGTTGGTGCAGGGCGCGGAGTTCACGGTCCAGTCGCTGGTAAGCGCGCTTGGCTTCTAGTGCCGTGGGCGTTAGCGGCGATGGCAGTGGAAGCCCAGGAGCGCAACGCGTCCGGTCTATGACACCCATCGTTCAGCTCTATCCGCTGCCGGCTCGCGAGCTGGCCCTGGAGGGACTCTACCTGGGCCAGGACCTGCGCGGGTTGGCAGCGGCGAGAGAGCGCCCCTTCGTCTATAGCAACTACGCCAGCAGCCTCGATGGCCGCATCGCCGTCCCGCGGGCCGATGGCCGCGGCCTCATCGTTCCGCCCCAGGTGGCCAATCCCCGGGACTGGCGGCTGTTCCAGGAGCTGGCGGTGCAGGCGGACGTGATCATCAGCAGCGGCCGCTACCTGCGCGACTACGCCGAGGGCCGGGCGCAGGAGATCCTGCAGGTCTACGGTGACCCGCGCTTTGCCGATCTGCGCCAGTGGCGCCTCGACCGCGGGCTGGCGCCGCAGCCCGCGGTCGCCGTGGTCAGTGCCAGCCTGGAGTTCCCGGTGCCCGCGGCGCTGGTGACGGGGGGACGCCGGGTGGTGGTCGTCACCCATAGCGAGGCCAACGGCGAGCGCGTGCATCAATTGGAGCGCGAGGCCGGCACCGTGGTCTTTGCCGGGGACAGCGCGGTGCGGGGTGGTGCAATGATCGAGGCCCTAGCCGGGCTGGGATACCGGCTTATCTACATGGCCACCGGGCCCCAGGTACACCACCTGCTGCTAAGCGACGGCGCCGTGGACCGCCTGTATCTCACCCTGGCCAGCCGGCTCCTGGGCGCAGTGCCCTTCTCCACCATCGTGGAGGGGGAGCTGCTGCAGCCGCCCTTTGACGTCACCCTCAACACAGCCTACCTGGACCCGGTGGCGCTGGATGGGCTGGGCCAGCTGTTGCTCAGCTATGACCGGGCATCCCGATGAACACTGCGGCCGCCGGAATCGTGTATCTCTCGTATTGGGAGTTTGTTGCCGGAGCAGGTACAATAGCGCTGGCCCACCAGGCCGCCAAGGAACCCGGATCCAGGGCCAGACGTCCCTCTTACAGCCATCATCCATAGCAGCTTGCCCATGAAACGACTCTTATTGGCGGTTCTCTCCGTGCTGATCATCTCGGCCACTGTGGTCCTGCCGGCCTCGGCCGCGGGCTCGGCAGTGGCCTATGTGGTCAAGCCAGGGGATACGCTTGCGAGCATCGCTCAGCAGTTCTGCACGACCTGGGACCAGATCTACCTGCTCAATCAGGGCGTGATCGGACCCAATCCCAGTGTCCTGCCGGCGGGCCTCGTGCTGCGCGTGCCCAACCAGTGCGATGGCCAGCCGAGACCCTGGCCACCGTCTGGGTGCACCGTGCAGGATCGGGGCCCGCGACCTCACGCCCAGGGCCAGGTTTCTGGTAACACCTACTATGTGGTGCGCGGGGACACCCTGTTCTCCATCGCCGGGCGTTTTGGCCTGTCAGTGCAGCAGATCGCCTCGGCCAATGGCATTGCCCATCCCTGGCGCATCTACGCCGGCCAGAAGCTGGTAATTCCCGGCCTCAATTGCCCGCCCCCGCCGCCTCCACCTCCGCCACCCCCACCTCCTCCACCACCACCTCCTCCACCACCACCGGTGACGCCGACGCCCACGCCCACACCGGGGCCCTCGCCAACGGCATTCGTCGATATTCTCATCCCGGTGCCGGGTACGGTGCTCCAGCCTACCTTCACGGCCAGCGGCACCGGCGGTGGGCTGTTTGAGGGCAACGTGGTGGTGCGCGCCCAGACGGCAGCCGGCGTGGTGCTGGTCGAGCGGCCGACCACGTTGCAGGGCCCATCGGTGGGCACCGGCGGCAGCGGCACCTGGCAAATCAGCCTGACCGTGAACGTGGCGGCCGGTACGCAGGGCTTCGTCGTGGCCTTCTCCCCGGGCGCACCCACGGCCCTGGACTACGTGCCGGTGACCTTCGGGGGCGCGCCTGAGCCGCCGTCGTCCAAGATTTTTGCGCCCGGCGAATGTGTGATCCAGGGCCTGCCCGGAGCGCCCTACTACGTGGTGACGGCCGGCGGGGTGATCGCGGGCCAGTTTGTCACCGGGGGCACCTACAACGCAGCCCAGGGCTACCGGGAGAATGGGCAAACCTGGTTCCTGGTCTACCTGGAGCCAGGCACTCTCAATGCGCCGGCCTGGGTGCCCAAGACCAGCACGGCCAGCACCAGTGCCGGCTGCGCCTGGTAAGAGGGGTGCCTGAGACTCCGCGGACAGTCGCCAGCACTTATCAACCGGCCAGGTCGAGACTCGTTCATGCAGCGGGTCTGTCCGCGAGAACCGTACGAGAACCGTACGAGAACCGTACGAGAACCGTAAAGGAGACGTTGTGATGCGAAGACTCAATCTCTTGTTGGTCCTTACGCTGTTGGTGGGCCTGCTGGCGGCATGGACGGTGCCGGAGTCGGCACAGCAGTCTGCTGCGGCCCTGGCAGAGGCGGCGGAGCAGGCTGCGGTGCCGGAGACTGCCGCAGCGGCGCCGATGGCGGCCAAGGTTCAGGCGCCGGAGTACGCCGGCACCTACAGCGCACAGCTGCCGGCAGCGGATAGCCCGGGCCGGGCCGTGACCCTGACCCTGGCCGAGGACGGCAGCGCCACCATGGCCACGGACTACCAGAACGGCCGGCGGCCCGTGGTCGAGATTGGCACCTGGGAGGCCAATCCCGAGGGCACGGCGACGGTCACCCTCGCCGCCCAGGGCAAGCGCAAGTACTTTGAGCCCCTGGTGATCGTGTTCCAGTTGGAGGGCAACACCCTGACCAGCGTGGCCTACGACACCAACCTGTACGGACAGGAGGGCCTGACCCTCACCCGGGCTGAGCCAGAGGCTGCGGCGACCGCGGCAGGGCCTACGGCGGCGCCGGTCGAGGCCGCCCCGACCGAGCCCACCGCCGTGCCTGTCGAAGCCCCGGCGCCGGAGGTGGACTACGCCGGCACCTACACGGCAGGGCTGCCGGCGGCCGATAGCCCGGGCCGGGAGATTACCCTGACCCTGGCCGAGGATGGCAGCGCCACCATGGCTACAGACTACCTGAACGACCAGCCGCCCGTGGTCGAGACGGGCTCGTGGCAGGCCAATCCCGATGGCACGGCGACGGTTACCCTCACCGGGCAGGCAGGCGAGGAGTACGCCGAGCCGGTGGTGATCGTGTTCCAGCTGGAGGGCGAGACCCTATCCGCAGTGGAATACGACGCCAGTCTCTATGGGTCGGAGGGCCTGACCTTCACCCGGGTCGAGCCTGAGGCTGCAGCCGCACCGGCGGAGGCCGCTGGCGAGCCGGCGCCCATCGAGATCAGCCCTGCCAACACCTACCTGACGGTGCGGCCGGCCGCATCGGGCAGCAGCCAGCTGCTGGTGCTGCAGTTGCGCGAGGACAATAGCGCACTGTTCGGCACCGAGAGCATGGGCGATGACCCGACGGTGGTGGAGAGCGGCACCTGGCAGGACAACGGCGACGGCACCGTGACTGTTGTCCTGTCGGGCACTCAGGATCAGCAATATGAGGAGCCGGTGGAGCTCACGTTCCAGCGCGACGGCGACCTACTGCAGCTGGTGGGCTCCGAAGAGAGGTTTGGCACCGCGGGCTTGAGCCTGCGCCTGGCGGCCGACGTGGCCCGGGATATTAAGGCCTCCCTGGTCACCCTCGACCTGGAGGCGGGCTTCCCGCTAGATCCGACCTTTGTCAGCGTGCAGGCGGGTGGGCCGGTGGACTCCAGCCTGCTGCGCCAGGACTGCAAGGGCTTCATCAACCAGTACCCGGTAGTGACCGTCAACTGGACCGGCACGGCCCCCTTTGTCAAGGCGTTCTTTCTGAGCGACTCCGACACCACCATGCTGGTAGTGACGCCGGACGGCCAGACCCTGTGCAACGACGACGCCAACGAAAACCTGCTGGATCCGGTGATCGAGATCGAGAATCCCATGAGCGGCGAATACCATATCTGGGTCGGCAGCTACGCCAAGAACCAGCTGGTCCCCGGTGTGCTGGTGCTGACTGCCAACCCCGAGCTGAACATCGGCACCTTCGATCTGGGCAGCCTGATCCGCCGGCCGCCTCTGCCGGAGGTGAAGCCGGCGCCGGCTCCGATCTCTCACACGGCGACCCTGACCGAGACCATCAAGGCGCAGATCGCGGCAGCACCGGCGCTCAAGGCGGGCAGTGGCCCTCTCACCGTCGACATCACGGCGACGGGCGACATCCCGTTGTTCCAGTTGGGGCTGGAGAACGAGGCCTGCAACGGCCTCATCGCCGCGGTCCCGGACCACATCCTGCGCTGGCCGGCGGAGGGCGAGGCGCTGCGCATCTACTTCGAGGGTGACGCCGACTCGACACTGCTGGTGGTAGGACCGGGCGGAGCGGTGGCCTGCAGCGACGACGTCGAGCAGGGCGCCAACATCAACCCGTTGATTGCCCTCGACAACGCACCGGCAGGCCCCTACCTGATCTGGGTGGGCCGGTTCAACCCGGACGCACCCGTCACGGGCCAGCTGACCGTGACCTCAGATGCTGCTGCCGTACCGGCAGTGCTGGGTCCGGCGCAGTAGCACGGACCAAGGAGTGACAACCATGAAGCGACTGATGACCATCGCGCTGCTGGTGCTGCTCGGTGTGGCGTTGCTGGTGGCCTCCGGCCCGGCCGCGCCCAGCGCGGCCCAGAGCGGCAACACCTGGACGGCCAACTACTTCAACAACCCGGACTGGGCGTATAGCCCGGTGCTGATCCAGACCGTGCCCTTGGTCAGCTTCAACTGGGGCAGCGGCTCGCCCGGCCCCAACGTGCCGGTCGACTTCTTCTCGGCACGCTTCGACACCTCCGCGTTTTTCTACGCAGGCTCCTACCAGTTCACGGCGACGGCCGACGACGAGGTGGCCCTGGTCGTCGACGGGATTACCTACATCGACACGCGGAACTCTGGCCAGTCCGGCAAGACGCAGTCGGTGGTGGTGCCGATGTGGCAGGGCAACCACCAGGTCCAGGTGTGGTATCGGGAGTACACCGGGCTGGCCTACATCAGCGTGACCTGGCAGTACATCAAGCCCGGCGGTGTGACACCCACGCCCCCGCCGCCTCCGCCGCCACCCAGCAACTGCGCGCCGGTGTCAGCCACCAGCGTGCAGACCAAGTATGGCGACTACACGCCGTGTATCCAGCAGAATATCCACCAGAAGAACTGCTTCCAGTCCGACGGCGCCTGGGATTCGCCCAACATGGGATCCATCGAGATGGAGCCCCAGATCACGGTCTGGGGCAACTGCACCGCGGACCAGACCACCCAGTTCAGGGTAAGCTGCGACCCGGCGATCCCGTTGCAGAACTTCAAGTGTTCGAAGACCGAGGCCGGCTGGTTCCCCAGCTAGGCCGGCCCTAACCTGACTGATCATCCAGACACTCTATCCCATGGAGGAGATCCATCCAATGCGTAGGAATTGGCTCAACATTGTGGCCGTGGTTGCAGTGCTCCTGCTGCTCGGCGTCGTGATGGCAGCCTGTGGCGGATCCGAGGAGGCTACCCCGGAGCCGGCTGTCGAGGAGGTGCCGACGGTAGCAGAGGTAGCCGAGACACCTGCGGAGGCGCCCACTGCGGTGACCGAGGCGACCGAGGCCCCTGCCCCGGCTGCCGCTGCGGAAGAGCTGACCCTGTTTGTGGGCCCGAACCTGGAGCCGTGCGTCGGCGTGGCGCCCCAGCTGTGCCTCCTGGTACGGCAGAGCCCGGATGAGGATTATCGCTACTTCTACGATACGATCCAGGGCTTCACCTTCGAACAGGGCTATGAGTACGAGCTGCTCGTGAGCCGCGAGCGCCGGACCAACGTGCCTGCTGACGCCTCGGCCTTCACCTACACCCTGATCGAGGAGGTAAGCAAGACCCCGGTGGAGGCCAGCGCCAGCTTTGAGGGCACAACCTGGAAGCTGATCGCCTACACCGACGCCAACGGGCAGCTGACCATCCCGGTGCAGGAGGTCGACGCCACGGTGATGTTCCAGGATGGCCAGCTGAGCGGCAACGCCGGCTGCAACAACTTCTTTGGCTCGTACACGGTCGACGGGAATACCCTGACCATTGCGGAGCCCCTTGGCTCGACCATGATGGCCTGCCCCGATCCCCTGATGGCCCAGGAGCAGGCTGTCCTGACGAACCTGGCGAGCGCGGCCTCCTACCAGCTGGTGGCCAACCAACTGCAGATCTTCGACGCCAACGGCCAGGTCGTGCTGGCCTTCGAGCCCCTGGAGATGGCCTCCCTGACTGGCACCAACTGGTCGGCCACCATGATCAACAACGGCAGGGGCGCGGTGTCCGGCCTGGTGGCGGGCACTGAGGTCACCGCGGTGTTCGGCGAGGACGGCACGGTGAGCGGCTCGGCCGGCTGCAACACCTACTCCGGCTCCTACACGGTCGATGGCTCCAACATCACCATCGGTCCCCTGGTCTCGACCATGATGATGTGTGTGGATCCGGAGGTGATGGCCCAGGAGGCGGCCTACCTGGCGGCCCTGGAGAACTCGGCGACCTACAGTATCACCGGAGACACGCTTGAGCTGCGCGCGGCCGACGGGGCCCTGCAGGTAAGCTACGGGATCCAGGAGATGGTGTCCCTGACCGGCACCAACTGGGTCGCCACCGGCATCAACAACGGCAGGGGCGGCGTCGCCAGCGTGGTGACGGGCAGTGAGGTCACCGCTTTGTTCGGCGAGGATGGCTCGGTCAACGGCTCGGCCGGCTGTAACAACTACTTCGGAGACTACGAGGTAGACGGCGCCAACATCGCCTTCGGCCCCATGGGCACGACCCGCATGATGTGTGAAGAGGACGTGATGACCCAGGAAGCAGCCTACCTGGCAGCCCTGGAGAACTCGGCCACCTTCGCCATTACCGGCGACACGCTGGAGCTACGCGCGGCCGATGGCGCGCTGCAGGTGAGCTACACCGCCGGTGCAGCGGTGGCTGAGGCGGGCGCAGAGCCCGCGGCCGCGGTGGATGCCGCCACCATGGACGCGCTGAAGAACCTCAGCTACCAGGGCACCTCGGCGATGACCGAGACCGTGCAGCTGGTCGACGGCGTGTATGAGACGCCGGCTGCGCCCGGCTCGGCCGCTATGGCCTACGTGCAGACAACGGACCTGGTTGCCACCGGGGAGCTGAATGGACAGTCGGCGGTTGCCGTGGTGCTCAACTCCAGCGCCGGTGGCAGCGGCATGTTCTACGACCTGGCCGTGGTCACCGAGCAGGACGACCAGTGGACCAACGTCGCCACGACCTACCTGGGCGACCGGATCACCGTCAACTCCGTGGCGATCGAGAACAACCAGATCGTGGTGGACATGATCACCCAGGGGCCTGACGAGCCCATGTGCTGCCCGACGCAGCAGGTGGTGGTCACCTACGAGCTGCAGGGCGAGGAGCTGGTCGAGGTGTCGCGCGAGGTCGTGGGCGCGGAGGCCGGCGCAGCTGCAGCCGAGACCATGCCGGCCGCGGCGCCGATCACCGGCGTGGTGTGGCAATGGACGGAGTCGCTCTACGGTGATGGCAGCAGCAATGTTGCCGCCGACCCTGCCCGCTACACCATGGAATTCCTCGAGGACGGCAACGTGGCCCTGCGCGCGGACTGCAATCGCGTGGCCGGGACCTATGTCCTCGATGGCTCGTCCCTGAGCATCCAGCTCGGCCCGTCGACCATGGCGGCCTGCCCTCCCGACTCACAGGCCGACATCTTCACCCGCGACGTCAGCGCGGCTGCCTCCTATGTGATGGACGGCGAGGACCTGGTCATCTCCATGAAGGCCGATACGGGGACCATGCGCTTTGCGGCAGCCCCGGCGGCCGAGGCCGTCGAGGAAGCCCCGGCGGCAGCCTTCGACCCGGCGACCGTGCTGAACGTGTCCTGGCAGTGGGAAGGTACCACCACCCCGGTGGAGGAGATCGCCGTGGCCAGCCCGGGCAGCTACACCCTGGCTCTGCTGCCCGGTGGTATGGTACAGGGCAAGGCAGACTGCAACCGCTTCCGCGGCACCTACACCCTGGAGGGCCAGGCCCTGACCTTTGGCCCCTTTGCCACCACACGCATGATGTGCCCACCTGGGTCACAGAGCGATGCGTACCTCAACCAGCTGGCCGGTGCTGCGCTGGTCTTCACCGAGGGCGAGAACATGTTCATCGACCTCTTTGCCGACAGCGGGACGATGAAGTTCAGCAAGAGGCTGGCGGTTCGGTGATCGGTGATCGGTAATCGGTGATCGGTAATCGGTGATCGGTAACCGGTAAGAGGTATAGGCAGAATGTAGGGACGGCTCTTCGGGGCCGTCTCTACGCGCTCGGGTTTGTGCTAGCCCTTGACCGAGCCGGCCAGGAGGCCGCGGATGAAGTAGCGGCCGAGGAGGATGTAGATGAGGAGGGTGGGGATGGCCGCGATCAGGGTGCCGGCCATGACCACGTTCCATTCCTTGATCTGGCTGCCGGACAGGTTGCGCAGGGCCACGGTGATGGGCTGCGACTCGGGCTTCTGGAGGATGGTAACGGCGAAGAGGAACTCGTTCCAGATCTGGGTGAACTGCCAGATGATCACCACCACGAAGGCCGGCACCGATAGGGGCACCAGGACCCGCCAATACACGCCGAAGATGCCGGCGCCGTCGATGCGCGCCGCCTCCAGCAGTTCCTTGGGTACCTCGGCGTAGTAGTTGCGAAAGATCAGGGTCGTGATGGGGAGGCCGTAGACCACGTGCACCAGGATCAGCCCCCACAGGGTGCCACCCAGGCCGATGGCCGAGAGGGTCAGGGTGAGGGGAATCAGCACGCTCTGGTAGGGGATGAACATGCCAAAGAGCATGAACATGAACAGGATGTCGGCGCCGGGGAAGCGGATCTTGGCCAGCACGTAGCCGTTGAGAGAGCCCAGCACGGCCGAGATGAGGGTGGCCGGGATGGTCAGGTAGAGGCTGTTGCGCATGTTGCCGGAGAGCCCGCGCAGGCCCCTTTCAGGGATGCCGGACCAGGCGGCCTTAAAGCTCTCCAGGGTGGGATCCAGCGGCGGCAACCACATGCGGGACAGGTCCTGCACCTCGGCGAAGCTCTTGGTCGAGCTGATCAGGAGCACGTAGACGGGCACCAGGAACAACAGGGCGAACAGGATCAACAGGACATAAATGCCGATGCGAGTGGGGTTCAGTCCGCGCGCGGTCATAGCTCCACCTGCTGCCGGAAGGTATAGATGAGATAGGGGATGATGACCAGAGCCACCATGACCAGCATGATGATGGAGATGGCCGCGCCCTGGGCATAGTGGTTGCCCTGGAAGGTAGTCTCGAACATGAAGATGCCGGGGAAGTCGGTCACAAAGGCCGCACCCTTGCCGGTCATGGTGTAGACCAGGTCGAATATCTTGAGGGAGATGTGGCCCAGGATGATGATGGCGCTGAGGGTGATGGGGCTAAGCAGGGGCATGACCACGCGGCGGTAGATCTGTGGCTCGCTGGCGCCGTCGACCCGGGCCGCCTCCCGTAGCTCGTCGGGGATGCCCCGTAGCCCGGCCAGGTACATAGCCATGGTGTAGCCAACCATCTGCCAGCCGGCCGCGATGACGACGGGGATGAGGGCCACGTGGAAGGGCCCAATGGACTCGGTGCTGGTGTACCATTTCCACTGCAGCGCCTCCAGGCCCAGGCTTCCCAGCAGGGCGTTGACACCCCGGGCGCGGCCGGCTGCGCCTGGCGCAAAGATCCACTGCCAGATCACACCGGTGACGACAAAGGACAGTGCCATGGGGAACAGATAGATAGTGCGGAAGATGCCCTCGCCCCGCACGTGCTGGTCCAGCAGGATGGCCAGCAGCAGCCCGATGACCAGGCAGACAAACAGGAACAACAGCGTAAAGAAGAAGGTGTTCCACAGGTCGATGTGGAAGCGCCGCGCAGCCACCCCGCCCAGCTCCAGGCTGAAGAGCTTGGCGTAGTTGGTCAGGCCAACCCAGGTGTAGTCCGGCGCGATGCCATCCCATTTGGAAAGCGATACCCGAGTCGTCCAGGTGATGAAGCCATAGACGAAGATGCCGATCAGGAGGATGGATGGCAAGAGGATCAGAAAGCCGATCCAGCGCTCGCGGCGGGCGTAGGACATGGCAGCTCCTGGGAAAGCGCGCCGTGCCCCAGGCGATGCACGGCGCGCTTGCGCTGTAGTTGAGAGTGTACCACGCAGCGGCGAACGCGTCGTCGCTGCGTGGTACGTGGCAGCCAGGTTACGGGCAGACGCCCGCGTCGGTGCAGGCCTGGGCCATGGCGGCCTGGGCGGCGGCGACGTCCTTGTCGGTGACGAAGAGGGTCATGGCGTCGTTGAAGGCGGTGACCCAGCCTTCGGAGGCGGCGGCGCCGTGGGCGAGGCTGGGGGTGATGTCGTTGGAGGCGAAGTCATCCATGGCAGCCTGGAGGTAGGCGTCGTAGAGGGTGCGGTCGCCGTCGGTGCGGGCCGGGATGGAGCCCTTGAGGGGGTTGAAGGCATCCTGG